>CAWHCQ010000011.1:0-215530 GCA_963827755.1 uncultured Gammaproteobacteria bacterium
ACACGGCCTTCAGCCAGGGGTCCGAAACGGCGACAGTGACGGTGGTAGACGGGGTCTTGTGGCTGACCACGGAGCATAATGTAAGCAGCGGTGGTGCAAGTGGTCTCGACGCCTGGGAGAAAGGCGATCTGCTGCTGTTCGGCAGTCCGGATCTTTCCTTCGCAGGCTCCCGCAACCAGTGGCAGCTTTGCGGCGGCATTTGATATCGACCGGTTCGCGCCGGGCGCCGATACCAATGCGATACATTATGTCACGCGTGACATGCAGCTTGGCAGCTCCGGCTTCCAGCTCAAGGCAGGTGACCTGCTGCTATCCCTGGACCAGGACAGCAATACCCTGGCCAGCAGCTCCGTGCCGGCTGCGCCGGGATTCACGAACACGCTCACGGTGAAAGACAACGACGTGTTTGTCTTCCGCCCGGATAGCGCAGGTGATTACAGTGCCGGCACCTTTGCCATGCTGCTGGAAAACCCGCTCGGTGCCGACATCCGCGCCCTCACCCTCGTGCAGCAGAACACCACCGTGGGTGACACGGTCCTGCAGAAAGGTGATTTCCTGATGTCCGCGAGCGGCGGCGTATTCGACAAAAAGATAACGCTCTGGGAGACAGGCGACGTCGGGGCGGGGTCCACCAGCGGCATACCCGTTACGCTGCTGGATGGCAGCGATGTCAATGTGAAGACTCGGTGGACATATCTGGGGCATTGACCTGGTCGAAAGGTCAACCAGCACGGGTGGACAGACCCTTGGGTCCGGTACGATCCTGCTGAGTGTCCACGCGAGTACCGACGTGGGGAAGAACAACCTCAGCGTCAAAAACAGTGATGTTTTTGCGCTGGCGGTGACAAAGACCACCCTGGTGGCCGGCACCGGCAACGGGGAGGCGACGGCATCGATGTTTTTCGCCGGTGCGGATGTCGGCCTGGATTCAGGCGATGAGCATCTTGACGGGCTGGCGCTCGTATTTGTCAGTCCGAACAACGCCCCGCTGGCTACAGACGACGGCAGCCTCGCGACACCGCTGAGCACGGCGGAGGACACCGCGGTCGCGATCGACGTGCTTGCCAACGACACGGATCCCGACGGCAGCCTCGACCCGGCCACGGTCAGCATCGTCAGCGGACCGCTCCATGGCACGCTGTCCGTCAATGCCGTCAGCGGCGTGGTGACCTATACCCCGGACGCGGACTACACGCGGCAGCGACGCCTTCAGCTACACGGTCAGGGACGACAGCGGGGACACCTCGAACCTGGCGCAGGTGATGCTGGAGGTGACGCGCGGTCAATGATGCGCCGGTGGTGACCCCGGTTGACCTCGGCAACAGTGACGAGGATGCCGGCCGGCTCATCACCCAGGCCGAGCTGCTGGCGGGCGTCAGCGATGTCGACAACCTGCCCGCGGAACTGGCCGCCGGGAACCTGGCCGTGACCGGCGGCAGCGGCACGCTGGTCGATCATGCCGACGGCACATGGACATTTACCCCGACCCTGAACTGGAGCGGGGGGGTAACGTTCGGCTTCGACGTGAGCGACGGCAGCGAAAGCACAGCCAAACACGGCCACGCTGACGGTCGATCCACTCAACGATGCGCCACAGGTCGATGCCGTCACCAGCGACACCGGCACACAGGACACAGACCGGGTCTACAGCCATGACGAGCTGCTGTCCCTGCTAAATGCAACCGACGTGGACGATGCGGATGCCGATCTCACGATCGCGCATCAGCAATGTGGTCAATGGCAGCCTGAGCCTGATCGGCGGTACGGGCGGGGCCGGTACCACCTTCACCTTTACACCCACGAGCGGCTTCAACGGCATCCTCGGCTTCGACTACCAGGTGGCCGATGCCGCGGGCGCGCTCTCCGCCACCGGCAGCGCCAGCCTGAACATCATCGCAGCCAATCAAGCACCGCTCGCCAGTGACGACGGCAGTGCGGCGACGCCGCTCGGCACAGCCGAGGACACGCCGGTCGATATCGACTGTGCTGGCCAACGACACGGACCCCGACGGCAGCCTCGACCCGGCCACGGTCAACATCGGCAGCGGCCCGGCGAACGGCTCGCTGAGCGTCCACCCGGTGACCGGCGTGGTGACTTATACCCCGGATGCGAACTACGCAGGCGCTGACAGCTTCACCTACACGGTCAGGGACAACGACGGTGCCGTCTCGAACCTGGCCAGGGTGCATCTGGAAGTGACCCCGGTGAACGACGCCCCGGTGGCCAATGACGACGGCAGCCTCGCGATCCCGGTCAGCACGGCGGAGGACACCGCGTTGGCGATCGATGTGCTCGCCAACGACACGGATCTCGACGGCAGCCTCGACCCGGCCACGGTCAGCATCCTCAGCGCGTCCGGCCCACGGTACGCTGGCGCTCAATGCCGTGACCGGCGTGGTGACCTATACCCCGGCCGCGGACTACACCGGCAGCGACGCCTTCAGCTACACGGTCAGGGACGACAGCGGGGCCATCTCGAACCTGGCCCGGGTGCTGCTGGAGGTGACCGCGGTCAATGATGCGCCGCGGTGACCCCGGTTGATCTCGGCAACATCGACGAGGATACCAGCCGGCTGATTACCCAGGCCGATCTGCTGGCGGGTGCCAGCGACGTCGATAATCCGCCCGCGGATCTGAGTCGCGCAGAACCTGGCCGTGACCGGCGGCAGCGGCACGCTGCTCGATAATGCCGACGGCAGCTGGACGCTCAAGCTGACGGATAACTGGAACGGGACAGTGACCTTCAGCTTCACTGTCAGCGACGGCACGGCAAGTGTGCCGAACACGGCCACACTGACGGTCGATCCCGTCAGCGACGCGCCCGACATCGATGGCGTCGACAGCGCGGCGCTGACAGAAGACAACGATGCCGATCTCGATGGCCTGCTCGAGGCCGCTGATGCACTGACCATCAGCGATCCCGACAGCGGCGAGTCGTTTTTCGTGGCCACAACCCTGACAGGTGCCTATGGCGAGCTGACGATCGATGCCGCCGGTAACTGGAGCTATGCCGCCGACAACAGCCAGGCGGCGATCCAGTCGCTCGCCGCCGGGGCAACGCTCACCGATACCTTCACGGTATACAGTGCCGATGGCACGGACCATGATGTGGCCATCACCATTACCGGTATCAACGACGCACCCACCGTGGCTAATCCCCATACAGGACCAGGCCGCTGTTGAAAATGCAGCCTTCGTATTCAGCTTTGCGTTGAACGCATTTGAGGATGTGGATGGTGACAACCTTGCATACAGCATTACCCTGGGTGACGGCAGCGCCTTGCCGGCCTGGCTGAGTTTCGATGCGACAACCCGGACCCTGTCCGGTACGCCGACGCTTGCAGATGTCGGCATGATTGTTTTGAAGGTCACCGCCGACGACGGCAAGGGCGGTGTGGTCAGCGATGAATTCAACCTGACCGTGAGCGAAATCGATACGCTACCGGTCGTTGTTATTTCCACGCCTGATCCGGTTGGTGAGACTTTGCCACCCGTCGATACCGGAACACCGGACCCCCCGACCGGGGAAACCGAACCAGGACCGGATGCCGAACCGGACACCCAACCGCCACGCACGGGTGGTGGCGGTCCTGTTGAGGGCCCGTCTGCAGAACCCGCGACAGAGCCTGGCGCTGCAGAACCCGCAGACAAGGCGGTGCCCGAGCAGGCTGCCGCACCGGATGAAGCGGCTGAGCCGGAGGCAGACACAGCCACAGAACAGGCCAGACCCGTTGATTCAACAGCCGATACCAATGGCACCGGGCTGAGATCGGGTCAGGGCGGGCTGCTGGAAATCGGTGGCTTCCTGAAGGAGCTGGATGAGCAGCGGGACCTGATACACGAGACGGATTATTTCCAGCAGACCGTCGTCGGCTCGACCATGACCGTGACCACCGGGCTTTCCGTTGGTTACGTGGTGTGGCTGATCCGCGGCGGTGTGTTGCTGAGCAGCCTGCTTTCGTCATTGCCTGCCTGGCGCTGGGTTGACCCGCTGCCGATACTCGGGAGCCTTGCCAGGGACTCCGAGGACGATGAAGAGGATGACGCCTCGCTGGAGGAGATGGTCGAGGGGGGTGAGGATGATCCGGATAGCGAAAACGAAGCGGATGATGACAAGGCTGACGTGCCTGAAAGCACCTGTCGATACTCGCGATGAGTAAACAACCATGATTATGAATCTGTCTATTACCAAACCGGTGAGCTGATTATGAAAGGACTTATCCGCAAAGTTTCACATCACAGTAGGCCTCGGATTCCTGCTCTTGAGCCTGATGTTGTCCGCGGTCTTTTTCGGGCTGGTACCTGACCAGGTCAAGGCGGTGCGGGACGGGCGTGCGAATCTGCTGGAAGCGGTTGCCTCCAGCAGTTCACTGTTTGTCGAGCAGGGGGATATCAAGGGGCTTGATGCGAATCTCAAATTTATCGTGTCACGCAACGGCGATATCGAGTCGGCCGCTGTGCGCCGCGAGAACGGCGAAATGCTGTTGACCGTCGGCGAGCATGAGGCCTTCTGGGGAAAGAAGGGCGAGGGTTACTCCACGGATACCGATCTGCAGGTCCCGATCTGGTCAGGCACCGAGAAATGGGGGCAGGTCGAGTTGCGTTACAAGCCGCTTGCCGCCCCTGGCATAAAAGGGTTTTTCCAGAACGCGAATGTCCACCTGATTGCCTTCATCGTGTTTGCCGGCTTCATTGGGTTTTATCTTTATCTTGGCAAGATGCTCAAGCAGCTGGATCCCTCGCAGGCGGTCCCCGCGCGTGTTCGTTCGGCACTCGATACCATCGTCGAAGGTTTGCTGGTGGTCGATAACAAGGGGCAGATCGTGCTGTCGAACATTGCATTCGCCTCGCTTATGTCGAAGTCGTCCGAGGATCTGCTTGGTACCAGGGTCAGTGATCTTTCCTGGTACAGGCCGGATGGGGAGCAAGCTACAGAAGCGGATTTCCCATGGTTAAGGGCATTGAAAGAAAAGAGTGCCACTACGAATGACATGATCTGTTTACTTGATGCCGATTCAAAGCGACGCACGTTTATCGTTAATTGTTCGCCTGTCCTCAGTAGCGGTGGGAAGCAGGGCGGTGTACTCATCAGCTTCGATGATGTAACGCTGCTCGAAGAGAAGGAAGTCGAGTTGCGCCTGTCCAAGGAGGAAGCCGAGGAGGCCAACCAGGCGAAGAGTGATTTTCTCGCCAACATGAGCCACGAGATCCGCTCGCCCATGAATGCCATCCTCGGTTTTACCGAGGTCCTCAAGCGGGGCTACTTTAAAGACAAGGACGACTGGCTGAAACATCTCAATACGATTTCAAGCAGCGGCAATCACCTGCTGGAACTGATTAACGACGTTCTTGACCTGTCCAAGGTCGAAGCGGGGCGTCTTGATGTTGAACAAGTCCAGTTTGTACCGCACATCATCATCCAGGATGTCATCCAGGTGCTCGCGGTGAAGGCCCAGGAGAAGGGTCTTTCCCTGGACATGGAGGTCTCCGGTCCCATACCGGAATCGATCATCTCGGACTCGTCACGCCTGCGTCAGATCGTCACCAACCTGTTGACCAACGCCATTAAGTTCACGGAACAGGGCGGGATCCGGGTGGTCATGCGGCTGATCCCGTCGCGCACACAGCCGCTGCTGGCGATCGATGTGATCGACAACGGTATTGGCATCGCCGAGTCGAAGCTAGAGTCGGTTTTTGAAGAGTTTGTCCAGGCGGATACCTCCATTACGCGGCGTTTTGGCGGGACCGGCCTGGGCTTGTCGATCAGCCGCCGCCTGTCCCGTTTACTCGGCGGCGATATAACCGTATCCAGTGAAGCGGGCAAGGGGAGCGTGTTCACGGCGACAGTTGGCACAGGCCCGCTCGACAATATCAGGCTGTTGACAGCAGAAGATATCGCAGCACTGGCAGAAGTTACGCACTCCGGAGACGCGGTCTCATGGGAATTTCCACCCTCCCGGGTGCTGGTTGTCGATGATGGCCAGGAGAACCGTGACCTGGCGACGCTTGTCCTCGAGCAGGTCGGGCTTACGGTCGAGCAGGCCGAGAATGGCAAGCTCGGCGCCGACAGGGCGCTGGCGGAGACATTTGACGTCATCCTGATGGATATCCAGATGCCGGTCATGGATGGCAATGCAGCCACCCGCTACCTGCGCGAGCAGGGCCTGCAAACCCCGATTGTCGCGCTGACGGCGCACGCCATGAAGGGCTTCGAGCAGGAAATCGAGGCGGCCGGGTTTACCGGGTTCATGACCAAGCCGATCGATATCGACGGCCTGATCGAGATGCTGGCGGAGTTGCTGGGCGGCCGACGTGTCGAGGACGGGACAAAGAGCGATTTTCCCGCCATGCCGGTGGCCGCTGCCCCGGCCGCATCTCCCCCGGCCGATGCCGAAGCCGCGCTGGTATCGCGCTTGCCGGCGGACAATCCCGCCTTCAGGGAGATAATCCGCAAGTTCGTTGCACGTCTCGATGAACAACTCAAGTCAATGGAACAGGCCTGGGGGGCGAGGAACTTCGAGGAACTGGCAAACCTGGCGCACTGGCTGAAGGGGTCCGGCGGAACGGTTGGCTTCGATGCCTTTACCGAACCGGCCGCGCGCCTGGAGCAACTGGCCAGGGCGGGCTGCGAGGAGAATGTTACAGAAACACTGCAGGAACTGTCCCGAATGGCCGGCAGGATAGCAATGCCCGGGGCGGACAAGCCTGCATCCCTGGAACAGTCGGCCTAGCGCGCTGCGCCGGCCCGGGGTCAGGCTCAAGATGGCTGGCGGGACGCCGACACAGTGTATGTGCCATATACCCGGTGTCCGCGGTGCCGGGTATGCAGTGACCGTTGCGGGTAGCGCCAGGTGTTCAATGCGGGATAGATGACGAAACTGATTCAGGGCTAACGATGCAAAAATACAAATTATTCAGAGGCAATGCCTTGCCGGCAGAAACGCAGCCAACGACAAATGCCGAAGCTGTCGTGGCGCCGCAGGTGTCTCGCTCTGGCGGCAGTACGGACCGCAACGCTGCAGTCGTCAACGATGCAGTCATCATGATGGTCGATGATGAACCGATCAATATGGAAATCGTTCAGGCCTACCTTGAAGATGCGGGCTACAGTAATTTCATTACAACCAGTGACTCCACATGTGCCATGGAGATGATCAAGCAGAAACTGCCCGATGTCATCCTGCTGGACCTGGTGATGCCGGAGGTTACCGGATTTGACATCCTCGAGAGTTTGAAACGCGATGACTCGCTGGTACATATCCCGGTCATCGTGCTGACCTCATCCAATGATTCGGAGACGAAGCTCAAGGCGTTACACCATGGTGCGACCGACTTTCTCGCCAAGCCGGTGGACACCAGTGAGCTGGTACTGCGCTTGCGTAATACGCTCAAGGCCAAGGCCTACCAGGATCACCTTATTTATTATGACAGCCTGACCGGTTTGCCCAACCGGCGCAGGTTTTCGGACCGGCTGACGGTGGCGCTGGAACGCGCGAAACAGCAAAAAGAATACGGTGCCATACTGCACATCGACCTCGATCGCTTCAAAAGAATCAACGATACCCTGGGACATTCAGTCGGTGACAAATTACTGCAGGTTGTGGCGGTGCGGCTGGAACTGCGCATCAGGAGCGGTGATGCACTGGGGAAATTCAAGGATGTAGATGTTCGTTCCAGCCTCTCCCGCCTCGGTGGTGATGAGTACACGATCCTGGTTCCAAGCATGGTCCGGCCGGAAGACGCCGCGCATGTCGCCCGGCGTATCCTGGCCGCCATGGAAGAGCCGTTCCAGGTGAATGGCAACGAGTTGTTCGTGACCCCGAGTATCGGTATCTCCGTCTTCCCGGATGACGGCGATAACATAGATACCCTGCTCAAACATGCGGATATCGCGATGTACCATGCCAAGCAACATGGCCGCAATGGCTTCGAATTCTATTCCAGGGAGATGAATTCCAGGTCACTTGAACGTCTGAACCTCGAGAACTGCCTGCGTAGTGCGCTGGATAATAATGAACTGCAGCTCTATTACCAGCCAAAACTGGATGTCATGACCGACAGGATTGTCGGTGCCGAGGCATTGCTGCGCTGGGACCACCCCGAGATGGGATTGGTCTCGCCGGCGGATTTTATCCCCTTGGCCGAAGAGTCAGGATTGATTGTTCCGATTGGAAAATGGGTGCTGGAAACGGCATGCAGGCAGGCCATGGAGTGGCAGGCCATGGGCCATGAACCTCTGAAGGTTGCGGTTAATGTCTCCATCCGGCAGTTCAACGAGCCTGGATGGATAAAGATCGTCGCAGAAGTGCTCAAGGACACTGGACTGCAACCCGGCAACCTGGCGCTCGAGTTGACGGAGAACATGTTGATGGATGGCGCCGAGGCCAATATCGAAAAATTATCCCTGCTGAAGGAGCTTGGCGTCGGTCTCTCGATTGATGATTTCGGCACGGGTTATTCCTCACTGAGCTACCTGCAGAGATTTCCCCTTGACGAACTCAAGATTGATTTGTCATTTATCAAGCAGATCCAGACCGAGACCGACAAGGCGCCGATTGTCGATGCCGTAATCGCGATGGCACACAACCTCGGCCTCGAAATTGTAGCCGAGGGGGTGGAAAAAACCATACAACTGGAGTATCTGAAGCAACGCGCTTGCGAGGTATACCAGGGCTACCTGTTCAGCAAAGCGGTGACGGCGAGTGAGTTTTTCGGATTGCTCGATGCCGAGCGTTCAGCCGAATAGGGGTGAACGCCCGGTAAATCCGCCAGCTTTTATTTTTACTGCCCTGCTTCTGCATAATTAGCACGCAACGGTGACGCCCGTCACGGTCAGGTTTGTAGCAATCCCCTAAGATTACCTGGCATTCGTAACACGGCATTCGATTCCCGAACGCATGTTTGTGTGCGGATGCATGCTGGACAAATCAGGGTGGGCCGGCATACAAGGCACATAAATGATTAACTGCTTCATTCATACTGGTCCGTCAACAAGGTGAATTTATGAATAAAACCATGTCATGTCTCGTTTCAGCAGCAGTATCTTTTGTGTGCTTGCTGGTTTCGCCCGGCGTCATAGCCGCTGACGGAGTTGTGTTGTATGGCAGTGGCAAGCCGGACAGCAGTATGAGCCTGCCTGCCGGCGGGTTTCGCAGTTCGCTTGAGTCACTGCCCGATGCCGAACGTGCCCGTGCGGTACAGTGGTTGCAGAGTATCGAGTTTACCAGCCAGGACCTGGACTTCATGAAGCTGGACTCGCAGGGTGGCGTCTACTACGCCGACCGTTTCACGCCTGGCAGGCCTGTTGATGCCCTGGCCGAAAAACCGGCCACGCCGGGCGGGCAGGCCCCGACGGCGGCGGCTGTACTGACACTGCACAGTAACCCCGGGGCACCCAGGTCTGTTTTTGTCGATTTTGGCGGAGGTGTTATCAGTGACACTGCCTGGAACACAACCGCCGGCATTGCTGCATGGAATGCCCGGCCCTATGACCTGGACAACAAGCCAGGCTCGTATAATGCCATTGAAATCGCTGCCATGGCTGAAATATGGCAACGGATTTCCGAGGACTTTGCGCCCTTCAATGTTGACGTAACGACCGAGGCCCCGGCTTCGGCGTCAGCCGGAACCGTCCGCATAATGATTACCCGCAGTGTGGACGACAACAAGCAGTCGCTCCCGGAACCTGCCAGTGGCAGTGTTGCCTACATGAATATTACCGGTTTCAGCCTCGCCGGCTATTACTCGCCGGCCCTGGTGTATTACAACAACCTGCCTTCCCCGGCTTCCATTGCTGAAGCGTCCTCGCACGCCGCGGGGCATCTGTACGGTCTGAGTCATGACTCGTTACCGGCATCCGCGGGGCAGGGCGTCAGCAGCGATTCCTGGTCGCCCATCATGGGGCTTGGACCCTTCGGTGACGTTACTCGCTGGAGCAAGGGTGACTACAGGGGTGGGGTCAATCCGCAGAATGACCTTGGCATTCTTGTCGGCGCCCTTGACCGGCGGCATGATGACCATGACGACAGTCGCTTTGGCAATGGCACCGCACTGCAGGTTGATACGCGTGGTCATGTGACCGCGACTACGCCTGCAACCGACCCCGGGAACAGGCATTCCGCCAACAAAGGTGTCATCGAGGTTCACAATGATATCGATGTATTTGTGTTTGATGCCGCTGCGGGCATGGTTGATCTCACGGCAAGCCCGGCCCGGTCCGATCCTGGTTCTGTCAGCCCCTCCGGCGCAAACCTTGCCGTGCAACTCACGCTGTTCAACAGCCAGGGGAAGAAGCTGATGCAAGAGAATCCGGCTAATGAAGCAGGCCCCGGAATTAGAACGCATGTGAGTGCCGGCAGTTATGTGCTCGAAGTGTCGGTTGCCGGGGATGGTGCCGGTTCCCATAACCCCGACGGCAATGTCGGGCAATACTTCATTAACGGCACTGTGCCCGTGCCCGATGCTGCCAGGGTCACTGTCTCCGCACGCTAGATTTCATCCTGTACCCCTTATACTCCCTCTCCCTCCTCCGGGAGAGGGGGTGTTCTGTATGTGTTGTGGCGACGGGCATTTATGTCCAGCGTGTCACAGCAGTCTGTATAAATATTTTCTTTCGTGGCGTTACAGGTACTCAAAGGTAACTATGGGATATCTGCACCTGCAAGGGCGTTTTTTTTAACCGGGACTTCTATCCAGCTCCAACCACTGCCTGATTTCGTACAGGCCTTGAAAAGGAGGATGCTTTTGCCGTAATGTCGCTATTTCGTTAAGAAAAATACAAACGCATCCCAATGGCCGGACTGTCAACACCTCCACTGCGCTCTCTCGCTTGCCTGCTGACCGTCCTGCCGGGCCCGGTATGGGCTTCAAGCGGGGAACTGTCATCGCTGGTACACGACATCGGTTTCTGCGTCGTGTTGGCAGGCGTGCTGGCGATAGCGTGTATCAGGGTGAAGATACCCGAGATAGCCGCCTTCCTTGTCGCCGGGGTGATCGTCGGCCCGGTGGGCGCGGGACTGGTAACCGATCCTTCCAATATCGAGACCATTTCCGAGCTCGGCCTGATATTACTGCTTTACCTGATCGGGCTTGAAATCGATTTTCGCAAGTTACTGGCAAGTGGCCGAATCCTGATCATTACCGGCTTTCTGCAATACCCGTTGAGTATCCTGTTTGGCATGACAGCCGCCTGGCTGCTTGCCGGACTCGGTGTGGGCGGGGAGATGCTGACGACCGGGTATGCGCCGCTGTATATCGGTTTTGTGTGTGCGGCGTCTTCAACCCTGCTGGTTGTGAAATTGTTCCAGCAGAATTTCCAGCTGGATACCGAGGTCGGGCGTGTCGCACTGGGCCTGTTGATCTTCCAGGATATCTGGGCAATCGGTGTCATCGCGATCCAGCCCAACTTTTCTGCACCTGCATCAGGCCCGATCCTGTTGTCCTTTCTTGGTATTGCACTACTGGCATCAGTGGCAGCCCTGGTTGCGAAGTATATTATTCCTATCGGCTTTAGATGGATTGCCAAGCTGCCCGAACTCATCTTCGTGGCGTCGCTGTCCTGGTGCTTCCTGATCGTGCTGCTGGGTATTAACCTCGACACGATAACACTGGCTCTCTTCGGTTTCAGCCTGCACCTGAATGTCGGCGCCGAGATGGGCGCACTGATTGCCGGCGCGACGATTGCAAGTTTGCCCTACAGCATGGACATCGTTAGCAAGGTCAGTGTCGTCAAGGATTTCTTCATCACCCTGTTTTTCGTTGGTCTCGGCATGAGCATCCCCATGCCGGATGGCGCCGGCGTAATAATCCTGGCTTTTTTGATGGCGCTGATCGCGCTGCTGGCGCGTTATGTGATTTTCTTTCCCCTGCTCTATTTTACCGGGCTGGATCGCCGCAACTCCATGGTGGCATCGGTACGACTTGCGCAGATTTCCGAGTTCAGCCTGGTCATCGGATTCCTCGGTGTCCAGCTCGGGCACATCAGCAGCGAGCTGAATAGCGCGATTATCTTTGCATTCGTTATAACCGCACTGATTACGCCGGTGTTTTACCAGCAGGCGGATGCCATTCACGAGCGCCTGTCAGGCCTGCTGAAGCATCTCGGCTTCAAGGAGCCGGAAAGCAAAACAGCCGGGGAAGAGGAGTCATACAGCCTGGCCCTGCTTGGTTTTCACCGCATTACTTCATCATTGTTACATGAACTGAAAACCAGGCATCCCGGGTTACTCGCAGACACACTGGTTGTGGACTTCAATGTAAATATCCACAGCCGGATCGCAGCAATGGGTCCCACGGTCCGCTATGGCGATCTGTGTAACCCCGAGACCCTGCATCATGCCGGCGTTGACAAGGCAAAGGTCATTGCCTGTACGGTCCCGGACGATGTCTTGAAGGGCACGACCAATCTGAATATTGTCGTGGCTGCGCGTCATGTCAATCCCGATGCGGTGATCATTGCCAATGCGATCCTGCTCGAAGACAGCAAGAAGCTGTACGAGGCGGGCGCCGACTACGTCTTTCTGCAGCGCGTTGAAACGGCGAGGGCGGTCGAGCAGGCGATAGCGCAGGCGCTGTCCGGCGGCATCAGGGAACACCGCGCTGCCATCGAGGCGGCAGTTGGCGAGTGGCATACACGTGACGAGGTATTGTAGGTCGGGACAATGAGTGCCGCGACGGACCCGGCAGGGGTACGCCTGGTCCTTCATGCCGGATCCGCTGCGCTTGATCAGGTCTGCACGATAACGGCGTTTACAAGGCGTGTTCTCAGCTGAAAGGGCTGGCCAGTGGTTCGCCGATGAATACGCCCTGTCCCGGCATCTCGACACTCTTCCAGTAGGACTCTATCAACGTCTCGCCGTTCAGGTAGCGGTTGATGAGGATGTTCGGGCGCGGAAACTTCTCCACAAACGAACAGGGCTCCACGACAGCGCCATAGCTACCGGTTGCACCGGCCTGCAGCCACTGCAGGCTGTTCGTTTGCCGGCTGCCGCTCAGTACGCCGCCCGCTGAAGTCAGGTGATCTGCAATGGCGCCGGGCAGGAAACGATTGGTAGCAATATCCTGGACGTTTGCCAGCCCGGTGAAATAAAACATCACGTCGTTCCTGTACTTTAGTATGTTGTGCCGGACCAGCTTCAGGTTGAAGCGGTCCGACTGCATCAGCAGTATTCCCTGGTAGTAGCGAGCGCGTGCATTCCGCGCCCTGTCGGTTGTGCTGACAAGATAGCCGGTGCCTTTCGGGTTTGTTTGATCGGCTGTAACACCCCGGTCAATCAGGGCCTGTACGTCTTCAAGGGATTCGCCTGCCAGCATGATTGCCGGACGCCAGCCAAAATCATCAAAAGGGCGGCGGCTGTCGCTGTCGAAATACGGACTCTTCCGGGTAAGCTTGCAGCCCTGTACGCAGAATGCGTCACTGAATCCGGCTGCAAATGCCGTGGTAATCGACATGCAGCCCACCCGGTACGGGATCATCCAGGTGAGGGCGTAGGCCTGTACATTCTCCGCTGTTGCCGCATCGACTTCAGCCTTCAGCTTCCTGAAGACCTCCGGACGCATGACGCGTTCACCCGGTTCAAAACGGACATGTATCAGGTTTTCTGCGGGGATGCGGCGTTTTTCCAGGTAATAGTCTGCGATTTTCCTGCTTTCCGGATCAGCATCGTTGACGATCACGCCAAGGTTCTGCGGGCCGAACTGCTCGATTGGCAGGGGATCGCGAGGTTGCGGTTCGTTGTTACATGCAGACAGTTGCAGGAGCAGGGTGAGCAGGACTGCGCTTCCAATAGCACGCATGCCGGTTGCTTATCGCTGACCTGCCCTGAAATCGACCATGCGCTGGGTGGAGCGTAGTGCACGCACCCTGATGTCTTCGGGAACAAGAATTTCGTTGCTGCCGTTTCGCAGGACCGCAGCCAGGTTGCGCAGGTGGTTCATGGCCATCCACGGGCAATGGGCACAGCTTTCGCAGGTCGCACCTTCACCCGCAGACGGGGCTTCCATGAAGATCTTGTCCGGTGCCGCCTGTTTCATCTTGTAGAAAATGCCATTGTCGGTGGCCACGATGAAGCGCTTGTTGGGAAGTGATTTTGCCGCGTTGATCAGCTGTGTGGTGGAACCGACAACATCAGCCAGTTCAACCACCGTCTCGGGTGATTCCGGGTGTACGAGGATAGCGGCATCCGGATACTGGCGTGACAGGTTTTTCAGGGCCTCTGCCTTGAAGCGTTCGTGCACGATGCAACTGGCCTGCCACAGCAGCATGTCTGCGCCGCTGATCTTCTGCACATACTTGCCAAGATAACGATCGGGTGCCCAGAGAATCTTTTTGCCTTGCTCGTCGAGATACCTGACGACGTCAACGGCAATGCTCGATGTGACCACCCAGTCGGCGCGCGCCTTCACCTCGGCACAGGTATTCGCATAGACGACGACCGTACGGTCCGGGTGGGCGTCACAAAAGGGAATGAACTTTTCGGGCGGGCAGCCGAGATCAAGTGAGCATTCTGCCTGCAGTGTTGGCATCAGCACCCGTTTTTCCGGGTTGAGTATTTTTGCGGTCTCGCCCATAAAGCGGACACCGGCGACGATCAGTGTGCTGGCCGGGTGCTGGTGGCCGAAGCGCGCCATTTCAAGCGAATCGGCGACGGTCCCGCCGGTCTCGTCGGCAATCATCTGCAAATCCTCGTCGGTGTAGTAATGGGCAACGAGGACGGCATCCTTTTCTTTCAGCAGTTCCCTGATTTCGCTGATCAGCGCTTCGCGCTCGCCGGGCGCATAGTCCGGCCGGGCGACGCTCCCGGGCAGGGGGTAGAGCGGTTCCTGAAGAATGGGTGCGGTCATGACGGCTGCCTTCCAGGTCTTGCCAGGTACGATGGCTCAAGTATACAGGCTGATTGTCTGCCGGGACGAGGGTCTGGCGCGGGCCTCAGGCGGGCGTATCCCGTTCTTCTGCTGTGGTTTTGCGGCTGATCTGCTTGAGGTAATAAGAGGCCTCCTCGTCACCCTGGCTGGCTGCTTTGCGGAACCAGGTACTGGCCTTCTTGTAGTCGCAGGGAACCCCCTGGCCATGGTAGTACATCATGCCGAGGTTGCTTTGCGCGTCGACAAAACCCTTTTCAGCGGCCTTCCGGTACCAGCCTGCGGCAGTGGCGAGGTCCTTGTCCACGCCGGCGCCTTCATCGTACATGACACCCAGGTTGAACTGTGCCTCGACATCACCCAGTTCCGCCAGCGGCAGCCATTCTTCATAGGCTGCCTCGTAGTCGCCTTTCAGGTAGGACTGGTAACCACCACCGAGGATGGTCCATGTCGGGATGCCGGCCATCAGGGATGTGGCAGGCGCTGGTAACTGACTTGCATGGTCATCATTCTAATAAATTAACGGGCATAATGTATAGCCATTGTTGGGTAGGCTTCATAAAATGGCAGCAGGCCCTGGTACTGAACCGGCACAAGGCGCTGTCAGTTATTGTTGATTGCAGATATGCTGGTTCAGCTTTTTCTTCTAACCGTATGATATATGGACGCAGTATATGTACCGGGTAGCGAAATCAGTCTCTTTTTGTTACGGCCATCGATTGCTCAATTATGCAGGCAAGTGCCAGCACCTGCATGGCCATAATGCGCGCGCTGTGATTACACTCGAGAGCAGCTCACTGGATGAGCGCGGCATGGTAGAGGACTTCAGCGAGGTCAAGCGACTGGTCTGGTCGTGGCTGGATGAAGAAATCGATCACACCATGCTGATGCACCGCGATGATCCGCTGTTGCAGGTATTGCGTGATGCCGGTGAGCGCGTCAGGGTTACGGACGAGAATCCGACGGCGGAAGTCATTGCGCGCATGATCTTTGAATACGTGGCCGGTAATGGCTACCCGGTAACCGAGGTTACCCTGTGGGAGACGGAAACGAGCTATGCCAGCTACCGACCCGGTAGCTAGCCAGGGGGGTGCCTGTGAGGCGCATGATTGCCTGTTATTTTACTGTCCTGCTGCTGTCTGTCGCGGCCGGCGCGGCAATGGCTGCCGGGCTTGACAAGGCCGACAGTGATTTTCCCCTGTTCGACGATCAACCGCTGGCGGAACCCTTGTCTTTCCCCGACTGGTTCAAGCTCAGCTTCCTTGACCTTCGGGAAGATCTGGAGGAGGCGACGCAGGCGGGCAAGCAGGGGATTATTGTCTACTTCGGGCAGAAGTACTGCGCCTACTGCAAGCAATTTCTGCAGGACCTCGGCAAGGAAGACATCCATCTCTACATGCAGCAACACTTTGATGTTATCGGTACGGATATCCATGGTTACCGAATGGTCACTGACATGGCCGGTAATGAAATGGTTGAAAACCGCTTTGCCACGCAGGAAAAAACCAATTTCACACCGGCCGTGGTGTTTTACGGCAAGGATGGCCAGGAAGCCCTGCGGTTGAGGGGTTATTATCCCCCGTACCGCTTTCGTGCGGCACTGGAATACGTGGCTGACGGCCATTACCGCCGGGAGCCGTTCAGGGAGTATCTGGAGAGGGCCGGTGTGCCACTGGTGTTCGAGCCGGGCGATCTCAGTGAGGAGGATTTTTTTATCCCTGGCCCATATATGCTGGAGCGCAGCCGGTTTTCGGGAGAACGGCCGCTGGTGGTATTTTTCGAGCAGGGTGAGTGTCACGCCTGTGACGTTCTGCATACCGGCCCCCTGCAAGACCCGGAGATCAGGACACGGCTCAGGCAAATGGAAAATGTGCAGTTATCCTTCTGGGCGGATACGCCGGTAATTACCCCGGCAGGTGAACGCACCACGGCGAAGCAGTGGGCGGCGAAGCTGGGTTTGTTTTATACGCCTACGCTGGTTGTTTTTGACAGCGGTGGCAACGAGATCATCCGCATAGACTCGGTGGTGCAGTTCTACCGCTTGCGCAATGTGCTTGATTACATCCTCAGCGGCGGCTACCGGGACTACGACACCTTTCAGAAGTGGCGCGAGATACGCCATCTGCCGGTATACAAGTAACAGAATCTGGAAGGCAAGGGTGGGACTTGCCTGGAAGTATCATGGATTAACCGTCTGCAACCCCGGGGTTTCTGTGCTCTTCCAGAATTTCAGCCAGTTCATTCAATTCATCCGCCAGGTCTTTCAGTTCATCGTTTCTTCGCAGGGTTATGCGACTTGAGTAAAGCCCTTCTTTCAATGCCTTGATATGACGATTGATGGTTACCGTGGGCCCGATCATCCTGTGGGTGTATACGATCGTGACCACTGCCACCAGTATCACGTACCCGATGAGCAGCATCACAGATGATTCCATGAAGTTGCTTCACCTGCTCACTGATGGTCTTGTGCAGGTAAGTTCCCTGCGTTGTATTTTCGAGCATCATCATATACAGCTGCTCAAAGTAAAAGTAGCCAAGCAGCATGGCCAGCGCCCCGAATGTGAATGACAGAAAAAGTATATACAGGGGGAGTTTTATTTGCAGCATGGGTCTTAGCAGGAGATTGCGTGCCTTGCGACGCTCATCATTGCCAAGTATTTTAAGAACAGCCATGAAATGGTTTGTCATTGAATAATCTCCGGCACATCACACCAGTAAGTCGTCAAGCGGTTCCTGGCGGGTATGGTCAGTGGTATGTACCTTCATATATCGCTATCCGTCATGGAAACTTTAGCCCTTCTTGAAATGGTGTAAAAATAATGTGACCTCCGTCATATTTCCCCTGCCATGGGGCTTTCTCGCCCGGGATTGATGCCGGACATGTCTGTCTTTTGCTTCCAATAGCCTCTTTCGGGCTATCCCGTTGTTGGCACTGCAGAAATAGCCCGGAGTGCCGATAAATGTATAGCCGATAATGGGCGTGGCTTGCGCCTGCCATGCATGTATGCAGGAATTTCCTGTTTATGGGATTTGCATCACGTTAAATGATGTATCGGCCATAGATGATAGGTACGAGGTAATGAATTATGCATAACCTACCAAGGCAGGCAGGACTGACACTGGTTGAACTGCTGGTGACAATGGCGGTGCTGGTTATCCTGGCCGCGTTCGGCATCCCCAGTTTTCAGTCCCACCTGAAGGACAATCGAAGGATTACAGAGATAAACGAGTTGGTGAGTGCAATGAACCTGGCGCGTAGCGAGGCAACCAAGGGTAACGGCAAGGTCGCGCTTTGTGCCAGCGCTGACGGTGCGGCATGCGGCGGTGGAACCTTCGATGCAGGCTGGATCGTGTTTGTAAACAGCGATGGTGACGAACCACCCGTCGCTGATGGTGGTGAGACGGTGCTTCGCTCTCATAGCGGGTTGACGAGTCCCGGTTCCAGCCTGCGTGCCTATGGCGCAATCGGGGCTGGTGTGAATTTCCTGGCATCAGGCAGGCCTTCTGCCTTTGGTGATATCACCTACTGTGATGACCGCGGCGCAGGGCACGCACGGAGTGTGGTGTTGAGCCTGGTCGGGGTTATCAAGGCCTCCGGGGTGCACAGCGATGGTTCTGCCTTGTCATGTCCATAATGATGAAAGCAATGAAAACACAGCGAAAACAGACGGGAATAACACTGCTCGAAGTTATGATTGCCGTGTTTGTTTTGTCCGTCGGCCTGCTTGGACATTCGAAAATCCAGGCGCTGGGGGTGCGCGCGAGTACCGATGCAAATCTGCGCACGCAGGCAACCTATCTGCTCAGCGAGATGATGGAGCGTCTGCGTGCAAACCGTCCTGCAGCAGACAGTAATTACTATGCAACGATCGACTACGCATCTATTGATTGTGCCGCTTCACCGGCAAAAATATGCAGCGAAGGCACGGCAGGAAGTGCAGTGGAATGCAATGCAGGCGAGATTGCGGACGAGGATGCGAGACACTGGTTCTGCGATGTGCAGCGTACGATGCCGAACGGGAACGTCTCGATTGGTGTGACGGCGGCTGTGTATTCCATCCAGGTCAGCTGGGACGGTCTGGACGAAGACGGCAGTACCGTGAGCAGGAGTGTCTCGGCGGCATTCATACCCTAGGAAACGTCTATGCGGGAAAGAGGATTTACACTGGTTGAAATGATGATTGCCATGGTAATGGGCACGGTCCTGATTGCCGGGGTCCTGAGCGTGTTTCTGGGTACCAAGCAGAGTTACCGGATGGGACAGGGCATGACGCTGATGCAATCGACGGGAAGGGCCCTGCTGGGTTTTATGTCGCGCGAGCTGTCGATGGCCGGATTCCCGCAGGCGAGCGGCATTGAATCATTTATTCCTGCCATGACGACAGACGGTGGCGGCAGCAACAGTGACCGGGTGGCGATCCGTTATCGCAGCACTGCCGATTGCATGGGGAATGCAACCCCTGTCTATGCAGATGGAGTGCAGTATGCGAAGAACATGTACTTTATCGAGGATAACGCACTTGTTTGTCGCACCCTGGCAGAGGATGACTCCACGCTTGCCGAGGCCGCCATCATACAGGGGGTTGAGAATATGCAGCTGCTCTACGGCGAGGATACCATTGTCGCCGATTCAGTGACCAATGCTACGAAATATGTAACAGCAGGAAACGTCAGCAACTGGAATGATGTTGTCAGTGTGAGGCTGGGTTTCCTGGTGAATTCACAGGGCGATATTTCCACCTCCGATGACGAGGTTGCCTATGACCTTCAGGGACAGTCACAGATAGCGGCAGCGAATGACCATATGCGGCGACGCGCCTGCTCCGCAACCGTGGTAATCAGGAACAGGATGCAGGGATCATGATGCCGGCCGGTTTCACTGCAATATCTTCGTCGATGCCCTGTGCCTGGCGGCAATCAGGCGCCGTACTGTTCGTCAGTATCATCATGTTATTACTGATCTCGATCATAGGTGTTGCAGGAATCCGCAGCGTCGTTCTGGAAAAGAACATGGCGACCAATAACCAGTACGAGATGCTGGTATTCCAGGGCACAGAGTCGGCTATCGAGGGTGTCATGGCTGATGATGATGCGTTTGTGGAGGCTATCAATACGGCAATCGGTGCGTCTCCACCAACACGCAGTTTTACGCTGGACCATAGTAACTACAGTTTCAGCATTACCAGCGGTGCGACTATTTCTGCCGGAACACCGGATGTGGCCCTCGGGTACAGTCTCGGAGAATTTGTAAGTTATCCATTTACAATCACCAGTTCGTCCGCGATAGCTTCGATCAATGCATCCGATACGCATGTTCAGACGGCGAGCAAAATTGCTCCGTACCTGTTTTAGCCCCGAGAGTAAAAAGGGGTCCTGTGGTGGAAACTGATGTTACATATGAAAAACGATGCGCACCGGTCTGGCATGGTGCAAGGAGAAGGGTTATGCATATTTTTAGCAGAGCGGTTTTGCTCATGGCAATGACGGTGTGCGGAGCTGCGCAGGCGGAACTCATAAATTACCAGGAGGCGATCGAGGCGTCTGAAATCAGTGTCTCCGCCTGGTCCCCCGGCAAGGGCCATGTCATGGCGAGGAGCTGCAGTTCCTGCAAGCAGCTGAAGCTGGAAATCACACCCGCAACGGTCATCCTGCTGAACGGGGAGCGTGTTTCAGCCGGAAATAAAATCAGTCGGCACTGGTCCGGTGGGCTCGTGATTTACGACGTTGAGACAAAACAGGTAGTGAAGCTGGAACTCTAGCGGCTACGGTTTATAAAGAGAGGTTTTGCTGATGTTAAATATCATGCTGAAGAGACGGGTTTCGTTACTTGTATTCATGCTCACCACGCTGACCGTATTTCCATTACTGGCGGACGATACCGAAATCTATCTCGGTGATCTCGACTTTTCCGTGGATGTCCGGCCGAACATTCTCTTTATCATCGATACCTCGGGGAGTATGGGTACGAACGTGACTGTACCTGCCGGTTCCTATGATGCATCTCTGACCTATTCGGGTGATTGCGAACAGGACCGGGTCTACTGGGATGCGGGCGGCGACCCGCCCGACTGTGACACCGATAACTGGTTCGAGGCGGCGGTCAATGTCTGTCAGGATTCGAATGCGGCATTGACAACCGGGCCGGGCATGTACCTGGGGCGGCTGGCACGCTACAAAACAAGTGCTAAAAAAGAGGACCAGTGGGCAAAACTCAACAAAAAGAAACATTCGCAAACCGTGGAATGCCAGGCCGACTGGGGTGTTCATGGCGATGGAACAGGTGGCACCTATCCGGCGGACGAGGACAACAGCGGCCCTTTTCGAGCTACTGCCAGCGGGGCGATCAACTGGAACAATACCGGCAGGAGCTATACGCTGTATTCAGGAAATTATCTTAACTGGAAGCATTTCTACTCGGGTGCAGGCCTGACCAGGACACGCCTGCAAATCGTCCAGGAGGTATTTTCCGGAGTGATCGACAGTACCTCCGGTGTGAATGCCGGGCTGATGCGCTTCGACAACAAGAACCAGGAGTACAACAAGGGCGGCTATTTCCTGCTGCCGATGCAGGAACTTGACAGCACTTCAAGAACGACTTTCAAGAATGCGGTCAACGTCCTGACCCCGGGGGGTTATACACCGCTGGCCGAAACCATGTACGAGGCGGCCCGCTATTATCGGGGTGAAGGCGTCGAGTTCGGCGATGATACCGACCCGGGTACCAATCATGCCGGTGTGCTGGATTCCTCCGATACAACCCGTTACAAAACACCGATCGAGTACCAGTGCCAGCAGAATTCGATCGTGATGCTGACCGATGGCGAACCGACCTATGACAGCAATGCCGACACTCTCATACAGGCACTGCCGGACTTCAATAATATTGCCGGAAACTGCGCCTTCAGCGGCGATGACTGTCTCGATGAAGTCGCGCACTATCTCCAGGACTACGACCAGAACGGGGCTATCGATGATGACCAGACGGTAACCTCCTACATGATCGGCTTTCATACCGACCAGACACTGCTGAAGGATGCCGCCAGGAAGGGGGGCGGTTCGTATTATACGGCGGACAATACAGGCGAATTGACCACCGCATTTACCAAGATTATTACCGAGATCCTGACAGTCAACACCACCTTCGTTGCACCTGCTGTGCCGGTGAACGCCTTCAATCGCCTGACACACCGCGATGAACTGTATTTTGCGCTGTTTCGTCCGGGCAAGAACCCGCAATGGTCGGGTAATGTGAAACGTTACCAGCTGACGGGTACTCCACCGGTATTAACCGACGCAAACGGCAACCCTGCAGTTGATGCTGCTACCGGATTTTTTGGCAATAAGGGAACCAGCTTCTGGACGCAGGCGATCGATGCACCGGATGGCCAGGACGTAGCCCTGGGCGGTGCCGCGAGCCGGCTGACGGTCGGCCGTAACGTGTATACCTATACCGGCGCAGGCACACCGGCTAATGTGTCGCTCGCAGCCAGTGAAAATCTGTTCGACGAATCCAATGCCGGGCTCACCAAGACACTGCTGGGGATCGGCTCGGAAAGCGATGCCTATCGCACCGAGCTGCTGCGCTGGAGCCGGGGTATTGATATAGATGATGTGGATGAGGACGGCTCGACGACCGATGCACGCCGCCAGATGGGCGATCCCCTGCACAGCAATCCCGTTGTGATCAACTACGGCGGCACAGATGCCAACCCCGATATCACGCTGTTTGCGGCAACCAATGAGGGCTTTCTTCATGCCATCGATACGCGAGACGGCACCGAGGTGTTCTCCTTCATTCCGCAGGAACTGCTGCCGAACCTGGATCTGCTCTACAAAAACTCCGGGGCAACCAGTCACCCGTACGGGCTGGATGGTCCTCTCACCGTCTGGGCAAACGATGTCAATAATAACGGTGTCCTGCAGACTCCCGCCGGTGCGACAGAAAGCGGCGAGCATGCCTATCTCTATGCCGGTATGCGGCGAGGCGGGAAAGACTTCTTTGCCCTGGACGTGACTAACCGCAGCAGCCCGGTATTGAAATGGGTGATCAAGGGTGGCCAGGGCAATTTCGCCGAGCTGGCGCAGACATGGTCACGCCCGCAGCTTGCGCGGATCAAGAGTGGCGGTGCCTCCAGGACGGTATTGCTCTTCGGCGGTGGCTATGACGTCAACCAGGACTCGGCGAGTGCCGGTGTGGATAGCGAGGGGCGGGCGCTTTTCATGGTCGACGCGACAACCGGCGCGCGCCTGTGGTGGGCAGGCGGCATCACATCGGGTGCCAACCTGGCGCTGGCAGACATGCAATACAGCATGCCGGCAGCAGTACTGTCGGCGGATATCGACGCCGATACCCTGACCGACATCGTATTCGCGACCGATATCGGTGGCCAGGTCTGGCGCTTTGATATCAACAACAGCGCTGATGATTCGGTGATAACGGGGGGTGTCGTCGCCAAGCTGGCCGGACCCGGTGCGGATGAGCGCCGTCGTTTCTACGAGCGGCCCGATGTATCGTTGCTGAAACGCAGCAACGGACAGCTGGTCTACTCTATCGGGATCGGATCAGGGTACCGGGCGCACCCGCTCGATTCGTCCACCCAGGACCGTTACCATATGCTGTTTATCGGTGATGTCCATGCGCCGCCAGCGAGCTATACGGTGCTGACCGAGAGCGACTTGCTGAATGTTACCGATGATCTCAATCCAGACCTGACAGGGTCAAAGGGTTGGTACATCAATCTGGAAGCCGGTGAAAAGGTCATGGCGCGTTCCAAGACGGTCGACGGGCTGACCCTGTTCACCACGTTCAAACCGAACCAGGGGAGTGCCGACTCCTGCGCGCCCAGCCAGGGCCTGGGGCGGTTGTATGCCGTGAGCACCCTTGATGCAAGATCGCGGCATAACCTCGATGGTGCGGGTACCCTGGGCAACCTGACGAAGGCTGACCGCAGCCTTAACCTGGTGCGTGGTGGTATCCAGCCGGAGCCGACCCTGATCTTTGTCAAGGATAGTAACCCGGTGATCGTGGTAGGTACGGAGAAAGTGGCGGAGATTCCGCTTTATATGCCGACGAAACGCACTTCCTGGGAAGACCAGTGACAGGCGGGGCGAAATCTCATGAATTCTGAGCGCGGATTTACGCTGGTAGAACTGATGATCACTTTGGTGATTCTTGCCATTCTTGTCGCTTTTGCATTGCCTTCCTATACCGCCCATGCACAGAAATCACGCCGTACCGATGGCACCGCGGCCCTGAGCCGGGCAACCATGGTGATGGAGTCGTGTCGTTCGGATCTGGCGACATACAGCGGGTGTACGGGAAGAGTTGCCACCACGTCCGATGAGTCACATTACACCATTGCCGTCACTGTCGCCGCTGATGGTGCCACCTATGCACTTGTCGCCACTGCGACGGGTGTCCAGGCTGAAGATACCAGGTGCACCACATTGACGCTGAATTCTCAGGGCACCAGGGGTTATACAGGGTACGCGCCGAATGCCGCCAGCTGCTGGGGTGGCTGAAGAACGAACAGGACAGCCGGCGCGCGGGCCGGGACCGTTCCTGCAGTGATTGATAAAAGCCGGGGCTGGACCTGTTCCGGTCTAATCGTCCTGCCAGCGCCTGAAAATCAGGGTTGCGTTGGTTCCGCCAAATCCAAAGCTGTTCGACATCATTGTATTTACGCCGGCGTTGTCGATGCGTTCCCGTATGATCGGGAAATCCGCGCCAGCGGGATCGAGTTCGGTGATGTTGGCCGATTTACTGAGGAAGTCCTCCTGCATCATCAGCAACGAGAAGATGGCCTCATGCACGCCTGCAGCGCCGAGTGAATGCCCCGACAGTGATTTTGTCGAGTTGATCTTCGGAATCCTGTCGCCAAAGACCGTGCGCACGGCCTCCAGTTCACGCATGTCACCGACCGGGGTACTGGTGCCGTGTGCATTGATGTAATCAATCGGCTCGTCGACGCTGGCCATGGCCTGTTGCATGCAGCGTACGGCACCTTCGCCGGAGGGTTGTACCATGTCGTAACCATCAGACGTCGCACCGTAGCCAACAAGTTCGGCGTAGATTTTTGCGCCACGCGCTTTGGCGTGTTCCAGTTCTTCCAGTACCACCATGCCGCCGCCACCGGCAATCACGAAGCCGTCGCGCGTGGCGTCATAAGGGCGTGATGCAGTTTCCGGTTTGTCATTGTATTTAGAGGACAGGGCACCCATGGCGTCGAACATCAGTGACAGGGTCCAGTGCAGTTCTTCGCCGCCTCCTGCAAAGACGATATCCTGTTTGCCAAACTGGATCAGTTCACAGCCATTGCCGATGCAATGTGCGCTGGTCGAGCAGGCCGAACTGATGGAGTAATTCACCCCGAGAATCCTGAACGGTGTGGCAAGGCAGGCCGAGTTGGTGCTCGACATGGTGCGCGGGACCATGTAGGGCCCGACCCGGCGCAGGCCTTTTGCACGCAGGGTGTCAACGGCCAGGGTGACGTTCTCGGTCGATGCGCCACCGGAGCCTGCAATCAGGCCGGTGCGCACATTGGATATCATGTCGTCTTCCAGGCCGGAATCCTCGACGGCCTCCCGCATGGCGAGATAGTTGTAGGCGGCACTGTTGCCCATGAAGCGGCGCAGTTTGCGGTCAATCAGCTCTTCGGTGTTTATATCGACGGTTCCGGCAACATGACTGCGGAAACCCAGTTCTTCATACTCGGGCACAAATTCAATACCTGATTTTCCCTCGCGCAGGGAATCGGTGACTTCTTTTTTATTGTTCCCGATACTGGAAACAATACCTAGTCCGGTAACGACAACTCGACGCATGATAAATTTCCTAGAAATTTTCTGTAGAGGTAAACAGACCTACACGCAGGCTGGTGGCGGCGTATATTACACGGCCATCGACTTCCATCACACCATCGGCAATTCCCATGTTCAGTTTGCGCTGGATGACGCGTTTCATGTCGATGCGGTAGGTAATTAACTTGTTTTTCGGCGTAACCTGGCCGGTGAACTTGACCTCGCCGGCACCCAGAGCGCGGCCACGGCCGGGGCTGCCGGCCCAGCCAAGGTAAAAACCAACCAGCTGCCACATGGCATCCAGTCCCAGGCAGCCGGGCATGACCGGGTCGCCGTCAAAATGGCAATCGAAAAACCACAACTCGGGTTTTACCTCGAGTTCTGCAATGATCTCTCCCTTGTTGTATTTCCCGCCGGTGTTCCTGATGCTGACGATTTTATCAATCATCAGCATGGGTGGCAGCGGCAGCTGGGCATTGCCCGGGCCAAACATGCGGGCATGGCCGCATTCCAGCAATTCCTCGTAGCTGTAACTGCTTTTACCGTGACTGTTGCTGTCGGGCTGGGTTGATTGCGGCATGATTTCGGGTCAGGAGTCCTGTTGATTTACAGCATGGCCCGGTATTCTAAGCTAATTTGCATCAAGTCTGTAGATGGATTTTCAGTGCTCCATGCCGGTCGTGCAGTGTGGGCAGTGGCGCCTGGATGGACGGGTTCTAATCCCTGAAATTAATGTATTGCAGCGGCAGATCAGGATTGGAGTCCTTGATATGCTGAATGACGTTTTGCAGCTCATCACGTTTTTTTCCGCTGACGCGGACCTTGTTACCCTGAATGCTGCTTTGCACTTTTATTTTTAATTCCTTGATTTGTTTGACAAGTTTCCTGGCTGTGTCCTGGTCTATACCTTGCCGGATGGTGATCTCCATGCTGGCTTTCTTGCCGTTGGACTGGATTTCCCCCTCCGAGAGTGCGGCTATATCAATGCCGCGTTTTGTAATTTTCAGATGCAGGATGTCGAGGATCTGCCTGATCTGAAACTCGGTGGCGGTGTGCAGAGTCAGCATTGCTTCTTTTTGCTCTATGCGGGAATCGGAGCCCTTGAAGTCAAAACGGTTGCCGATTTCGCGGTTGGCCTGGTCGACAGCATTGGTCACCTCGTGCAGGTCCACTTCAGAAACAATATCGAACGAAGGCATTGGCAGACTCCCTGGTCATTTAAAAGCACAGGCGCTGCATTATATCCATAAGTAACTGCCGGAAAAAACAAACGACCGGCAAACCGGTCGTTGATGTTCGTTAGCAGGGTGCCGGGTAATGGCCTTGTTACAATTCCCGGGCCCTTTTGAACAGGGAGAGCATGCCTGTCAGCAGTTGTTCCAGCAGGCCAATGCGTGCTGTCCTGACAGCAATGGTTTGTCCGGATGGATTCTGTCTGCAGGCCTTGCCGGTATTTTTTCCCGAGGCATGCACGGTGGCAGGATTCGCCGAGCCAGTGGCTGGCTTGACATTGACACTTGCCGTATCGCGGCAGGGCGGCGTGTCGGGATTGCTGTCAGCCGTGATTTCAATTATTTCATCGGCTGTATATGCCTCGGGAGGTAAAATTTCAATCTCGAATCCCGCAATCTCTTCTGCCCGGGATAGATCCGGGACAGCGGGTGGGGATTGAAGTGTCCCTGGCTGACGTCGAAGATGCATGGCTTCCAACAATGCTGCTTGCTGCCACGCCCTCGCCGGGTGGTGGGACTGATGTAACTGCGCTGCGGCATGCCATTGCCGGCAGGGCCGTATCGATTTTCCCGGCCTGCATGGGGCTGGTACCGGTTTGTGTGTCCGTTGTAACTCTGCATTCAGCCACTATTGCAGCGGCCGTTTTCTTTGCGGGCTGCCGGCATGGCGGCGGCTGGTCATTATCTTCATAGACAACCGTGTCGCCACCGCTGGCAATCGCATTTGCCAGCCGGCTCTTTGCAAGGGAAATCAGGTCATCAAAGCGGGTGTTACGGCGAATCTCCGTGGCCGCGACACCGATGCTGATTGTAAAATGAATTCGCTCATTACCATGTTTCAGGACACGTTCGCTGATGCACTTCCTGATGCGGTTGGCCAGGTTCTGTATGCCGTTGTTGTTCAGTCCCGGGAGGAGCAGGGCGAAACGGGCAGTACTGATACGTGCGGCTGTGTCTTCATGGCGAATGCTCGTGGTGAGTACCGTGGAGACTGTTTGAATTATGCTTTTGGACACACGCTCACCCAGTGCCTTGTAGAGGTCGCCATAGTGGTCGATTTCGATATGAAACACGGATAGCCGGGTGTTGTGCCGGACGGCATATGCCAGTTGCTGGTAGCCGAGTTCCATGAACGCCATTTCATTTGCGAGCCGGGTCAGCGGGTCGACGGCAGATTTGTCTTCCTGGGCAAGGCTTTGTTCCCTGAGCGTGCGCGCGGTGCTATGGGCGCTGGCGTGTGCCTGGGTGCGTGCCAGCAGATGTACGGAATCAAAAGGTTTGCCGATAAAATCGGTTGCACCCGCCAGGGTGGCGCGTTTCTTGGTTTCTTGCGAATCATCGGCGCCTGTAATGATGATTACCGGCAAGTCTCGAATATGGGGAAGATGGGAATTCCTGATACGTTCCAGCAGCCCGAAGCCGTCCAGCCCCGGCATGCTGAGATCGGAGATTACCAGGGAAAAGATTTCCTTGCCGGCAAGGATATTCCAGGCATTTTCACCGTCGACTGCTTCAACCGTCTCGAAATGATCACACAGGATCTTGCGGGCGGTGATCCGGACTACCTTCGAGTCATCGACGATCAGGAGTCGTTGCTGTTCCCGGGTATTGCTGTTCATCGGGGCTCCGTTTTCTGGTTGTGTTCCATCTCTTTATAGCGGCCTGTCCGCTGCGGTCTTTAGTCCCTGCAGGCCTCTGCGGGGAGAATTATTCCTGTCCCTGACAGAGCGCTGGCGGGGTAAGTGCCGCTGCGGCTTTTCGGGGTGATGGTGCTATCGAGTGGCATGTTTTAGACTGCAGGCAGGCAGGGCGGTGCAGGGCTTGTGTTCCCGACTGCCCGGGCAGTGGAATCAGGCGCAGCAAAGGAAGGGAATGTTTGATGAATAGCAGAATTTTCGAGCTGCAGACACAGCTGAAATCCTACGTGTGGGATGCAGACCTGGGCGACCTTGCCGGCCCGCAAAGGATCTTCGTCTTTGTGCTGCGTGTAATGCATATGCTGGTGCGTGAGTTGCTGGGCGGCCAGTTGAACCTGCGTGCGATGAGCCTGGTCTACACCACCTTGCTGTCCATCGTTCCCCTGCTGGCAGTGAGTTTCTCGGTGCTGAAGGGTTTCGGGGTTCATAACAGGATCGAGCCACTGTTGTTTAATTTTCTTGAGCCACTGGGGCCGAAAGGTGCAGAGATAACCGCGAATGTCATCTACTTTGTCGAGAATGTAAAAGTGGGTGTGCTTGGTTCGATTGGTTTTGCCCTGCTGATTTATACAGTCATTGCGCTGGTGCAGAAGATCGAGGCGGCCTTCAATTTTGTCTGGCAGATCGAGCACCTGCGTCCCCTGTCGCAGAGGATCAGTAACTACCTGAGCGTCATACTGATTGGTCCGGCGCTGATTTTTATTGCGATCGGTATTTCTGCATATGTGTTGAACATGGATTTGACGCAGAAGCTGGTTGCACTCGAGCCACTCGGTTCCCTGGTCGTGTTTTCCAGCACGCTGGTTCCCTACGTGCTGGTCTGCCTGGCATTCACCATGATTTACATATTCATACCCAACACGCGGGTACAGTTTAAAGCCGCGCTTGTGGGTGGCGTGATTGCCGGTGTGATATGGAAGATCGCCGGTTGGGGCTTTGCGGCCTTCATTGTGACCTCGTCCAAGTATGCCGCGATCTATTCGAGTTTTGCGATCATGATCCTGCTGTTGATCTGGATGTATATCAGCTGGTTGATCCTGCTGGTTGGCTCGCAGATAGCCTTCTTTGTGCAATATCCAAAATACATGACCATGCACCGGGTGCGTTTTGTACTCAGCAGCCGTTTGCGTGAGCAGCTTGCCTTCCAGATCATGTACCTGGTTGCGTACAACCACCACCATAACAGGCCACCATGGAATCTCGACCAGATGGTTGGCTACCTGAACATACCCGGTGAGCCGGTGCATCTCATGATCAAGGCACTGGTGGATGCCGGCTACCTTTTCGAAATTGACAATGAGGAACCACCCGTCTATCTGCCGTTGCATGATATTGACACGATTCGCCTTGTTGACCTGTTGAGGGATATTCGTGCTGCAGGTGAAAGCCGCTTCCTTAGTCTGCGGCAACTGACCCCGGTGCAAGCGATCGACAGGCTGATGGCCGGGGTGGTGGAATCGTCTGGAACTGCACTGGGTGAACGCACCCTGAAAAGCCTGGTGCTGGATGCCGATACAGGTCTTGAGCAAGGCGCTTCCGCGGTCAAGTAATTGTTTTCAGTCAAGCAGGGCGGTTTCCACCGGGTGCGGTCTTCCGGCAGACAGCCCGGCTGACTGGACATGGATCCATTCCGGCAGTTTTGCCTCCATTTCCCGGTAGACCTGGGCGTCGCTGGCTGTCTGTACAACCCTGCAGTCCGGGCAGGTGGCTGATGCGGTAATACCAGGCGGCATAACCGCCGTTCTCTGTCGAGGCCCAGGTCTGTATCGGTCCGATCACATTCGTAATTGTGTTGTTCCCTACCCAGATTCCGTCACAGAGCCGATCACCGGCCTGTTTGCGGGCGCTTCCCAGGGCAGTGTGAGCCATCGCCCTGGCGACAGTTGCCGTTTGTGCTGCGTCTCTCGGGACCCAGGCGATATAGTGGTCCAGCACGGGCTTCAGCCGACGGGATCGCCTCGGTTGCAACAAGTTCCGATATCGACGGGCTGCGGGGAGTCAGCGCGCAACCCTGGAGCACCAGTAGCAGGTATACTGTAGCCAGTTTTGGCAGTAATCGATTTTTCATGCCGCCGCTCTCCGGGATATTCGTGAATAAAGTGGCCGCATTCATGCGAGCCAGTGATTACTATCCTTGCGCATTCCGGCCGGAGATTCTGTGAACCATGTACAGAATTGCGTAATTTCCGGTTTCGACAGAAAAAAATATGGCCATAAGCAATTGACCTGATGATAAAAACAGACGATAAAATCGATCGATGCGTAGAGGGCCTTTGTGACCAGGGATGTGACAGGGTTAACAGTTTTATTGCTGCTTTAAAGGGAGGAGAGGATTTTCCGGAGGTGGCGGGCTTGAGTATGGAGGAACGCCAGCGGGTGCTGGAAAACCTGGTGTCGATAATGGCTGTCTACGGTGACCGGTCCGGGAGTAGATGATTTACCGGCAGTCATTGGAAATAAAAACGACCGGGCGTGGCAGCTTATTCCATCACGGCCGCGATACAGCGTCATGTACAGCAATCAGGTATTCGCGTCGGGCTCTGTCACCTGTTCCTGAAACATACCAGTGCTTCGCTTATTCTTTGCGAGAATGCAGACCCGGACGTACGTGAAGACCTGGAGCGGTTTATGTCGCGGCTGGTGCCTGACGGTGATTCGTTATTCAGTCACACCGCAGAGGGTCCGGATGATATGCCGGCACATGTAAGGAACATCCTGACACATTCGGATCTGACGCTGCCGGTCACAGATGGTCGCTGCAGTCTGGGAACCTGGCAGGGTGTGTATTTATGGGAGCACCGGCGGCCGGGGCATCACCGGGAAATCACCATAACCGTATATGGTGAGTAACGCCGGTATGATTAATGCTGCAGTGGTGCCGGTTTTTCTGTTTCTGCCTGGCTGTCGTGGTCAGGTACAGGTGGCGATTCACCCATCAACTGGTCAATATCCTTTCTTATGCTGGAGAGTTCTGCCAGGTCATCATAATCGAGGCCGGCTTCTGCTGATATAACGCCGGCTGCATGCGCTGCATCAATCTTGCCGGTTTTACCCTGCTCGAGGTGATCCGCCCCGGTATCGACATTGCACAGGTGCTGGGCGCCCGAGGCAAGGTGTTCATAGACGGCACGATAGCGCTCTGTCATTTCCTGTACGAGACTGGATGTCTGCATGAAGTGCCGGGTGACCTGGTCACGGTAATCGGCGAAACGTTCCTTCAGTTCATTCAGTTCCGAGCGTAACTGCCGGGTCTTGCCGTTGCGAGCGTATACAAGGTAGGCCGTAACACTGCCGAGTATCGTGCCGAGCAGAAAGCCGAGTATGCCGACCATCCACATGGTAGAAGTTTCCTCAAGCGTAATCATTTGTCAGCCCCTGCAACTGTGATAAAAACCGGTAGGTAATCCGGCCCTGCATTGTACTCGATTCTGTTGCCATGAATACATGCCTGATTGACAGGCATTTATGCCGGGACTTTGCCGGAATTATTTTTTAATAACAGTTATCTATGTTGTCCCGGTCCAGGCACCGGCTGGCGGGCGAGGGCCGAAAATCGCACTGCCGACGCGTATCATGGTGGCACCCTCTGCAATCGCGTCCTCGAAATCACCACTCATACCCATTGAATATTCGCTGAACAGCCCCGCACCGTAGCGCCTGGCACACTGCTGACCGAGTTCATACAGGGCGGAGAAATCCCTGCGACGTTGTGTTTTTGTTGCATCGCGCAGGCCGATCGTCATCAGTCCGCGTATTTCCAGGCCGTCGGGCCCGGCACTCAGTAAATCATCAATGAAGCGGAACAAACCGGCAGGCGGCAGGCCGGATTTATCGGGATCGCCGGCAATATTGACCTGCAGCAGCACCCGCAGTGAAGTCGCAGCCGTTTGAGCGGCATGCGAAAGTTTCTTTGCAAGTTTAAGGCTGTCCAGGGTGTGCAACCAGTCGAAATTTCGCGGAACATATTTTGCCTTGTTGCTTTGCAGGTGACCGATAAAGTGCCACTCGGTCGCGGGATCGTCAATCACCGCCTGTTTTGATTGTGCATCCTGTATGGTGTTCTCGCCAAAGCGGTGCTGACCGGCGAGTAGCGCCTGGCGGACATAATCCTCAGGCATGTATTTGGTGACGGCTATCAGCCGTATGTCGTCCGGATTTCTTCCCGACGCTGTCGCTGCCTGGCGCATGCGCTGCCTGATTGCGTCAAGGTTGGCACTGATATCGATTCGCGATGATTGCATCTGCTCTAGCCGGAACCCGGCCCGGGTTATGCCTGTACTACATTCCTGGGTGTGCCGGCCATGAAGGCCTGGATGTTTCGCGCAATTTCATTGACCAGGTTCTGGCGTGCATTGATTCCCGCCCAGGCAATATGCGGGGTCACGATCAGGTTGGGTAATGACGGGTCAAGTAACGGATTACCGTTGACTGGCGGTTCCTCGCTGAGCACATCAATGCCTGCACCGGCAATGCGGCCGCTGCGCAGTGCCTCTGCCAGCGCCACTTCGTTGATTATCCCGCCGCGCGCCGTATTTATGAGGATGGCATCCTCGCGCATCAGTGCCAGTTCCCGCCGATCAATCAGGTTACGGGTCGTCTCTGTCAGCGGGCAGTGCACGCTGACGATTGCGGCTTCAGCCAGCAGTCTTTCAAGCGGTACACGTCCCGGGTCAGGTGGCGTGCCGGGGCGTTGTGCGACGAGAATTTGCATTCCGAATACTTTGGCCGTGGCCGCGACGGCCTTGCCAAGTTCGCCGTAGCCGATGATGCCCAGTGTTTGACCGCCCAGTTCACGTATCGGGTAATCGAGCAGGCAAAATTCGTCTGCGGCTTGCCATGCCCCATGATTGACTGCAATACGGTATTTCTCGAAGTTGCGTACCAGGTTGAGAATGAGTGTGAATACGTGTTCAACAACGGAGGCTGTTGCATAGGCGCGTATGTTGCAAACCGTTATATTCCTTTCGCGGGCGGTATCCAGGTCAATATTATTGGTACCCGTTGCCGCAATACACACCAGTTTCAGGCGTTCGGCTGCCAGCAGTGTGTCACGATCCAGGCGGATCTTGTTGGTGACGACAACATTCGCATTACGTATTGCCCGGCTGGCATCGCCGGTTTTCCTCAGCAGTGACCAGCCGGGCAGGGTTGATTCAAGCAACTGGAGATCGAGGTCATTGCGGTCAACTGTTTCGAGATCGAGGAAAACCCCATGCATGATATCGAGCTTCGTTCTGTATTAATTACCAAGCATGCCGTTTCGCAGTGACTTTGTAACCGGTTTATCTCCAAGCCATATGGACAGGATCGCGCGAAAGAAGTCATTGCCTTCTACCGTGCCGCGCCATTCGCCGTTTATTCTTACCTGGGTGCCACTGTCAGGCAGATAGTCAATACGAATAACATCACCTTTACGCACCGTCCGAAACAGTTTATTGAATATTACCAGTCTTGGTTCAAGGGCCTGCATCGTTGCAGGCGGGGTATTCTTTTCAAGGCCCTCGGTCCAGCCGGAAGTAATCTTGTCCTTGCTGACCTCGCTATGCAGAAAATGCATCAGGATACTGACGGCGCCTGTGTCATTCAGGATGGTCTTTGCCGCGGATTGCCTTGACTCCAGGTAGAGCGCGCCTATGTAGATATCCATGAAAAACTTTTCCCTGATGCCGGCACCGTTCAGTACCAGGGTGGGCCCGCTATTCGGCAGTGACAGCGTGTCCGGGATGTTGACTCCTTCAATTTCCACGGCAATGGCAGTGAAGCCGGTCAGGCCCAGACAAAGCAGCAGGATAATGGATTTTATATTCATGATGTTTCCCTGGTTTGTGCCTGTGTTATCCCTGCCTGGCAGGGTGGCGGTGAATGTTTTCTACATGGATCGGGAAATGGCCCGATTTCAGGTCCGTGAAATAGTGCTCGAGTGTTAATCTCACCACGGGGAAAGCGAGTTCGTCCCAGAGAATCTGATGCTCCTCGAATAAATCGACATCGATACTTTCCGGGCCAGGCCGGTACTCCCCGCTACTCATGTCTGCGCGGAACATCATGTAGACCTGGTTGATGTGCGGGATACTGAAGACGCCGTAGAGTTTCATATTCTCAACCGTTGCGCAGGCCTCTTCCATGGTTTCACGGGCTGCAGCAGTTTCCGTTGACTCGCCATTTTCCATGAAGCCCGCGGGCAGGGTCCATAATCCATGACGGGGCTCGATTGCACGCCGGCAAAGTAACAGCCGGTCATTCCAGACCGGGATGCAGCCGGCGACGATCTTCGGGTTCTGGTAATGTACGGTCTCGCAGGCTGCACACACGTGACGGGGACGGTCGTCACCTTCCGGAATCAGTTCTGTCACCCGCGCTCCGCAGTTGCTGCAAAATTTCATCTGATAGTCGGCCTGGATTCTTCGACATGTGTTGCAATATGCAAACAATAGCATATTAAACGTACCTGCTCCTGCAGATCTTTCCCCGCTGAATTTAATGTTTCGTCACCGGTTTTTTGTGTTGATATACCGGTCTGCCAGCATCAGTCCCAGCATGGTTTTTGCGTCGTTGATCGTGCCGTTACAGACCTGCTCGAGCGCCTTGCTGAACGGCATCCAGTGGATCTCGATGAGTTCGTCCGGCTGCTGTTGCGTGCCGGTTACAGCCAGTTTCCGGGCCAGAAACAGGTCGATTGTCTCGTCGCAGAAACCGGGCGTGACCAGTATCCTCCCCAGTTCTGTCCAGCTGCCGGCATGGAGTCCGGCTTCCTCGGCAAGTTCACGTAATGCCGAGTCAGCCGGCGTTTCTTCCGCTTCCAGCTTGCCGGCAGGTAATTCCCATAACCAGCCACCGGCGGCGTGCCGGTATTGACGCAGCATGCATACGCGGTCGTTTTCGTCCAGGGCGACGACTGCCGCGCCACCCGGGTGACGCACTACCTCCAGCTCCACTGCCACACCATTCGGCAAGGTGAGTGATTCTATTCCGAGCGTTATAACCCGGCCCTCGTAAATCAATCGGGTACTGTGGGACAATGGTCTACTCCTGAGTCTGGTCTGTATTCAGCCAAGTTTCAGTCATACAGCGGACACATGCAATATGCTGCCCTGTTAATTGCAACAGCAAGCGGACAATCAGCAATGAAGCCATTATATGAACGCCGGCCCCTGTGTTTCTCGTGCAGTGCATGCGGTGACTGCTGTGTCACCGGAAATGATTACTACGTTTACCTGAATGGCAGGGAAGCCGAAAGAATACGCAAGTACCTGAAGTTGTCCAGCGGCTGGTTCAGGCGCCGCTACCTTGAGCAGCTCGATAATGGCGACCTGGTGGCCGCTTCCGAAGCCGATGGCCGGTGTGTATTTCTCGACGCAAACAGACAGTGCACGGTGTATTCCGTACGACCCCTGCAGTGCCGGACTTACCCTTTCTGGCCGGAGTTGACGGGCAACTCAAAGGCCTGGCAAAACGAGACGCAGCGCTGTGAGGGTATTAATCGTGGCAAGGCGGTGCCGGTAGAAAGGATACGCAGGGCGGTCAATGCCTGTATTGCCCGGGAAGACCTTGATTAGAGATGGCCGGGTTCAAACACGCAGAACATCTGTCCGGCCCCTGGAGGGCTGTGCGGGTCATGAAACAACTGCACCAGTTGCATGCCGCGGACAGGATCAAGCAATGGGCCGCGTGTCAGTGTGTCATAGGAATCTCCACCCAGTAACTGCTGTGCAATTGTCAGGTAGAGGCGATCTATTGCGCCGGTGACAAGCAAGGTGTGAAATACTGCAGGACCCGAGATGGAATAGATGCTTTGGTATTTCTCTTCTGCCAGCGCAGAGACCATCGCTCTGCCATCTACCTGTTTGCCGGGACCTGCACAGATAACCTCGATGTTGTTGTCCCTGAATGCGGCAATTCGCTGCTGGTCGGCCAGTTCGCCCGTGAAGATTATCAGCCTGCGATGGCTGTAAGGTTCCAGAGCCTCCAGCGGTATATCCAGGCTGCCACTGAGGATGGCAATGTCCGGTTGCGGCGCCAGTCCCCGCTCAATACGCCAGTCGCGAATGTCTGCATATTCGGCTTCATTACTTACAGGCAAGCGGTCCTGTGCCTCACCTGCAACTGTTTGTCTGAAATATCGTCCACTGGTGACCAGCAGGTCGGCCTGCCCGGCAAGTTCCTGGTAGAGGCGCCAGTCACGCGGGTTGGTAGTTGCGCCCGGTACGATATGGGTGCTGCGGCCGGCGGCGGCAATGGCAATACGTCCATCAAGAGTAGTGATGAAATTGCTGAAGATAAAAGGTCGGCCGGGACCCCCCCTGGTATGCAAGCAGTGATCCAGGTAAAGGCCTTCCAGTGGCTGTTCATTGCGAGGATCCGGGTAGAGCCGGGTGACGGGTGCCTGCATGTCTTTATCTCTCCGGCTTCAGGTTATTGGCAAGTTGAGCGCACCGGCACCGTTGCTGCCGCTATGTGAAAAGTTTACAAAAATATTTATATACAGGAATTATACTCGTTGCCAGGTATTTCAGGTCTGGACCGGGTAATAGCCAAAACGGAAATGAAAGTGTAATGAACAATATCACTGAAAAAAAGATACCAGGTGAGATTCCTGAATATGGCCCGGATGAGCGTATTCTGGAGCTTGTTGAATGTGCCCTGTCACTGGGCGAACAGCTTTGTTTTGTACGCTGGGACAGCCATGTCTATGATAGTATGATAACGTGTGTGGACAATCTGGATAAGGCCACCGTAGCCCGGCATGGCTCACAGATCAGGCAGCAGATCCGGAATATCAGGTCGTTATTGTCCGGGTTGGCTTCGAGTATCGAGACCAGGGACTATAGTCATTTCAGCGCATTAACAGAAAGTCTGCAGGATATAAGGGCCTTGATCGCTGACCTGGAGGAGCCAGATAATGACGCACCGGCAAGCCGGGGGAGTGCTGAATTGATGCCGAAGAGTAAGCAGGTCATTGCCTTGTTGGGTGAGGAACTGGCGCTTGATGAATATATGCGCTGGCTGCTGCGTGCGGGACATGAGGTTGTCCATACCCGGATGCCGGAAGACCTCCCTGGCATGTTTGACAAGCATGAGCCGATTGCGCTGGTCGTTGACCTTGCATCTTTTGAAGATCAGTCCCGAGTGTTCGATTTTATTGCACCCCTGATGAAGGATTCTGTCTCCGTCAACAGGCTTGTTTTTCTTTCCAGGCGTGCAGACCAGGAAATCAGGATGCGAGCGATCCAGGCGGGCAGTGATGCCTTTCTGACGAAACCGATTACCTCGCAACTGCTGATACAGCATATCGAGCTTGCGATGCTTGCCCGTCGCCATGACTATACCGTCATGCTGATCGGCGACAGCGACAGTCTGACCTCGAGGGTTGCACCCCGCCTGGAAAAGGCCGGTATCACAGTCAAGTGCCTGAGTAATGAGTCACATGCATTACTGTCGGTCATCAATTTTTCGCCTGATTTACTGGTTATCGAGCAGTCACTATCCGGTTGCCGTGGTGACGAGCTCGGCCGTGTCATTCACCAGCTTGCCGATTATGAAGATCTGCCGGTGATTTACAGCGGCGCTCGTAAGAAGGTAAAGGATTACAGGCCCGATTATCCTTCTGAATGGGTAGCCCCCGATTTTCTCGGTGAAGATGCCTTTATCCTGATGATAGACCGCCTGGTCAGCGCGTCGAGACTCCGGATGCATCGTCTCAGGCAGTTACAGACCAGTGATCCTGTTACAGGTCTGTTGAACCGACAGGGTTTTTTCCAGCTGATCGAGCGCGGTCTTTCAGAGGATGGCTACACTGCAATTGTAGTTGTTGAATTTGAAAATCTGCAGCAACGCTACCCGCAATTGTCGCCGCAACAGGTAAACAGGTTTCTGGCGATGATTTCCAGGCACCTGGAAAGACTTGTATTGACGCCAACCCGATCAGCGCATATCAGTGACTATACCTTCGCCAGTCTGATTTCCGGAAAAACACCGGATGAGGCCAGGAAACTGGGTTTGTTTCTGAGCCATTCCCTGTCTTCACATATTTTTGACATTGAACAACACTCCTTGATGGTTGTATGCAGTGTCGGCATTGCAATTGCCAAAGGAATGCAAGATGAGGGAATGTCGTTGTTTACACTTGCCACGCATGCCTGCGCCGAGGCCCGGCTTGCCGGTAGTAACCGTGTCAGTGTGCGCTCGATGGACATGGCGCTTGCCACGAGGGCTGTCAGAACAGACAAGGAAATGCTGGAACTGCTGCAGGACGCGATAAGTTCCGACAGGTTCAGGCTGGTATATCAGCCTATTGCCTCCCTGCGAGGAAGTGCTGCCGAGAAATACGAAGTTCTGCTGCGGCTGGATTCCGGCAAGGGCGGGGTTATACCGCCGGGGCATTTCATTCCTTTGGCAGAAGACAACGGATTAATGGAGTCCATTGATCGCTGGGTTGTAGGACATGCGATACAGGTCTTGCAGAAACACGGACATAACAGTCATTTTTTTGTGAAGGTTTCCTCCGGCACGCTGCGTGATCCCGGGTTTCCGCCGTTTCTGAAAGATTGTCTCACCAGGTTTGGCGCTGCCGGTGAAAGACTGGTGTTTGAAATCAGTGCAGCAAGCCTCGGTGAAGGTATCCGTCACGCAGCCGATTTTGCATTGCAAGTCGGTATGCTGGGCTGTGGCGTTCTGATTGAGCATGGCAATATCAGGCAGGACATTGCCCCGGTGCTCGGGCATATCAAGGCGAGCTATGTCAAACTGGGTGTCGATGTAATGAAGGATATAGATGATGATTTCCATGCACAGGACCTTCTGAAAAATATTATTGACCATGCAGAACAAAAAGGTGCCATGACTATAGCCGGGTTTGTTGAGAATGCTGCCTGTCTGCAGTTATTGTGGCAATGCGGCGTGCACTATATTCAGGGTAATTTTCTGCAGAAGCCGGACACCTCACTGGATTTCGAGTTCGGTGTTGAGGGGACTGTGCAGGAGAATTTTCCGGCATAAAAAAGGGGCCAACCGGCCCCTTTCTTTATTGCTGAAAGGAATTATCAGGCTTCTGCGGCCCTGTCCAGTCCCGTCTTGCCTTGATAGTCTTCAATTGCTGCCTTGATAGCATCTTCAGCAAGCACCGAGCAGTGTATCTTTACCGGTGGCAGCGCCAGTTCTTCCGCAATATCTGTATTCCTGATCTTGCGAGCTTCATCCAGTGATTTCCCCTTGACCCACTCGGTCAGCAAGGAACTCGAAGCGATTGCGGAACCGCAACCGTAGGTTTTGAATCTGGCATCCTCGATTACGCCATTATCGCCGACCTTGATTTGCAGCCTCATGACATCGCCACAGGCGGGTGCACCAACCATACCGGTGCCGACGTGCTTGTCATCCTTGCTGAAAGAACCGACATTGCGAGGATTCTCGTAATGGTCGAGTACTTTTTCACTATAAGCCATTTTGCATTCTCCGATTTAGACAGCTATACCAAAAACTGGATCAGGCAGCAGTTTTCCTGAAGCCGGAACCGAACAGCGTCGTGCCGGACTCATCTGAAGCTGACGATACCGCTTCTTCCAGCGTGATACTGTTCAGGTAGTCGTAAATTCTGTTACTCAGATTCAGCCACATTCGCACACCGCCGGTTACTTCAGACTGTGCATGGGGCATTTCTTCGTGACGACTGACGTCGTCGACGGTTGCCAGGATGCTGGCGATTGTGATCTCGTTTGCAGGACGGGCAAGGCAATAACCGCCGCCTGGTCCACGCATGCCTGTGACAATGCCATGCTGACGCAGTCGCGCAAACAGCTGCTCGAGGTAAGAGATCGAGATAGACTGCTGTGCAGAAATGTCAGCCAGCGTCACGGGCCCGTTCTTGTGCTGCAAGGCCAGTTCCATCATCGCTGTAACGGCGTGGCGGCCCTTGGTAGATAATTTCATGGTCAACCTCACGGTGAATACGGTACTGCATTGGGTTTGCCCGGTTATCCTGATCCGTATCCAGTAATCCAGGAACCCGGCGCCGGGAATAAACACTGATTCCCGCTGACTTCATGCCACCATAATAGTAATTGTTGAGTGTTTTAGTCAAGTATTATACTAGCCATCTGTAGCTGGAAAAGTCGTATTAGTGCATATAAAACAGCAAGATAAATTCACTCTATCCTTATGGGGATATGCCACGAGGGCGGGAATGCCATTGCGTGCAGGGGGTGCTGGCGAGCCCCTGCCCGGCGGCATCTGCTATTCGGCCAGCGTATCGAAAATACAGAGAAATTACATCTGCTTGACGGTCAATCTGCATAAATGCAGAGCGACAGCGGGTGCACCTTTGCTACAATGGCCCTGCAGATAACCGCGCTGGCCGGGATTTTCTGCAGGCCAGCGGTAAATCCAATAAAATCAACAAGGCAGGAGCAGGATATGGGATCAGAATATCAGGGTGTCGATCGTCGCGGTGACTCACATGAAAGACTCGATGCCCTTGTTTCCTCGCGCACAGCAACGCTGGCATTACTCGCAGAGCTGGCAACAAGGCAGCCGTTTAATCCCGATCCTTCCATGGAAAAAGCCTTGCGCCGGTTTTGCGAGGCATTGATTGACTATACCGCGAGCGCCCACTTCCAGCTCTATCGTTACCTCGCGGACAAGCGGGAACGTCGTCATAAAGTGCTTTCCCTTGCCGACAAGCTGTATCCGACCATTGTGGAAACCACTGATGTGATTCTGCGTTTCAATGATAAATACGAAGCGATGTCACTGGATAACAGTGTGGAATTCCTTGCGGTCGACCTTTCCAACCTGGGTGAATGCCTGGCTGACCGCCTGCAATGTGAAGACGAGGTCATCGAGGCGATGCGCGGAAGGGCTGGCTGAGTTCACGGCAGCAGTGTTCCCCCTGGCAGCGGGACAGGGGTGGATCGGCTTTGCGAATACGGCTGTCACTACAGCCGGCATTATCACCCCATTGAGTGGCTGCACTATCTGCCGGGCTGAAATACACAAAATCCCCTGATTGGTTTCACTAACGCGTTTTCAGAACTCATCTGCTTCATTATGCAAAGTTACCCTTAAACAGAGACCAACCGAGGAGAGATCCTGGATGACAGGAAGTGATGCTTGCCCGGCGGCCATCGAGAGCCTGCTGGATATCATGGCCCGGTTACGAAATCCGGAGTCGGGTTGTCCCTGGGACCTGCAACAGGATTTTAGAAGTATTGCGCCTCATACGCTCGAAGAGGCCTATGAAGTGGTGGATGCCATCGAACAGGATGACAGGGCGGGTTTACTGGAGGAGTTGGGCGATCTCCTGTTTCAGGTGGTGTTCCACGCACAAATGGCACGCGAGGCAGGCTGGTTTGATTTCCAGGACGTGGTAAGCGGGATCTGCAACAAGATGACCCGGCGCCACCCGCATGTCTTTGCCGATGAAGTGATTGCAGATGCTGAAGCGCAAACGCGCGCATGGGAGCTGCACAAGGAAAAAGAACGGGGTAACGATGCCAGTGCCCTGGACGGGGTGCCGATGGTCCTGCCGGCATTGACCAGGGCGTGCAAGCTGCAGAAACGGGCATCACGGGTCGGTTTTGACTGGCCAAGTATCCACGGGGTCGCCGACAAGGTGGAAGAGGAACTGGAAGAACTGAGTGAGGAAATTGGCAAGCAGGCGGCGGGCGGGAGACTGGCTGATGAATCCGGTGACTTGCTGTTTGCTGCTGTGAACCTCGTGCGCCATGCAGGTGTCGACCCGGAAAGTGCCCTGCGCCAGGCCAACATCAAGTTTACAAGACGGTTTCACCAGGTTGAGGCCTTCTGCCAGGAGGCGGGCAAGAGTGTCGCGGAGACCGGTCTCGATACACTGGATTTATTCTGGGAAAAGGCCAAGCGAACGGAGCGCCGGGATACGACTTGAAGCGGCATGGCCTGTCTTGTGTATTGCGGGTGGTTCAGGTACAAAGAAGAGCAATAAATCTCATGTCTAACATTCTACGGTGAGCCGTCCAATGGTTACAGAAAGCAGAATCAAGGTCGAAAATCTGGTTGCCCATTATGGTGACCGCGTAATCCTGAACGGGATCAACATGGATGTCCGCGCCGGCGAAATCATGGTCATTATGGGCGGCAGCGGTTCCGGCAAGACCACCTTGATGCGCAACCTGCTCGGGCTCAATAAACCAACATCGGGAAGTATCCATGTTTTCGGCAAGGACATTACCAGGATCAGCAACCGTGAGCTCTATGAACTGCGTCGCAAGATGGGGGTTGCATTCCAGGGCGGTGCCTTGCTGGGTTCCATGACGGTGGCGGAAAATGTTGAATTGCCCTTGCGTGAACACACCAGCCTTGACGAGAACACCATTCGCATTATGTCGCGGATGAAGCTTGAAGTGGTTAACCTTGCCGGCTTCGAGGACCTGATGCCTTCCGAGCTGTCCGGCGGCATGCTGAAGCGTGCGGCACTGGCGCGATCCATCATTATGGACCCGAGCCTGCTGTTCTTCGATGAGCCGTCCGCCGGTCTTGACCCGGTGGTTTCAGCCGAGCTGGATGAACTCATCCTGCGCCTGAAAAATGCCATGGACGTCAGCATCGTCGTGGTGACTCATGAACTCGAGAGTGCCTTCAAGATTGCCGACAGGATTACTGTTCTCGGCGGCGGACATGTGCTGATGACCGGTACCGTGGAAGAGGTAAAGAACAGTGACAACCAGGAAATCCAGGACATGCTGAATCGCAAGCCCAGGGATGAAACTGTCAATGCAGAAGAGTACCTGGCAAGGCTAACCGCGGTACGGCAGGGCCAGCGGCACGTCTAGCCGGACTAGTACTCCGACCGGCCTGTCGGCTCAGCTCGTGGTTTCGAGTTCCTTTATTTTTTCCTTCATCTTCGACATCAGGCCATCAAAGCCTTCCTTCTTGACGATCGTCTGGTAGGAACTGCGGTAGTTGCTGATCAGGCTGACGCCCTCGATAATCACATCGTATACCAGCCAGTCGTTCCCCTTCCTGTACAGCTTGTAATTGACCGGGATGTCTGCACTGGCGGTCTTGATCAGGGTTTCAACCAGGGCCTTCTTGCCCTCGGCCTTGTCTGCCGGATAGGAGACGGTCTCGTTGGTGTAGGCTTCCAGTTTTGCCACATAACTGTTCTGGATCAATTGCTTGAACAGGTCTGTGAATTCCTGCTTCTCTGCGTCAGTCGCCTTTTTCCAGTTGGTGGCGAGGGTGCGTTGTGACATGGCACGGAAATCGAAGCGTTTGCCGATTTCTTTCTCCATGGCGCTGCGCCTGGCGGCCTTGTCCAGGTTGTCATTCTTGAGGAGACCAAGAATGGCTTCAACGGTAGTCCGCACGGAATCGACAGCCGAGCTTTCAGCCGAAACCACGGGCGCAAAGGCCAGTGACAGGCCGACAGTCAGGATCATCAAGTAACGTTTTAACATTTCAAATACCTCTTTACGACAATATGGTTGTGAGACAGTCCGCTGTCCCGTTAGTTCTCGACCAGGTTCTGGCGGTACTGTGCCCAGGCATCACGTACGAACAGGTACGGGTCGAGTGCATCCTTCTTGATGCCTTCGTAGGTGTCCTTGTCGAGCGAAAGCGCGTTGATTGCCCGATAGGCGATTGCGTAATAATAGTCACTGTTCTCCCAGGCATACGAGACAATATTCATATAGCTGTCGGCAACCCGTCCGATGCCGTCCCTGAAGCTGGACGGCCCAAGGAAGGGCAGCACCAGGTACGGGCCCGGACCGACACCGTAGTGACCCAGGGTCTGCCCGGTGTCTTCATCCTGCTTCGCGATGCCGAAGTGTTCCTTCGCGGGATCGAACATGCCACCGATCCCGAGGGTGGTATTGGTGCCGAACCGGACCAGTTCATTGCCGGCATCACCGAACTTGCCCTGCAGGCCGGCATTGATTATGCGTACGGGGGTTGCGAGGTTGGAGAAGATATTGCCGACCGCGACCCTGAAAGGTTCCGGCGCTATCCAGCGGTAGCCCCTTGCGATCGGTTTCAACAGGTAAAAGTAAAGCTTGTCATTGAACCAGAACATGCCCCGGTTGAAGGTCTCCAGCGGGTCATAGACTTCGAGCATTTCGTCGTCTTCGTCCATGAACGGCAAATCTTCGCTGGTCGCGCCGACGACTTCAGCCATGAGCAGGAAATTGTCGTCTGCGCTGGCGACGCGGTAGCTGTCAATCGTGTTATCCGCGGCAGCCAGGGTAAAGGGGTTGGCCGGGTTGTCCGTGTCAGGCAGCGTGTAGGGCAGGCTGTCGGCGGCATTTTGCGCGAAATTACGGCCGTATAGCGTGACCATGTTGCTGCTTTCTGAAAAGCCTGTGAGAACAATCCCGCTTGTGGCACTCATCGGAACAGCCAGGGCGAGTATCAAGGCAATGGTTTTTTTCATAATATTTTCCTTCACGGGTTATTCACCTTCAAAGATGTATTTACTGACCAGTTCTTCCAGGCTGATCGAGGCCTCGGTTTCCTCGATGACATCACCATCTGCCAGGAAGATTTCCGATCCTCCCGGGGTAAGCTTGATAAACTTGTCACCGATGATGCCGGAGGTGCGAATCGAGGCAATACTGTCGTCGGTCAGCTTTATGGTCTTGTTGACGTCCATGTGGACTACGGCTTCGTATTCGCCGGCATCCAGCTCGATTTTTGTGACCTTGCCGACGTTAACGCCAGCGAGTTCAAGGGTTGCGCCTTCCTTGAGCCCGCTGATGGATGTGAAGCGTGCGGTAACAGCGTAGCTTTCTTCCTTGAACAGATCGAGGTCACCCATCTTCACGGCAAGATAGGCAAAGCTGGCAAAGCCCGCCAGCAGGAAAGCACCAACAATCATTTCAAGACTCGTTTTTTTCATAGTTGCTAACCCCGTACTCTCCGGTCAATTTGCAGCGGTTTGTTTTGTTACGAAAGAATCAGTGATCCGATCAGGTAGTCCCATACAAGGATGGTGACTGATGCAAGCACGACGGCGTCGGTAGTGATGCGGCTGACACCTTCAGCACCGTATACGCCGGTCCGGCTGAGATGGAGATAGTATCCCTTGACGGTGGTTATCCAGACGATCAGCAGGCCGAAGACCAGTGACTTGATTCCGCAGAGGCGGATGTCTGCCCATTCCACGCTTTTATACATGCCCTGGAAATAGGAGCCTGAAGAAACATCCAGCAGGACAACACCGGCCAGGTAGCCGCCAAAGATGCCGACCACGCAGAAGATAAATGAAAGTACCGGGAGTGAGATCAGGGCCGCTGCAAACTTGGGTGCGACCAGGTATTTAATCGGGTCGATCGCCATGCATTCCAGCGCATCGATCTGTTCCGAGTGGCGCATGATGCCGATTTCCGCGCAAATGGCAGAGCCGGCACGTCCAATGACCATCAGCGCAGTCAGAACCGGGCCCAGTTCCTGTATCAGGCTGAGGGCAACGGCGGAGCCGAGCAGTTCCTCGGAGCCGAACTGTTTCAGGTTGTGGTAGCCCTGCAGGCCCAGAACCATGCCGGTAAACAGGCCGACGATCATGATTACGGTGGTGGAGCGGGTGCCGATGAAGTAAATCTGGCGGACAATGGGGTAGAGGGAGTAGGGGGGTCTGAATGAAGCGGCAACTGCAGAACCGAAGAACATGCCGCTTCTGCCGATGTATTCAAGCATGTAAAGGAACTCACTTCCAAGTTTTTGTATCAGGTTTCCCATTGTTCGCAGTTATTTTTCCCTGTCCCCTGAATTTCGTGCTGATAATACCGGATGCAATAAATGAAGTCAGTAATCTTTAACTGTCAGGCAAGTCCCTCTTCGACAGAATCAAACATGGTAAATACCTTGTCGAGGCGCGCCAGTTCAAGTACACGCCGGGTGGGTTCGCTGGTGGCCGCCAGTGCAAACATGCCGCCGGTCTTTTTGGCGGCCTGCAGGGCCTCAACCAGTGATGCAACACCGGAGCTGTCGATATAGGAGACTTCGGAAAGATCGACGATGATCTTCGCTTTCCCGGTGTTTTTAAAACACTTGATCAGGATTTCGCGTGCAACCGGAGAGCTTTCCAGGTCGATCTCGCCTGAAAATACAACGACTTTTGCACCGGGTTTCTCGATAATTTCATGTTTCATTTGTCTTGTCTCTCTCAATGAATTTGGCCATGCGTAGCAGGTTTCCCTTGCCGGATGGCACCGGCAGGTATTCGACTTCGTCCATTACGTCGTGGATCAGGCAGATTCCCAGTCCACCCGGTTTCAGCTTTTTGGGCCACTTCGGCCTGAGTTTTTCCTGATCGACCGGGGGGGCTGAATCCTCCAGGAGGAATTCAAGTATGCCGTCTTTACAGCGTATTTCCAATGTTGCATTGCCATCCGCTGTGTCCTTGTAGGCATGGCGTACGATATTCTGGCAGGCCTCGCTGATCGCGATGATCATATCCTGGGTCACCTCGGGGGTGCAGCCGCAGGCCTCGCAGGCCTCGCGGGTGATCTCGCGCACCCCCGGCAAGGCATCCGCCGTCGACTTAAATGTATGGCGCCTGATCGTGCCCATAGTCTTGTCCTCGGCTTTATCGGGGCGGAATTCCACGGCAATCATCGTTATATCGTCATGGCGTGTGCGGCCGGTATCCCTCAGGGTCGTCAATACGGCGCTGAGACGTTCGGCGGCGGAACGGTGCCGGTGTGCCATGATGATGTTCTTGAAACCTTCCAGCCCGAGCTGGCCGCCGTCAGCAAGTTTGCCCTCGGTAACCCCGTCCGTGAATATATACAGGGATCCGCCATCGAGGTTGAATATTTCATCCGTGATTCCTGTCTCACCCGCTTCCAGCGGCAGAATGCCCAGCGGCGGGGAGCTGGCCGGTACCTCGGTGAATGTGTCGTCCCGGGAGTGAATCAGTGGTGGTTCATGGCCTGCATTGGCCAGATGTACTTCGCCGCTGGCGGGATCAAACAAGCCGCAGCTCATGGTAACAAACATGCCGTTGATGGCTGTTTCGCAGAGCTCGCGGTTGATGGTTGCAAGCAGCAAGCCGGGAGTATGAATGGTCTTTCCCAGGCAGCGGAACAGGCTTGCTGTTTTCGACATCAACAACGCGGCATTGATGCCCTTGCCGGAAACATCACCGAGACTGAAATAGACGCGACCGTCATCCAGCTCGAAGAAGTCATAGAAGTCACCCGACATTTCATAGGCCGGGAGGTTAATCCCGCTAACCGGAAAAGGTGCCTCCCGCGGTTCGGGTAACAGGCTGCGTTGCATCTCGCTGGCCAGTTCCAGTTCACGGTTGACGCGTTCCTGGTGGATCAGCCTGCCTGCCATCCTGGAATTGTGAATGGCGAGCGCGGCGGCGGAGCCCAGGGTTTGCAGCATCATCAGATCGGTTTCGGAATAGAGTTCGCTTTTATTGCTCTTGTTGACCAGTTCAATCGCACCGATGCTCTTGTTGTGGACAATCAGGGGTGCGCAGAGGATTGAAAGTGTCCTGAAGCCGCTGGCTTCATCAATGGATTTGTCGAAATTCGGGTCATGCTGGGCGTCCCGGACGATCCGGCTGCTGCCTTCTGCAACGCACTGGCCAACAATACCTTCACCCTCCCTGAGCGTGATTCCCTTGATATCTACCGGGCCGACGCTGGCTTCACAGGTGATGATGTGATTTTTGTCCAGCATGAACAGGGAACCGCCTTCAGCCTTGACGAACTGTACTATCAGGCCAAGGGCCTTCTCGATAGTTTCGCCGGTGTCGAGGGAGCCGGCCAGATGGCTGCTCATTTCCGAAAGCAGCTGGAGGTGAGCCGAGATGGCCTGTTTATTGCGCCGGTCGAGCAGACTGTGATCTCTGCGGTCCTGGTCGGGTGGCATTGCGGCCGTCCTGGCTGCTTTAGTATCGTCTGTCATACATTACCGTACTGTCCTGAATAACAGTCTGCTGCTCGTTGAAATCAATGGTCGGGCAGAGAGGATTTGAACCTCCGACCCCTTCGTCCCGAACGAAGTGCGCTACCAGGCTGCGCTACTGCCCGATTAATAAGAACGATTAACAGAAAACTCGGCAAGACTATAGAGTGCATCCTTGTATGCTGACTCCGGCAGCGGGCCCAGTGCCGCGATGGCAAGATCAGCTTCCCGTTGTGCAGCTTGTGCAGTGTACGGAATGGCGCCGGTCGCTTCAATAATGGCGCAAACTGCCTGCATGTTGTCATGTCCGCCGTTTTCAATGGCCTTGCGAATCAGTGCGGCTTGCTCCGGCGTACCTACCTGCATTGCATGTATCAATGGCAGGGTGGGTTTGCCCTCGGCCAGGTCATCGCCGACGTTTTTACCCGTGTCCTCCGGGGAAGCACTGTAGTCCAGTACGTCATCAATCAACTGGAAGGCGATGCCGAGATGTAAACCATAACTGGCCATGGCCTTTTCAACCAGCTCGCTTTGCTGTCCGAGGACGGCGCCAAATTGTGCCGCAGCCTCGAACAGGCGTGCTGTTTTCCGGCGGATGACGTCCAGGTATTGTATTTCCGTGGTAGCGGCATCATGGCAGTTAAGCAGCTGCATGACCTCGCCTTCTGCGATGGCGTTGGTGGTGGTGGACATGATTTCCATGATGCGCATTTCCCTGGCATCGACAATCATCTCGAAGGCACGTGAATAGAGAAAATCGCCGACCAGCACACTGGCCTCGTTACCCCAGACCGCGTTGGCGGTCATGTTGCCACGCCGGAGTTGCGAGGCATCGACAACATCATCGTGCAGCAGGGTGGCGGTATGGATGAATTCTATGACAGCGGCCAGGTTGATATGCTGATCGCCCTTGTAGCCGCAGGCATTGGCGGTGAGCAGCACCAGTATCGGGCGTAACCGCTTGCCGCCGCTGTTTATAATATAGTGCGAGAGCTGGTTGATCAGGCTTACGTCACTGTGCAAGCGGGCCTGGATGAGTGCATCCACGGCATCGAACTCTTCGGACACGAGGCGGCGTATGGACTCGATTCCTGATATATCCTGATGATTTTTAACTAGTTTTAGCATAGGGGTATGGATTCGGGGGCGTATCGGGTCCGGGTGATCCTGCGCGGCTGGTATTTCGGCTAGTTTAACGGTCTTGCAGAGCGTGCGCCAGAAGGGATTTGATTGACCTTGCCGGGTGCAATCATTAGAATGAGCGGCCTTTTTCGACAATGCAGTTGATGCGCTTGGAGTTTCTAACATGTATGCGGTAATCAAGACGGGCGGCAAGCAATATCGTGTCCTCGAGGGTGACACCTTGCGGGTGGAGAAACTCGATGCCGGTACAGGCGAGACCATTGAGTTTGACCAGGTCCTGATGGTTGGCGAAGGCGCAGACGTAAAGATCGGCACCCCTTACGTCGATGGCGGCAAGGTTACCGCGACAGTCAGGGAGCAGGGTCGCGCCAAAAAGGTCGACATCATCAAGTTCCGTCGCCGCAAGCACCACATGAAGCGGATGGGACATCGTCAGAGTTATACCGAGCTGGAAATCACCGCCATCAGCGGTTGATGGCCTGCTACAGAGGATCATCAAATGGCACACAAGAAAGCAGGCGGCAGTACCCGTAACGGCCGCGATTCAGAATCCAAGCGACTCGGCGTCAAGTGTTTCGGCGGTGAATCGGTGCTGGCCGGCAATATCATCGTTCGCCAGCGTGGTACACATTTTCATCCCGGCAAGAATGTCGGCTGTGGCAGGGACCACACACTCTTTGCCAAGAGCACCGGGGTAGTGCGTTTCGTTCAGCGCGGAGCAAAAAAACGCAAGTTTGTCGAAGTCGAAGCTGGCTGAGCCAGGCGCCTGCCAGGCATCATCAAGCCCCGCCATGAGCGGGGTTTTTTGTGTTAAGCCACGTGACAGGCTCCATTCCCTGTTATTGTAGGAGCGGATCTCATCCGCGATAGAGCTATCTGGATAAGTTCAATCGCGGATGAGATCCGCTCCTACAGGGTTTTTTCAGGTACGTTCAGTGTCGCCATGAAATTTGTAGATGAAGCAAGTATTGAAGTGCGCGCCGGTGATGGCGGCAATGGCTGTGTCAGTTTCCGCCGCGAAAAGTACATCCCGTTTGGCGGACCTGATGGCGGTGATGGCGGCGATGGCGGCAGTGTTTACCTCGAGGCCGACAGCAGCATCAATACGCTGATCGATTTCCGCCACGCACGCAAGTTCCTGGCTGAACAGGGTGGTAAAGGCGCCGGGCGCAACTGCACCGGCAAGTCCGGTGCGGACCTGGTCGTCAAGGTTCCGGTCGGTACGATCGTTCACGAGGCGGATACCGACGAGCTGATTGGCGACCTGGTTCGTGAAGGTCAGCGCCTGCTTGTCGCCAGGGGTGGATTCCATGGTCTTGGCAATACCCGGTTCAAAAGCTCGACCAACCGCACCCCGCGCCAGTCGAAGCCGGGCACAAAGGGTGAGAAGCGCCGCCTGCTGCTGGAGCTCAAGTTGCTTGCTGACGTGGGCCTGCTGGGTCTTCCCAATGCCGGCAAATCCACGCTGATACGCGCCGTTTCCTCTGCACGTCCAAAGGTGGCGGACTACCCGTTCACGACACTTTATCCAAATCTCGGTGTCGTGCGCGCCTCGGCACACCGCAGCTTTGTCATGGTCGATGTACCCGGCCTGATCGAAGGTGCTTCCGCGGGGGCGGGCCTGGGTATACAGTTTCTCAAACACCTGTCGCGGACGCATTTACTGCTGCACCTGGTGGACATGGGGCCGCTCGGTAACCCGGTGGAGGACGTGGCGACCATTACCGCGGAGCTGGAGGGTTTCAGTGCAGAACTGGCAGGCAGGGAACGTTGGCTGGTGTTGAATAAAACGGACCTGCTGCCCGAGGCTGAGCGTGAACAGCGCTGCAGGGAAGTGGTGCAGGCGTTAAACTGGCAGGGTCCGGTTTTTCAGATTTCCGCACTGGCCAAACAGGGTACTGACACGCTGGTCCAGGCGCTGATGGAATTTGTGGAACAGCATGCCGCCCTGGAAACCGAGGCCGACGAGGCGTGATTTCCGTTATTTGTATGGCCATGCTATGGCATTACTATTAACCCCGTTCAGGGGACTGGCGGATGGCCTGCATCCGCTGTATCAGGGTAAGGCAAGACAATGTCCGGACAGTTAAAAACAAGCGACTGCAAGCGTTGGGTCATCAAGATCGGCAGCGCCCTGTTGACCAACGAGGGCGCCGGTCTTGCCACAGACGCGATTGACAGCTGGGTTGAACAGATGGCCGCCCTGCGCGTGCAGGGCCATGAGCTGGTGCTCGTCTCTTCCGGTGCGGTTGCCGAGGGCATGTCGCGCCTGGGCTGGCGACAGCGCCCGCACGCCCTGCATGAACTGCAGGCGGCAGCGGCCGTTGGCCAGATGGGCCTGGTGCAGGCCTACGAGTCCCGCTTCCAGCGATACGGCCTGCACACGGCACAGGTCTTGCTCACTCACGACGACCTGCTCCACAGACAGCGTTACCTGAACGCCCGCAGCACCTTGCGCACCCTGCTGCAACTCAACGTGGTCCCGGTCGTCAACGAGAATGATACGGTCGCCACGGAAGAAATCCGTTTTGGCGACAATGACTCCCTTGGTGCGCTGGTCGCCAACCTGGTCGAGGCAGACTTGCTGGTGTTTCTGACCGACCAGGAGGGGATGTATGACAGTGATCCCCGCAGTAACCCGAATGCCGCACTGATACCGGAAGCACGGGCCGGTGATCTGCAACTCGAGTCCATGGCAGCCGGCAGTGGCGGGGTGCTGGGGCGCGGTGGCATGCTTACCAAGGTAAGGGCAGCGGCGCGCGCCGCTCGTTCCGGGACAATGACACTGATTGTGTCCGGCAAGGAACAGAATGTGCTGCAACGTATCGGCGCTGATGAGCAGCTGGGAACACGTCTGTACGCGGCAAATGCGCCACTGGCCGCACGCAAGCAATGGCTGGCCAGTCAGTTGCAGGTGCGTGGGCGGCTGATGCTGGACGAAGGGGCTGTGAATGTATTACGCGCTGCCGGCAGAAGTCTGCTGGCGGTCGGGGTCACCGCGGTTGAAGGGGGCTTCAGTCGTGGCGACCTGGTGGTTTGCCTGGCGCCGGGTGGCGAGGAGATTGCGCGTGGGCTGGTGAATTACAATGCGGATGAAACGCGCAGGATAATCGGCAAGGCAAGCGGGCAGATCGAGGAGATCCTGGGTTACATCGATGAACCCGAATTAATCCACCGTGACAACCTGGTGCTGAGCGCGTGAATGCCGCGCATTAAAAAGCCGGCCATCGGGCCGGCTTTTTTGAAATCATGCAGCGCTGTTATTCAGAGACTGCGGATATTCCGGTTCAGCCGGCTCTTGTGGCGCGCAGCCTTGTTTGCATGGATCAGTCCCTTGCCTGCTGCCTTGTCGATAACCGGTACCGCTTCGTCATAGGCCTTTTTGGCCGCCTCACGGTCACCCGTTTCGATGGTTTTCAGAACCTTCTTGATGGAGGTACGCATGTTTGAACGCTGGCTTGCATTGAGCTGGCGGTGGTTTTCCGCTTGCCGTGCGCGTTTTCTTGCCTGTGCTGTATTTGCCAAGGAACTGCTCCTTCGGGGTCATTCAAAAGACGGCGTACTATGCGGATTTCAGCTGGAATTTGTCAATATTTCACGGGCAGCAAGCTCAACCGGGCTTTAAAACCGGCGGCCAGCCCTGCCGAAATGGCGCCGGGCACACGACCAGGCAACGGACGGCGCTAAAACAACAACTTATGCCTGAAGATCGCGTAATATTGGCCCTTTATCGGCAACCCGATGGAGAGGCCCGCGGATGATCCGCAGCCACCGCCCTGCAGGCCGGGATTGTCGCAGAACAGGCCTTGAATATCACTGTAGATGACTGACAAGTTACTGAAAAACACAGCAATTGTTGGCGGGATGACGCTGTTGTCCCGGGTGCTGGGGCTGGCGCGGGACATGGTGCTGGCGCGCTTCTTCGGCGCCGATGCCCAGATGGATGCCTTTTTCGTGGCCTTCAAGATCCCGAATTTCCTGCGCCGGCTGTTTGCCGAGGGGGCCTTTTCACAGGCCTTTGTCCCGGTTCTCTCGGAATACAAGGCGCAGCAAAGCCGCGCGTCCGTTCAGGCACTTGTCAACCGGGTCGCGGGCACCCTGTTCGGCATCCTTTCCCTGATTACCGTCGTCGGGGTGCTCGCAAGTCCGCTACTGGTGGCCCTGTTTGCGCCGGGCTTTCTCTACCGGGATCCGGCCCAGTTCGAGCTGACGGCGCTGATGTTGCGCATGACCTTTCCCTACATCCTGTTTATCTCCCTGGTGGCCTTCATTGCCGGGATCCTGAATACCTGGGGGCGCTTCGCGGCGGCCTCCTTTGTTCCCGTCTGGCTGAATGTCGTCCTGATCGGTGCCGCGGTGCTGGTTGCCCCGCAGCTCGCGCAGCCCGAACTGGCCCTGGCGGGGGGCGTATTTCTGGCCGGCCTGGTGCAGTTGCTGTTTTTACTGCCGTCGCTGAAGCGGGTCGGCCTGTTTCCGAGACCTGAATGGAAGCCGGGTGATGCCGGTGTGCGGCGCATCATGAAACTCATGCTGCCGGGGATTATCGGTTCATCGGTTGCACAGATTAACCTGCTGTTCGATACCCTGATTGCATCGTTCCTGGTCGCCGGCAGCGTCAGCTGGCTGTATTACGCCGACCGCCTGGTTGAGTTTCCGCTGGGTGTATTCGCCATCGCACTGTCCACCGTTATCCTGCCAAGCCTGTCGCGCAGTCATGCCACTGCCTCTGATGAAGAGTTTTCGCAGACGCTGGACTGGGGCCTGCGCTGGGTATTGCTGATCGGCATACCCTCGACCGTGGGCCTGTTCCTGATGGCCCGGCCGATGATCGCGACCCTGTTTCATTACGGTGATTTCTCCAGCGGTGATGTCGACATGGCCGGTTTGAGCCTGATGGCCTATGCCTTTGGATTGCCCGGTTTCATGCTGGTCAGGGTGCTGGCCCCGGCGTTTTACTCGCGCAAGGATACCCGGACACCGGTGCGTATCGCCGTGATTGCGCTGATTACCAATATGACGCTGAACCTGGTATTTGTCGTACCGATGGTGCTGCTGGAGATCAGGGGTCCGCATGCCGGCCTGGCGCTGGCGACCTCGATTGCCGCCTGGGTCAATGCGAGCCTGCTGTTTGCCGTGCTCTACCGCAAGCAGATATACCGGCCACAGCCGGGCTGGCGCAGGCTGTTTCTGCAAATGGGGCTGGCCGCTGCGGCCCTGGGCGGGTTATTGCTGTTCGCCATGCAGCCCGTGCCGCAATGGCTGGACTGGACGGCCGGGTACCGGGTTGCCGGCCTGCTCGGTTGGGTAGCCGCCGGTGCCGCTGTCTATTTTCTCAGTCTGTGGGTGCTGGGACTGCGCTTCAGGTCATTCTGGAAGAAGGCCGGGTAGCCCGTGCCTGTTACTTTCATGCACGTTTTCCAGGGGTGATGCCGGGTATGGAACTGGTTCGCGGGTTACATAATTTACGCCCTGCCCACCGCGGCTCTGCTGTCACGATCGGCAGTTTTGACGGCGTACATCGGGGTCACCAGGCCGTACTCGGGCAACTGGCGGAACAGGCGGCAGAACGGGGCCTGCCGGTGACGCTGGTCACCTTTGAACCCCACCCGCGTGAATATTTCCAGCCGCAGGACGCGCCCCCGCGGCTGACCCGTTTACGGGAAAAGCTGGACGCCTTGCGCTATTACAAAGTGCAGCGGGTGCTGGTTTTACCTTTCAACGGCTACCTGGCCGGGTTAACAGCAGATGAGTTTATCCAGATCATCCTGCTGGACGGTCTGGGCGTCAAACACCTGGTGGTCGGTGACGATTTTCGCTTTGGCAAGGGCCGGGCCGGAGACTTTGACCTGCTGCAGCAAACCGGGGCCCGTCACGGTTTCCCGGTAGCCACGATGGACAGTTATAACGTCGGCGGGCAGCGTGTCAGCAGTACCCGTATCAGGGAGGCCCTGCAATCGGGAGATTTTGCCACGGCCGGGTTGCTCCTCGGGCGACCCTATGGAATGAGCGGCCGCGTTGCCCACGGCGACAAGCGTGGCCGAACCATCGGGTTCCCAACCGCCAATATCCACCTGCATCGGCCGGTATCCCCGGTGGATGGTGTGTTTGCCGTGAAAATGTCCGGTCTTAACGACGAACCGGTAGCGGGAGTCGCCAATGTCGGCAATCGTCCAACGGTTGATGGCCGTCGTTCGTTACTGGAAGTTCACCTGTTCGATTTTGACCGGGATATCTATGGAGCGCATGTGCATGTCAGCTTTCTGAAAAAACTGCGCAAGGAGCAGCGCTTCGACTCGTTCGATGCGTTGCAGCGGCAAATCATGCTGGACGCGGCGAATGCGCGGGCATTTTTCAGCGCTTGATACCCGTGCCCCTGTCCGCGTGCTGCGGGGTCGTGCAAGTTCCCGTAAAATCTGTCAATCATTCGCCTAATAGGTTATAACTCTGCGCTCGCTGCGGTGACTCGATCCATGACTGACTATAAAAATACCCTGAATCTTCCCAAAACGGCCTTTCCGATGAAGGGCAACCTGCCGAATCGCGAGCCGGAAATCCTCAAGCGCTGGGAAGAGTCCGATCTCTATGGACAGCTCCGCAAGGTGTGCGCCGGCCGTCCACGCTTTGTTCTGCACGACGGCCCGCCCTATGCCAATGGCGATATCCATATCGGCCACGCGGTCAACAAGGTGTTGAAAGACATCATCGTCAAGAGCAAGACCCTGGGTGGCTTCGACGCCCCCTACGTGCCTGGCTGGGATTGCCACGGGCTGCCGATCGAACTGAATGTCGAGAAAAAGGTCGGCAAGGCCGGGGTGAAGGTCGATGCACCGGCGTTCAGAAAGGCGTGCCGCGACTATGCCGGCAAGCAGGTCAACGGCCAGCGCAAGGATTTCATTCGACTCGGTGTGCTGGGTGACTGGGCTAATCCCTATCTCACCATGGATTACCGCTACGAGGCGGATATTATCCGTGCCCTCGGCAGGATCATCGAGAACGGTCACCTGCACAAGGGATCCAAACCGGTGCACTGGTGTACCGACTGCGGCTCTGCGCTGGCAGAGGCCGAGGTCGAGTATGAGGACAAGAAATCACAGGCGATCGATGTGCGCTTTCGGGTGGTGGACGAGGCCGGGCTGCTGTCGCGCTGTCACCCGCATGAACATACCGGTGAAGGCCCGTTGTCGGTGGTTATCTGGACAACCACGCCGTGGACCCTGCCGGCCAACCGCGCGGTGGCGCTGAACCCTGAACTGGATTATGTGGTGGTGCAATGCGACACCGGTAATGGCAATGAACGCCTGCTGCTTGCCGAGGCGCTGCTGACGGCTGTCATGCATCGCTATGCAGTCGAGCAATACCAGGTGGTCGCGTCCTGCAAGGGTTCTGAACTGGAAGGATTGTTGCTGGTGCATCCATTTTATGCACGCGAGGTCCCGCTCATCCTCGGTGACCATGTGACCCTCGAGGCAGGTACCGGTGCCGTGCATACGGCCCCCGGTCACGGACAGGACGACTACGTCGTTGGTATGCGCTACGGGCTCGAGGTCGATAACCCGGTGGGCAGCAATGGTTGTTTCCTGCCGGATACCGGGTTTTTTGCAGGCCAACACGTGTTTGCCGCCAACGACCTGGTGATCGACAAACTGAAAGAAAAGGGCGCGTTGCTGCATGTCGAAAAACTGCGTCACAGTTATCCGCATTGCTGGCGCCACAAGACCCCGATTATCTTCCGTGCAACGCCGCAATGGTTTATCAGCATGCAGCAGGGTGGCCTGCGCACTGCTGCGCTTGCCGCTATAAAAGATGTGGACTGGATGCCGAACTGGGGTGAAGCGCGCATCAAGGGCATGGTCGAGGGTCGCCCGGACTGGTGTATCTCGCGCCAGCGCACCTGGGGTGTGCCGATCACCCTGTTTATTGACAGGCAAACAGGTGAACTGCACCCGGACAGCGTGAAGCTGGTCGGGGAAGTGGCGCAGAGGGTCGAGGCGGCAGGCATCGATGCCTGGTTCGAGCTTGAACCGGCTGAACTGCTCGGGGATGAAGCCGGGCGCTATGAGAAAGTCACCGACACCCTCGATGTCTGGTTTGATTCCGGTGTCAGCCATTTCGCGGTACTGCAGGGCAAGACGGGGACGGGTGTCCCGGCCGATCTTTATCTTGAAGGCTCCGACCAGCACCGCGGCTGGTTCCAGTCATCCCTGCTGACCGCCATCGGCATGTATGGCAATGCACCGTACAGGGCTGTGCTGACACACGGGTTCACCGTCGACTCGAAGGGGCAGAAGATGTCCAAGTCGCGCGGTAATGTCATTGCCCCGCAAAAGGTTGTCAATGCACTCGGCGCGGATATCCTGCGACTCTGGGTGGCCGCCACCGATTACAGCGTCGAGATGAACGTCTCGGATGAAATCCTCAAGCGCACGGCAGATGCCTACCGGCGCCTGCGCAACACCTCGCGATTCCTGCTGGCCAACCTGGATGGTTTCGATCCCTCGAAGCACCAGCTGGATCCGGAGCATATGCTCTGCCTGGACCGCTGGGCAGTGGAGCGCACCCGACAGTTGCAGGAACATGTCCTGCAGGCGTACGAGTGTTACGAGTTTCACAGGATTTATCAGCTGGTACATAATTTCTGCGCGGTGGATATGGGCAGTTTTTACCTTGATATCATCAAGGACCGCCAGTACACCACGCAGCAGGACAGTATTCCGCGACGCTCGGCGCAGACGGCGATGTACCATGTGATCGAATCGCTGGTGCGCTGGCTGGCGCCGATCCTGAGCTTTACGGCCGAGGAAATATGGCAGCACATCCCCGGGCAGCGGGAAGATTCCGTGCTGCTGTCCGGCTGGTATGAACTGCCGCCGGCCTATTTTTCGGAAAGCGAGATTCTCCAGGAAATGGGCAGGGATTTCTGGGAACGGATCATTCTCGTGCGCGAGGCGGTCAGCAAGGAACTGGAGAAGCTCAGGATTGACGGTCGGATCGGCTCCTCGCTGGACGCGGAGGTGGATTTGTATGCCGACGAGGAGACGCAGTGCCTGCTGAAAGCCATTGGTGACGAGCTGCGTTTTGTACTGATCACTTCCTCTGCACGGCTGCATGAATATGCTGCACGGCCGAATGACGCCGTGGCGGCTGATGTGCCGGGCATGTCATTCGCCATCAAGGTGTCGCCTTCCGTGCATGCCAAGTGTATTCGCTGCTGGCATCACCGCGAGGAGGTCGGCACGAATGTCGCGCACCCGCAAATTTGCGGGCGTTGTGTCGAGAATGTCGATGGTCCCGGCGAACGGCGTCGCTATGCCTGAGCAGTGCTGCGGGAGTCTGCCGGCATGAGGTGGCTCTGGGTGTCACTGGCCGTGCTGGTGCTGGACCAGTACAGCAAGGTGCTGGTGGACTCTGCACTTGTACTGTATGAGTCGATCGAGCTGCTTCCTTCACTTGCACTGCGCAAGATTTACAACAGCGGGGCCGCATTCAGTTTTCTCAGCGATGCCTCCGGCTGGCAGCGCTGGTTTTTTATAGGACTGGCAGTAACGGTCGTTGTCGTACTGACTGTCTGGCTGTCGCGCCTGCCGCGAAACCAGGTACGCATGGCACTGGCCCTGTCGCTGATCCTTGGCGGCGCCGCCGGCAACCTGGTTGACCGCGTATTTTACGGCCATGTTATCGATTTCATCGACGTCTATTACGCCAGCTGGCACTGGCCGACATTCAATATTGCCGACTCCGCCATTTCAATCGGTGCCGTGCTGTTGTTGCTGGATGCGTTTAGCACGCATAAAAAAGACCGGTCTGCGGAATAAAGGCGCCCTGACGGGTACGCTGCGCTTAACCCGTCCTGGATTGAGCAGGAGCAGACAGCGAGTATGAAATTCCCCATCGAAATTGCCAGCACCGTCACCCTGCATCTCTCCCTGACGCTGGAAGATGGCACGGTAGCCGAGAGCACCTTCGGCGCTGAACCGCTGTGCTTCACCATGGGCGATGGAACCCTGGTGCGCGGGCTGGAACTGGGTCTCTATGGTCTCAGGCCCGGTGATGTGCAGCGGCTGGAACTGTATCCGCAGCAGGCCTTTGGTTTGCGTGACCCGGCCAATATACATTTCATCCCGCGTGCAGACTTCGATCCCGCTATCGCACTGGCGCCGGGTGTGATCGTCGGCTTTGAGACGGCCGATGGTGACGAGCTGGCCGGAGCCATCCTGTCCCTCGATGCGGAGTCGGTCGAGGTCGATTTTAATCACCCGCTGGCCGGTCATACCATCATCTTCGATGTGGAAATTATTGATGTCGTGCCGGCGGAAGCCCCGGCAGATGATTTACCCGATGTACCGTAGTGAAGGAATTTTCACCTGAATTCAATTACAGTCAGCGGGTGTTTATAATAAAGTCCGCATCAAGGTAGTACACTACAAGTCTATGCAAATCCTGCTTGCCAATCCCCGCGGTTTCTGCGCCGGTGTCGATCGCGCCATCGAGATCGTCGAGCGTGCGCTGGAACTGTTCGGTGCACCGATCTATGTGCGTCACGAGGTGGTGCACAACCGCCACGTGGTTGAAGGCCTGCGTGCCCGCGGTACCATATTCGTTCATGAACTCGATGAAGTGCCGGACGGCGCGACGGTTATTTTCAGCGCCCACGGCGTTGCCCGTGCAGTCCATGAAGAAGGCGAGCGGCGCGGCTTGCGGGTGTTCGATGCAACCTGTCCACTGGTTACCAAGGTCCACCTGGAGGTCAGGCGTCACGCGGACGCCGGGCGGGAGTGCATCCTCATCGGCCACAAGGGACACCCCGAGGTAGAAGGCACGCTCGGCCAATACGATACGACGAACGGTGGCGCCATCATGCTGGTGGAAACCCCGGATGATGTCGTCATGCTGGCAGTCAACAATCCTGATGAGCTGGCATACGTGACCCAAACGACCCTGTCGGTGGATGATACCGCGCGGGTGATCGACTCGTTGAAATCGCGTTTCCCGGGCATCCGCGGGCCGCGCCAGGATGATATCTGTTATGCCACCCAGAACCGCCAGGATGCCGTTAAAACGCTGGCGCAGAAGTGTGATGTCATCCTGGTGGTCGGCTCGCCAAACAGCTCCAACTCAAACCGCCTGCGCGAGCTGGCCGAATATCAGGATGTACCGGCATACCTGGTGGAAGAGGCCGATCAAATACAACAGCAATGGCTTGAGGGCAGAGACAATGTCGGTGTCACAGCCGGGGCCTCTGCGCCGGAAGACGTCGTCAACGGGGTGGTTGAGCAACTCATTGCCTGGGGCGGCATGTTGGGAGAGGAAGCGCGGGGTCGGAAAGAGCCGGTAACCTTTTCATTGCCACGTGCCTTGCAACGCTGATCTGCCGCTAGCGAAAAAAGCAGCACCCTGCAGAACCGCAAAGCTGTCCGCTCATCCATGCCATTCACTGCAGGACATACGGCTGTTGTTTTTCAGCAGGCTTGATGGCGAATCAATCAACCAGCGGGATGTATCTCCAAAAGCATGATGTCGAAAACCATGAATGCTGACTGCCTGGTCGTCGGGGGCGGGTTACTCGGGCTGCTGAGCGCACGGGCGCTGCGCCGGGAGGGCATCTCGGTCACGCTGCTGGAACGCGGCAGCATTTTCCGCGAGTCCTCCTGGGCCGGTGGCGGTATCCTCTCGCCATTGATGCCCTGGCAGTATTCCAATGCCGTGTCTGAACTGGTTGCCTGGAGTCAACGGTACTATCCGCAGCTGGCTGAGGAATTGCAGCAGGAGACCGGCATCGATGTTGAATGGACGCCGAGTGGGTTGTTGATGGCGGGGATTGAACCGGACCCGGACAACCGTGCGTGGGCAAAACGCTTTGACGCGCGCCTGCAGGTGCTGGATGCAAGCCAGGTACTTGAGCAGGAGCCAGCCCTGGGCGCGAATACCGGGCCGGCACTATTGCTGCCGGATGTGGCGCAGATACGTAATCCGCGACTCGGCAAGGCACTGGAAAAGGCCGCCCGCCTGCAGGGTATTCGGTTGCTGGAACATACCCCGGTCATCGGAATCGAGGTCGATAAGGGTCGAGTGCAGGGTGTGCAGACAAAGCAGGGGCTGTATACCGCCGCGCGGGTGGTGATCGCGGGCGGCGCCTGGAGCGCAGGGATACTCGCGTCGACAGGCATGCAGCTGGCGGTCACCCCGGTACGCGGTCAAATGCTGCTCTACCAGGCGCAGCCCGGTACGCTGCGGCACATACTCTTGCATGATGGCCATTACCTGATTCCCCGGCGTGATGGCCTGGTGCTGGCCGGGAGCACGCTGGAATACACCGGTTTTGATAAAGAAATTACCGCGCAGGCGCGCGATCTCGTCTCGCGGCGTGCGCTTGACCTGGTACCGGCGCTGGCAAATGCCGACATTATCAGGCAGTGGGCAGGCCTGCGCCCGGGGACGGCTGACGGAATCCCGTTTATCGGCGAGTGCCCCGGGATCAGGGGCCTGTACCTGAATACCGGGCATTTTCGCAATGGCGTGGTGATGGCGCCGGCATCTGTGCAGGTATTACTGGATTGCATGCTCGGGCGGGCGGGATTTGCTGATTACAGCCCCTATTTGCCAGGGGTCAGGCGGCAATCGGGTGATGCTGTAGTTGCCCAAAATGGCATGGACGCCTGATATTCGCCGGTACTATAATCGGAGTATGGAAGAACAGGCTGAAAATCCCGTGCTGAGTACCCAGGATATTGCCGGGATGCTCAAGGCGAACGGTGTGTTGCCGACCCAGCAACGCCTGCTGATTGCCAGGGTGTTGTTCGAGCGGCCGCGGCACCTGTCGGCTGACCAGGTGATGAACGAGGTGAACGCCGGCAGGGACCATGTCTCCAAGGCCACGGTATACAACACGCTTGGTTTGTTCGCCAGCAAGGGCCTGGTTCGCGAGGTGATCGTCGACCCGACCCGCGTCTTTTACGATCCCAATACAAGCGACCATCATCATTTCTACAATGTCGATACCGGCGAATTGCGCGATATCGACGTCGAGGATGTTCACGTCAGTCAACTGCCCGAACTGCCGGCCGGGACCGTTACCGAGGGTGTCGATGTCATCATCCGTGTACGCGGTGAAAGTCCGGCCAGCTGAACAAGCGTAGTAAAGTTTTACGCCCCGTCTTATACTTTGCCCCCTGAAAAAGCCGGAGTAGCTCAGTCGGTAGAGCAGCTCACTCGTAATGAGAAGGTCGGGGGTTCAATTCCTCTCTCCGGCACCATTTAGCCAATAAGACACATCACAGCCATTGCGCTGCACTCAGCTGTTATCCGCAAACTGATTCCGGCCCTTTTATACGCTGTTCCTTTTTACAGACTGATACCGTCTGTGTTTACCGGTCAATGCGGTAAACCATGCCGAAGCGGATTTGTTCATCCAGCTGCATGGATTCCGGTGGCGGCGGCAGGGCCAGGGCCAGCTGTACCGCCTGCTTGGCCGCTTTGCGCAGGACCTTGCTGCCGCCCTTGACCTGCAGGCCACTGATGCCGCCGTCCCTGTGCAGGTAGAAGGCAACCTGTATTTCGCCCTCTACACCGCGTTGCCTGGCGCTGCGCGGGTAAAACTTGTGACTGTCGATATGTGCCAGCAGCCGCGGCATATAGGATTCGCGTTCGTCCTCCAGCGCCAGCGGTGCCGGTGCCGGCTCGACGATCGGCGCCCTGGCGGTTCTCAGTGCCGTGTGCGCTTCGCTGCGTGCCGCGGTTTTCGGCACCTCGGCAACTGCCGGGAGTGGTTCGATCTGCGGTTGCGGCACCGTGGCCTGTTTGACCTCCGGTTCGGGCGCCGGTTTGCGCAGCGGCAACGGCTCCGGTTCGACCCTGGTTTCAGCGGTTGGTGATGGTGTTGGTACGGGTGTGGCTCGCGGTGCCGGTGCCGGTTCGGGTTCCGCAGTGGCAGGCAGGGCTGGCGCCAGGCTGATCTGGATGACGCGGGCGTCAGACTGCGACGGGTCTGTTTGCAGGGAGCCGTAATGCTCGAGATAAGCGCTAGCTGCTGCGTGCACGGCGATGGAGATCAGTGCGGCAATGAACAAGCCGCTGCGTTCACGGTGGTACATGGGTGAGCCGGCGTCCTGAATGAAGCCCCTTGTGGAGACGATGCTTCTAGAAGGTTGCACTCAGGCGCAGCCAGTATTCGCGCCCAGGCTCATTGACCTGCACGGCATCCGGATTGAATGGATCGACATTGGCCTTGTTGACGTGGTAGGCATAAGCGCGATCAAAGACATTGTTGACGCCGGCGGCCAGTGAAAAATGTTCTGCACCTTCATAGCGGCTGAACAGATCGAGCGTGGCCCAGCCGGGTGTCTTGCCGGCATCCTGGCCGCTGTCCGTGGCGGGGTCGTCCTCGACACGGCCCTGTCTTGCCTCGGCACGCACCAGGCCACCGAGGTTCCAGTCGCCGCGGGTGTATTCCAGGCTGAGGCTGCCGCCGAGCGGCGGGGTCTGGGCGATCGGCCGGTTGTCATCGGTATTTTCTGCATGCACATAGGCCAGCGTGGCGCGGCTCGACCAGTGCGGACGCCCAGCGGATGCCGGCCTCGATCTCGAAGCCGTAGAGTTCCGCGTCGACGTTGCGGTAGATGCTGGCATTGTCACCGGGCATGTGAAAGCGGTCCCTGAGGATATAGTCGCTGACATCGTTGTAATAGATCGAGGCGCCGGTGTCCCAGCGACCGGCATCACGGCTGTAACCCAGCTCCAGCTGGTGATGGGCTTCCGGGTCCAGGTCGGGGTTGCCGGCCCAGCGCATGCCGGACATCATGGCCGGGGCGTCCGCGGCGATATAACGCTCGGTGGCATCGGCCGTGCGCACCGTCCGGCTCAGCGTGGCATAGACCGCGGCGCCGGGGTTGAGCGTGTGTTCCAGGGTAACGAAGCCGCCGACATTGTTTTCGCTGCTGTCGGTGCCGGTGGCGCCATTGTAGTCGAGGTACATCTGGTCGGGGCTGCGCAGCATCGGTTTGTCGCCGGCCCGGTCTGCCGAGGCCTCGACATGATCATAGCGGATGCCGGCCTTGAGGCTGTCCCTGTCGGTGAGCGGCCTGGTGAACTCGGCAAACAGGCCGGTCTGTTGCAGGTCGACATCCGGCCAGATGATGGACTGCAGGGTGCTGAGCGTGGCGCCGGCAAAACGGTCGGCATCACGGTTGTTCTTCTGGTAGTCGGCGCCCACGGTCCAGACCATGCCGTTGCCGGCATGGATTTCACCGCTCATCCGGCCGCCGCCGGTATCCGAGCTGCTGGGGGTTTCCATTTTCATCGGGATCGCGGCTGAGCGGCCGCAGCGAAAAGTTGTTCATCAGGTGATCGATGTTCCGAGTAGTACACCTCGGCCTTGACGCCGGCAAAGATTCCCAGGGGTGTCGCCGCTTTCGAACTTGAGCCGCGTGGTGTCGTTGTCGCTGTAGGGCGCAGTCCATCCCGGCCCCGGCGAACAGGACATCCTCTTCGCGGTTGGCCTCGAAAGACAGTTCCAGCCGGGTATCGTCGCTCGGGGTATAACCGAGAATGACGACACCCTCCTTGTTGGTGTAGGCGGAGCGGACGGTGTTGCCGTCACCGTCTTCGTAATTGTTGGCATCGGTGTAGTCGACGATGCCGCGCACGAACCAGTCCCGGTTGCCGGCAGCGACGTCGGCACCATACTGTTGAGTTTCGGAATTGCCCATGTAACCGGCAGAGGCTTCTGCCCGGAACGGCTCATCCGCGGTGAAGCGCGGTGTGCGGCGTTCAAACAGCACGGTCCCGCCCGGGCCACCGCCACCGTAGGACTACGGACTGTGAGCCCTTGATGACAATGATGTTGTCATAGCTGTTCATCGAGGAGTAGGCCGTGGGCGGGTCCATGCGGTTCGGGCAACCGCCGTGGACATAGGCCCCGTCCAGCAGGATATTCAGGCGGTTATTGCTTTGACCACGGATAATCGGGTCGATGCCGCGCCCGCCCTGGCGAATGCCGGAGATGCCGGGAATATTGCGCAGCAGTTCACCGCCGTCACTGACAGGCGCCAACTCGATCTCTTCGGGCTGGAAGGTCCGGATGGCCGGTGCGGGCAGTGCCGCGTCCTCCACCAGGATCACCGGGTCAGCCGCCAGCAGGCCGGTGGAGGGAAATAGCAGGAGCAATACATAAAAAAAGTTTTTTTTCATCAGTCTTTTCCAGTGGTGTCAGGCTGAAGAGAGAGCTTTGGTTGAGCGCGCAACGGATGAACCGGCGCCAGGCAGGCGTAGTTTAAGACGGCCGCAGTGGTTTGGGGTGTGACATAAGGTCGCACGTGCAGCAGGCAAGGCATATACACAGCACTGCTGTGCAGGTTTATTCCCGGGCAGGCATAAAAAAAGCCCGCGTTTTGCGGGCTATCCGGTCGGGGCAGGGCGTGTGCGTCAGGGTGTGCAGCTGTCGATGTTGTTTGCCTGCATTGCCGGCGAGCCTGACAGCGGTATCGTGATCTGCCGGCCGTAGGCATTACCCCGATCATCACACAATGCCATGATTGCCGTGCAGCCTTCATCAAGTGTTCCCGACGGGTTTATTTCCAGGTTATTGCTCCAGGTCATGCTGGTGCGCAGCCGGACACCGCGCAGTGCGGGCTGGCCACGGCGCAACAGCGTGTCGCTGCCGGCCTGGTAGGTGTTGTTGCCGTCTTCGCCGGTAAAAACGAGATAGCCCGTTGACCAGTCCTGCGCGCTGCCGCCACAGGCCGGCGCGGCACTGTTCGGGGCGTCAGAACGGCACATGATGATGGGTACGTGGCGTTTTGCTGCCTCGCTGCGCGCCAGGTCTATATCGGCGACGATCGCGTTGAGTTGGCCCTCCAGGCGTTTGTCCTTGATCGTGTTGGAGACGCCGGGCACGGCGGCGGAGAGCAGGATGGCAATCAGGCCCATGCTGATCATGAGTTCAGCAAGGGTAAAGCCGTGGATTTTACCGTGTGTTTCCATCGCGAGACCTGCAGCGCTGATTATTGCTGACTGTATCGGCCACCACGGCGTTTGCTGAACCCGGGCAGGTGCCTGCGAGATGTCTGTCCTGTGCGCCGGACAGGCCTTGCCATTCCCTGTTTAGATCGTAAATAACATAGATAAATCAACGGCCTGAATATTCTTTGTGAGTGAACCAATCGAAATATAGTCCACGCCCGTGAGGGCGATATCGCGCACGTTGTCGATGGTTATCCCGCCGGAGGCCTCCAGTTCGGTGCGCCCGCCTGCCTGGCGGACGGCCTCGTTGAGGGCGTCGAGGCTGAAATTATCCAGCAACAGGCGCTCGGCGCCGGCCTCGAGCGCCGCCGTGATCTGCTGCCTGTTTTCGACCTCGATTTCGACCGCCATCCCCGGGTTCACACGGCGTGCATTGTTGACGGCCTGCGCAATGGAGCCGGCCGCGGTGATGTGGTTTTCCTTGATCAGTATGCCGTCGTAAAGCCCGCTGCGATGATTGTGGCAGCCACCGCTGCGCACTGCATATTTCTGTGCCTGGCGCAGTCCGGGGATGGTCTTGCGGGTATCGAGGATTTTAACCGGCAGGTCGGCAACCCTGTCGGCATAGCGCCGTGCAAGCGTTGCCGTTGCCGACAGGGTCTGCAGGAAATTAAGCGCGGTGCGTTCACCGGCCAGCAGCGGGCGGGCGGGTCCCGTGAGGCTGCAGAGCAACTGGTCCCTGTCGACAGGATGGCCGTCATGAATTTCCCAGTCTATCCGGATGCTGCTGTCGAGTTCCGCAAACACGGCATTGAACCAGGCCATGCCGCAGAGGATGGCCGGCTCACGGCTGATAACCCGGGCGGTTGCGATGGTCCCTTCGGGGATCAGCCTGGCGGTAATGTCGCCGCTGCCGACATCCTCTGCCAGTGCTTCGCGCACACTGTGCAGCAGGTTTTCATCGAGTTTTTCGAGCAGCATTCAGGTCGATATTTCCAGCAGTTCAATCTCGAAAATCAGGGTGGCATCCGGTGGTATCACGTTACCGGCACCCCGCGACCCGTAACCGAGTTCGGAGGGAATCACGAGACGCCGGATTCCGCCAACCTGCATGCCCTTGACCCCTTCGTCCCACCCGGGAATGACGAACTGGCAGTCCAGCGGAAAACTGAAGGGTTCATTACGATCAACACTGGAATCAAACTTGGTGTTGTCTTCCAGCCAGCCGGTGTAGTGCACGATGACGGTTTGTCCCTTGCCCGTGGCGGTTTCGCCGTCGCCGGTTTTAATGTCGGTGTAACGCAGTCCGGAGTCGGTTGTAATTTCAGTCATATCGATTGCCTCGGTGTAAATTTCTGGTTGGTATTTCTGTAAACGTTGTAACTTCTCACGCAAAGGCGTAGTCATGCAGGCCTGAAGGAGCCGGAATCCGGGCTGCGTCGCTTGCGATCTTTGCATCCTGGCGAGGGTTCCTGATTCCCGGTTAGATGCTACCCGGTTCTTGTCTGCGGCCGGGAGAAATAGTCATCTTTCAGCTTCTTCACCAGGCCAGCCAGTAGTATCAGGCCCAGCAGGTTCGGTATGGCCATCAGGATATTGGTGACGTCGGCAATGTTCCACACCAGGTTGAGCGGCACACCGGCGCCAATCACGACCAGGATGGTATACAACACCCGGTAGGGGAGAACGGCGCGTTCGCCAAACAGGAAATAGGCCGAACGATCACCGTAATAGGACCAGGCAATAATGGTTGAATAGGCGAACAGGGTCAGGCCGCCACCGACCACCCAGGCACCGGCATCGCCAAGCGAACTGCCGAAGGCGTGGGCGGTCAGTGCGGCACCTTTGAGTGTTTCACTGCTTTCCTGCCAGGCCCCGCTGACCACGATAACGAGGCCGGTCATGGTGCAGATGACCAGCGTATCGATGAAGGGTTCCATCATGGCCACCAGTCCCTCGCGCACCGGCTCGTTGGTGCGTGCCGCGGCGTGGGCCATCGGCGATGAGCCGAGACCGGCCTCGTTCGAGAACAGCCCGCGCGCCACTCCCCAGCGGATGGCCTCGCCGACGGCCGCGCCGCCAACCGACCAGGGATTCAGTGCCAGCTTGAAGATCAGGGCAAACGCCGCCGGAATTTCAGCGGCATGATTGATCAGCACCAGCAGGGCGGCGCTGATGTAGAGGATGGCCATGAAGGGCACGATGGTGCTGGCGACGCGTGCAATACGCTTCACACCGCCGAGGATGACGAGCCCGACCAGGGTGGCGAGAACGCAGCCGACCAGCCAGCGCAGGGAATGCAGCTCCGGAAAGATATAGGAAAGCCCGTCGATCACGGAATTGGCCTGCACCATGTTGCCGATGCCAAACGAGGCAACCAGTGCAAAGATGGCAAACAGGCCCGCGGTGCGCCGCATGTTCAGTCCATGCAGCAGGGTGTACATGGGGCCGCCCGCGACTTCGCCATCCCTGGACACCTGGCGAAATTGCAGTGACAGGGTGCACTCGACAAACTTGGTGGCCATGCCGAAAACGGCCGTGACCCACATCCAGAAGAGGGCGCCCGGCCCGCCCAGCGTGATGGCGGTGGCGACACCGGCAATATTCCCGGTGCCGACCGTGGCGGACAATGCCGTGGACAGGGCCTGGAAGTGTGTCACTTCGCCGCTGTCGGTTATACAGCTGTATTTGCCGGTAATCAGGTGCAGCGAGTGACGGAAGCCGCGCACCTGGATCAGGCCCATGCGCACCGTCAGGTAGCAGCCGGTGCCGAGCAGCACCAGCAGGGTGACCGGATTGCCCCATAAAAGACCGGACAGCCGGCCGCTCCAGTCTGTCAGCTGCTGGATTATATCCACAACCCTTTCTCCTTATTGTGCATATTTCAGTGTCAGTGTATTGCCCTGCTGTTTAAAGTCCAGCTGCTTGAGAAAGCTCATGCCAAGCAGGACGGAATCACCTTTGACATGCGGATTGATACTGGCGCGCACCGGCCCAAGCCGCAGCGGGCCGAGCTGGATTTCATCGGCGATGGTTTGCCAGGCGCTGATGGTGCCGTTGGCTGTTTGATAATTGACCCGCCTGCCGCGTTTCAGTCCCAGCCTGTCGGCGATACTCGCCGGAATGGAGACGTCGGTCGCGCCGGTATCGAGCATGAACTCGACCGGCTGCCCGTTGATTGTACCGCTGGCCACATAGTGTCCATAGCGGTTGCGTTGCAGGCTGGATCTCGGGAATTTCATCGTCCGCCGTTGTACTCGACATCTGCCGGTTGGGATTGCGTTGCTGCTCCAGGCGGTCATTGAAAAACCAGGTGAGCAGGACCAGCAGTAGTATCCACGCGGCAATAATCATCCCCTTGCCGATGTGCTGTGACTGCCTGTCCTGTTTATCCGGTGTATTCATTGACACGCTACCCGTATGTTTCATTGCTGTCCCGTTAAAATCCGATTCCACGCCGGTACCAGCAGCGACCTGTAGGAGCGCTTCTCAAGCGCGATCATTCTGTGCGAGATTCTATCGCGCTTGAGAAGCGCTCCTGCAGTCAATACGTAATATTTCATGCCTGGTAAACCAGCCGCAGGCCGGCGAATATGTGGCGCTTGTCCGCCTGGTAGAAAGTTTCTGAAACTGGCGCGCTTCAGCGCCGGCCGTGTGTACAGGCTGCCGCCGCGCAGGGTGTAGTGCCTGCCATCGAACCAGGCCTGCGAGTATTCCGGGTAGGGAAACGGCGTGAAGCCCTGGTAGGGATAAAACGGGTTGGCGCACCATTCCCATGCGCGCCCGCTATCTTCCAGCTGCTGCAGGCGGCAGGCCACTTCCCACTGGTGTTCATGGGGCAATTGACCGCCGGCCCACCCGGCATAGGCCTGTGCTTCATACAAGGAGATGCCCTGCAGCACATCATCGCCATGCAGGTCGTAAGCGCCACGCAGCCCGGTGCCATACCAGGCACCGGCGGCATCCCTGCGCCAGTGTTGCGGGGCTGTAATATTCTCCTGTTCCAGCCACGCCCGGCCGGCATCACTCCACAGGTCACGCCGGGAATAGCCGCCGGCCTCGATAAAGGCAAGGAACTCGGCGTTGCACACCGGCCTGCGCGCGATGCGGTAAGGCCCCAGCGTTGCCTGTTGTGGTGGAAGCTCGTTGTCACAGGCCAGCGGCGCCTTGCCGCCAACCCGGTAATGTCCCGCGTCGATGTGGCAGGTTTCGGCAGCAGGCTCCCTTGCCAGCAGTGGATTGCCGACGCGGTGGTCGGGTGCTGCAGCCGCCAGTGCCTGCTGGGTCAGCACCATCATCATGTTCTCGTAGTGCTGGTTGTAATGCTGGAGGAGGAAATGTACCAGGTAATTATCCTGCATGAGCGGGTGTTCGCTGATGCAGGCGTCGGGCGCTGCAAGGGTTTCATGATTCATTGCTCGCATTTCATGCGCCCATTGCAGCATGACTTCCGGGCCCGGTATTTTTCTTCCGCGTTCTGCTTTCGGGGTAAGCGGGGGTGTATACAGCTCCCGCAGCGGCGCCGTCAGGCGGCTGTCCTGCCGGACAACCTCCTGTAGCCAGTAACACTCGGTATAGATGCAGTGTCCCAGGTGCCAGCCCAGCGGGCTCAGTTCGGGGTGGAACTGTTTCCGGAAACTGTCTTCATCCGGTTGTTCGGCCAGCGCCGTGACGAGGTCCTGCGCATTGCGCAGTTCATCGAGTAACCCGGCGTTCACAGTGCCTGCAACTCGGGCGGGTCGTCCGGGTCAAGCACCAGGATATGGTGTTCCGGCACCGGCTGCCAGAAGCCGGTTTCCGAGAAGCGTTCCGAGGCAAGCAATTGCCCGCCCGGAAACAGTTCATCATCGGTGGTGTAATACAGGGACGGGCATTCATGGTTGAGGCCATGCCGGGCGGCATAGAGGCGCTCGCCATTCGAGACGATGATGTTCAGCAGTGCCGGCTGTTCATCGACCCAGCCATCCAGCAGCCTGAACAGCTTGCGAATCGCGGCGGGCACGTCGGCTTTTGCGTGTTTGTAAAGCAGCTGGCAGAGCAGTATGAACAGGTATTCGGAATCCGTATTTCCACGCAGCTTCGCGATACTCCCGGGTGACAGAAAGCGCAGTATTTCCGGGACGAGCTGCGTATGGAAATCACCGATAAAGCCGTTGTGCACAAACAGGTATTGCCCGTCGCTGAAAGGCGCCGTGTTGAACGTGTGTACCGGGTGACCTTCGGTTGCACTGCGAACCTCGGCAACCCAGAGCGGCTCGCAAAGCGTGGCGGCGAGGGCGGGCAGGTTGTGGTCCGACCAGATCGGTGAGGTAGAGGTGTAGGTGGATGCAAGCTTCTCGCTGTTATACCAGCCAAAGCCGTAACCGTCGGCATTCAGCAGGGTGTACTTCAGCTCTTTTGGTTCCCAGGACTGTTTGTACAGGCTGTGTGGCGGGTCGAGCAAAAACTGTTGCAGTGGAATGGCGGGTCCCAGGTAGGCGGCTAGTCTGCACATGATATCCCCCGGTGTGGCATCAGCGTTGCCGCTGCTGCCGGAAATTGCCCAAGTGTACGTATTCAGGCAAGCAGAAACTCGAGCAGTGCCTTTTGGGCATGCAGCCTGTTTTCTGCCTCGTCCCATACTACGCTCTGCGGACCGTCGATCACATCTGCCGAGACTTCCTCGCCCCGGTGCGCCGGCAGGCAATGCATGAATAATGCGTCTTTGGCAGCTGCCTTCATGATGTCTGAATCGACCTGGTAATCTGCAAAGGCCCTGGCGCGCTTTGCCTGTTCTTCCTCCTGTCCCATGCTGGCCCATACGTCGGTCACCACCAGGTCGGCACCGGCTGCAGCATCTGTCGCAGAACCCGCCTGGACAATACGTGGCCCGGCGGCCTCGAGTATTTCCCGGTCCGGTTCGTAACCTTCCGGGCAGGCGATGTGCAGCTTGAAGTCGAACTGTCGGGCTGCATTGATATAGGAATGGCACATGTTATTGCCGTCCCCGATCCAGGCGACGGTTTTGCCGCGGATGTCGCCGCGCCGTTCATACCAGGTTTGCATGTCAGCGAGCAGCTGGCAGGGGTGATACCTGTCAGTAAGGGCGTTGATGATCGGCACCTGTGAAAATTCAGCAAAGCGTTCGATCTTCTCGTGTTCGAATGTCCTGATCATGATGACATCTGACATGCGTGACAGGACGCGAGCCGAGTCTTCAATCGTTTCACCACGGCCAAGTTGAGTGTCGCGGGGTGACAAAAATACTGCATGTCCGCCAAGTTGAGCCATGCCGACTTCAAAGGACATGCGCGTACGTGTCGATGATTTCTCGAACACCATGGCCAGCACGCGGTGCTTGCATGTTTCATCGTACTTGCCGGCGGTATTCAAGGCCTTGAGTTCAACGGCGCGTTTTATCAGTCCGTCCAGTTCATCGGCAGACAGATCGAGGAGTGTCAGAAAATTCCGGATACCCATGTGTTTATCCTTCGAGATGACCGCGTACCAGGTCGCTGACCTGTGCAACGAGTATGTCGGCCTGTTTCCCGGTCATTATCAAGGGCGGTAACAGGCGTATAACACGCTCGGCAGTGACGTTGATCAACAGCCCCTGCGAAAGGGCCATGCCGGGCAGTTCGCTGCAGGGTTGTTCGAGCTCGATACCAATCATCAAGCCAAGGCCGCGGACTTCGCTGATGCCTTTCACATCCTTCAGTGCAGTCCTGAAGCCATTCAGCAGTTGTTCTCCGAGTTTGCCCGCCCGGGTGACCAGCTTGTCCTGCTCCATGGTGTCCAGTACGGCCTGTGCCGCGCGGCAGGCAAGTGGATTACCGCCAAAGGTGGTGCCGTGACTGCCGGGTTGCATCATCTCAGCGGCCTTGCCGCGGGCCATGCAGGCGCCGATGGGTACACCGTTTCCGAGTGCTTTTGCAATTGTTACGATATCCGGCACGATGCCGGTGTGCTGGTGGGCAAACCATTTTCCTGTGCGACCCATGCCGGTCTGGATCTCATCGAGCATCATCAGCCAGCCGTTTTCGTCACACAAGGCGCGAATGCCTTCAAGGTAGCCGGCGTCCGGGATATTGATGCCGCCTTCGCCCTGTACCGGTTCAACCAGTACCGCAACGGCATCGCTTTTGTTTGCAGCGACGGCCTCGATGGCCTGCAGGTCGTTGTACGGGACGCGGATGAAACCGCGCACCAGTGGTTCAAACCCGGCCTGCACCTTGCGGTTACCGGTTGCGGTAAGCGTGGCCAGGGTGCGCCCGTGGAAACTGTTCTCCATGACGATAATGGCGGGGCAGTCCACGCCCTTGCTGTGGCCGAACAGGCGGGCGATCTTGATCGCTGCCTCGTTGGATTCCGCCCCGGAGTTGGAGAAAAATACCCGGTCCATTTTTGCCAGACCACACAGGTGATCTGCAAGCTGTTCCTGCAGGGGGATGCCATACAGGTTGGAGGTGTGTACCAGCTTGCCGGCCTGGTCACTGATGGCCTGCGTCACTGCCGGGTGAGCATGGCCGAGTCCGCAGACTGCAATACCGCTGAGGGCATCCATGTACTGCCTGTTCTCGGTGTCCCACAGCCAGATGCCTTCACCACGCTCAAACTGGATGGGCAGGCGTTTGTAGGTCGACATAAGGTGATCAGCCATTTTTTCTTCGTCCAAAATAGAAAAGGCAGCCCGTTACAGACTGCCATGCCTCGAGGTATTGATTTTATAACCGCTGCTTCGAAAAGCGCAAACCCGGCCAGGGACCGGGTTTGCAGAGCCTGTAATGACCGGTTCAGGCCTGTATTGCCCGATTATCGGCCATTCCTGTCGGCTGTCGCCTAGAAGGGGAGACTGCCATGTCCATGGCTGACCATGCACATCAGCATGGGGATCGACAGCAGCGTGTTCGTGCGTGATGCCATCAGTGCCACTTTCTTTCCGCTGGCAATCTGCTCGGCAGTGGCTTCCACCATGCCAAGGATCTTCTTCTGGTTTGGCCAGATCAGTACCCATACGTTGAACAGCATGATGGTGCCCAGCCATGCGCCGATGCCGATGACCTGTGCGCCCTCGGCCAGCATGAAGGCGTTGACAAAACCGACACCCATGGTCTCCAGCGCGGCCGCCCCGGTCACCCACGTGGCAACGGCAGCCCAGCGAAACCAGACCAGTGCACGGGGTGCGACGTACTTGTTGATTGCAGCCGGTCCGGGACCGCCTTCATCACCGAGCGCGGCACCGACTGCCGGGACCTGGACAAAATTGAAGTAGTACAACAGGCCGATCCAGGTAATACCGGCCAGCACGTGGGCCCAGACTTCCAGCACCCAGAGATTGACATCGCTGAAGCCGAGTGCGGCGACGATGATAACGGCCAGTGCGAAACCGGAAATGATGGTTCCCCAGATAGATGTTAATGGATTCATTGCGATGTTCTCCCATGGCTTGCAACGCTGCTGCTGCAGGCGGTTTGTGAAATAGGTGACTAATTTAGTCAGGAATGGGAGGATACGGCAGCCATAGGCACATTGCAATATGATGAATTTCGATTTTCTGTTAAAAAAAGCATTGGCTTACAGCAGTTTCGGCACGCCTTGCGCGCTGCCGGACGAACACCGGAGAAGAGCATTGGACGCTGTTGGATCAAGTATATTCACCTGGCTATGCGCCGCCCGCGGAATGTCCCGGGCAAGGCCGGGCGACTGACGAATGTGCGGAATCTGCGGCGAGTTGCGTTTTGATGGACAGGCGCCCCTGCGTGACAAACTGGAGGCAATGACCGCCAGGCTGGCGCGGCGCGGGCCGGACGCCAGTGGTCATTATTTTGCCGGGCCGCTGGCGCTGGGGCATCGCCGCCTTGCGGTGATTGATCTCTCCGAGCGTTCCAACCAGCCGATGGTCGATGAAGCACTCGGGCTGGTGCTGGTCTTTAACGGGACGATTTACAATTACCGGGAACTCAGGGAACAGCTGCGCGCAAAGGGCTACCGGTTTTTTTCGAATGGCGACAGCGAGGTTATCCTCAAGGCGTACGCGGAATGGGGTGAGGATTGCCTGGTGCATTTGCATGGCATGTTTGCCTTTGCCATCTGGGAAACTGCGCGGCAGCGCCTGTTCCTGGCACGTGACCGTTTCGGCATCAAACCGCTGTATTACAGTTTCACCCCGGGCGGCCTGCGTTTTGCTTCAACCAGCCAGGCCCTGCTGGCAGCCGGTGATGTGAATACAGCCATTGACCCGGTCGCCCTGCATCACCATTTCAGCCTGCATGCCGTGGTGCCGGCGCCGCGCACCCTGTTGTGCGGGGTGCGCAAATTACAGCCCGGCCACTGCATGACCATCCATGCCGATGGCCGCAACCGGGTGCAACGCTACTGGCAACTGGACCTGTCGCGCCGGTATCCGCCAATGAATGAATGGGAATGGATCGAGGCGACCCATGTCGCGCTGCGCAAGGCCGTTGAAAGGCGGCGGGCGGTGGCCGATGTGCCGGTCGGTATCCTGCTCTCGGGTGGTCTCGATTCCAGCCTGCTGGTCGCGTTGCTGGCCGAGGCGGGTGGCGGAGATTTGCTGACCTTCTCCGTCGGCTTCGAGGACGAACCGGAAGAGCAGGGCAACGAGTTCCAGTATTCCGACATGGTCGCGGAACTCTATTCCACGCAGCATCAGCGTTTCATCATTCACAATGAGCATGTGCTGGAACGTTTGCCGGAGGCGGTCGACAACATGGCCGAGCCCATGGTCGGCCAGGATGCGATCGCCTTTTACCTGTTGAGCGAGCGGGTCTCGCGTGAAGTCAAGGTGGTGCAGAGCGGCCAGGGCGCGGATGAAGTGTTTGCCGGCTATTTCTGGTATGCGCAGATGCTTGCGGCCGAGGGCAATGATATCGAGCGTTTTCGCGAACGTTATTTCGACCGCTCGCATGCCGAGTGGCTGCAGCTGACCATGCCTGCCTGCCATGGCCCGGATTACACCAGCGCGCGTGTCGCAGAGGGCCTGTCACAATTTGGCGGCGATGATTTTATCAACCGTGTGCTGGCCTTCGATGTCACCACCCTGATTGTCGATGATCCGGTCAAGCGCGTGGACAACATGACCATGGCATGGGGGCTGGAGGCGCGCGTACCGTTTCTTGACCAGGAGCTGGTCGAGCTGGTGGCCTGCATGCCCGCGCAGATTAAAATGAAATCAGGCGGCAAGCACCCCTTAAAAGTGATGGCCCGCGATCTCCTGCCCGATATCGTGATTGACCGGCCAAAAGGCTATTTTCCGGTGCCTGCGCTGAAGTTTGTGCGCGGTCAGACCCTTGAATTCATGCGTGGTGTACTGGAGTCGAGGGCGTGTCGCGAGCGCGGGCTGTTTCAGCGCAGTTACGTACAACAGATGCTGGATCACCCGGACCGGGTGCACACGCCGATCAATGGCAACAAGCTCTGGCATCTCGCCTTGCTGGAATTCTGGCTGCAGCGCAATGTGGATATACCCGCATGAAAAGTGCCTTTTAGTGGATGCAGTACGGGGTTACACTGATGCCCATGCCGGTTATCCGGAAATCAATTTCCAGAGAGGATGAAACAATGGATGTAATGGAACGAATCGACAAAGAAGTAAAAGACCACCCGGTGATGATCTTCATGAAAGGCACGCCGCAGTTGCCGCAGTGCGGCTACTCCAGTCGTACCGCCCAGGCACTGGCGGCCTGTGGCCAGGAATTCGGCCATGTAAACGTACTGGCTGATCCGGAAATATTCGAGAACCTGCCGCGCTATGCCAACTGGCCAACCTTTCCGCAGGTCTATATCAACGGCGAGTTGATCGGCGGCTGTGATATCACCCTGGAGCTTTTCCAGAAGGGTGAGTTGCAAAAGATGGTGCAGCAGGCCGTGGAGAAGGCCTGAGATATTGACGGGTACGCTGCGCTTTACCCGTCCTGCCTTGAGTTCTGAATACACATGTTAGGTACGCTGCATTTTACCCATCCTACCTGCCAGCTTTCTTCGTAGGACGGGTAAAGCGCAGCGTACCCGTCACATCCATCACCCGGCAAAAAACTAGTTCGCTTCCAGCTTCAGCAGTTCCTCGATAATCTCCAGCATCAGTTTCTGCCCCTTCTCGCCCATTTTATCGCTGAGCTTGTCAGGATCGCGCTCACCCTCGACCAGCGGGCGAATCCGGCCGGCAAGGATACCCATGTCACCACCGGCCGCGAGCATTTGCTTGGCCATGGAGCCGATAATCTGCAGCGCCTGCACGTTACCGTTGCGGGATGCGTGCACCAGGCCGGCAATGCCCGGTGCTGCCATGGTGGAATCAAAGTCCGCCTGCAGGTCAGGCAGGGTTTGCGGGTCCTGCAGGCCGCGCAGGATGGACTCCACGATGACCCGATCTTCCTCGTCAAGTCCTGACAGTACGGATTCATCCCGCGTGCCCGACATAATGCTCCGAATGGCCACAACAAGTTGCTTCCAATCATTCATTTCAGCCTGCTCGAGGACCTGTTCCATGTCCGGGACCGAGCCGGGATTATTGCAGTGCATGACGACGCGATGAATCAATCCTGTGTGTGCCTGCAGGATCTGCTCGTTTTTATCCGGTAGAGACATGAGTGTATTACCCTTTAGTTGCGATGATTGATGTACCTGGACCTGGCAGACTGATGTTGAATTCATTCCAGCGATTTATGATCGAACAAAACAGGTCGGCCGTGCGTTCGGTATCGTAGACGGCTGAATGTGCCTTTTCGCTGTTCCAGTTAAAGCCGGCGGCCTGTACGGCCCGTGCAAGTACGGTCTGTCCAAAGGCCAGGCCGGCCAGTGATACCGTATCAAAGGTGCTGAAGGGATGGAACGGGTTGCGCTTGATGCCGGAGCGTTTCACGGCCTCGTTCAGGAAAGACAGGTCGAACGAGGCATTGTGGCCGACGAGGATCGCACGTTTGCAGTCACTTTCCCTGATCGCCCGGCGTACCGGTTTGAAAATCAGTTCCAGTGCCTCGTGCTCCGGGACGGCCATGCGGAACGGGTTATAAGGATCGATGCCGGTAAATTCGAGGGATTCCTGGTCCAGGTTGGCACCGGGAAAGGGTTCGACGTGGCTTGAGAAGGTATCCTTGCGGGAGATGAAGCCCGCGGCATCCATTTCCAGTGTGACCGCGGCAATTTCCAGCAGGGCGTCACGCCGGGCATTGAAGCCGGCCGTTTCGACATCGATTACCACGGGAAGAAAGCCGCGAAACCGTTGTGCCATGGGTGCCTTGTCAGCAATATCCGTCATTTGACTAGCATACCCAATCGTTGCGGTCTTGGCGATGCCGGCAAATGCCGTGGCTGCCGGGATAAATCGCTGGCAAGCGTATAAAATACACCTGTACATTGTTATTCAGCCTGAACGGTATTCAGCGGGGATTGATACGTGCACCAGCCAGAAGCATTGCAGAAACACCGCCAGAGATATCCGCTTGCTTTTGCAACCCTGCTGATATGCCTGTTTGTCTCGCTGGCGCAGGCCGGTGCGGAGAAGGACCGGGGCCTGCTGTGGGAGCTGAGCAAGCCGGGTACCCCTGCCAGTTATCTGTTCGGTACGCTGCATTCGGAAGACCCGGACGTCGTGCGGCTTGCTCCGCCGGTGCAGAAGGCCTTTGATGCCGCGCAGGCCGTTGTCATCGAGGTGTTGTTTGATATGCAGGCCATGAAGTTGTCAAGTGCCGCCATGTTGATGATGGATGGCCGCTCGCTGAAAGACATCGTGGGAGAGTCGCTGTTTACAGCAGCGGCAGCCGCGATGCGGCTGCGTGGCATGCCTGACATGCTGACCGAGCATATGCAGCCGTGGGCAGTGGCCGTCAGCCTGTCGACGCCCGCACCGGAAACCGGGCAGGTGCTGGATATGGTTTTGTACCAGGATGCCCTGCAGCAAGGCAAGCCGGTTTACGGGCTGGAGACGATCCAGGAACAGCTGGAGGTTTTCACCGGCATGTCACTGGACGACCAGGTGAGGTTGCTGCAGGATGCAGTCGAGCACTTTGATGAGATTGACGCACTTTATGCAGAGCTGTTAACGGCGTGGAAGCAGCGCGACCTGGCGAGGCTCGTGGCAATCAACGAGTCTGAACTGGCAAGCGGTGGCGAGCAATTCGCGGCTGATTTCCAGAAGCGTTTAATCGTTCATCGCAACCATTTGATGGCGCAACGGATGCAGCCGTACCTGACACAGGGCAGGGCGTTCATCGCCGTGGGCGCCCTGCACCTGCCGGGCGAGACGGGCCTGTTGAACCTGCTGGAGCAGCGCGGTTACACGGTGAAGGTGGTTTACTGAGAGAGCCATCTCGCGCAAGATGGTTCTTGTCAGGTCTTCACTCGCCAGTGCAGGGTTTCACCGGCATACATCGGCACGACTGTTGAATCTCCCAGCGGATAGCTGTCCGCTACGGTCCAGTCGGTTTTCTCCAGGGTGATGGTTTGCGTGTTGCGTGGCAGGCCGTAGAAATCAGGCCCGTAATGGCTGGCGAAACCTTCCAGCCTGTCGAGCGCGCCTGCAGCCTCGAAGGCCTTTGCATACAGTTCCAGTGCGGCATGGGCGGTGTAGATGCCGGCACAGCCGCAAGACGATTCCTTGCGCTCCCTGGCATGCGGCGCACTGTCGGTGCCGAGGAAGAATTTATTGTTGCCGCTGGTGGCCGCTTCAATCAATGCCCGGCGGTGGCTTTCGCGTTTCAGGACCGGCAGGCAATAGGCATGCGGCTGCAGGCCGTTTTTGAACATGGCATTGCGGTTCATCAACAGGTGGTGGGCGGTGATCGTGGCGGCCACCGTGTCCGGCATTGAGCGAACGAACTCGATCCCCTGCCGGGTGGTGGCATGCTCCAGCACCACTTTGAGTCCGGGGAAGCGCACCGTCAGGGGTTCGAGCAGGCTGTCTATGAAAACGGCTTCACGGTCGAAGACATCGACATCCGGGTCTGTCACCTCGGCATGCAGCAGCAGGGGCATGCCGGCCTCCTGCATGGCTTCGAGCGTTGACCAGGTCTTGCTGATGTCCGTCACGCCGGCAGCGGAGTTCGTCGTCGCACCGGCCGGGTAGTATTTGAAGGCTACTACCATGCCGCTGTCCTTTGCGCGGCTGACTTCATCGGCTGTGGTGTTATCTGTCAGGTAGAGGGTCATCAGCGGGACGAAGTCTGTCCCTGCGGGCAGCGCATCGAGGATGCGCTGGCGATAGGCCAGGGCCTGTGCGGTTGTCGTGACCGGTGGCTGCAGGTTGGGCATGATGATGGCCCGTGCAAACTGGCGGGCCGTGTGCGGGATCACCGCGGCCAGTGCCTTACCATCACGGACATGCAGGTGCCAGTCGTCCGGGCGCGTCAGCGTCAGTTCCATGTCTTATCCATGATGGACTGTTCCAGTAACAGGTTCATTGTATAGCGTATGCCAAAGCCGGTGGTATCGGTTCGCGATATGTCCGAGGCCGCCCTTGTGGTTGCTGGCGGCGAGGTCCACGTGCACCCAGTGAATATCATCATTGACGAAGCGTTTCAGGAAGCGTGCAGCCAGGATATGGTCGGCATCGCCTTCCAGGGTGCATTGCAGGGTATCGGCGATGTCCGATTTCAGTGATTCATCGAAGTCCTTGTCGAGCGGGAAGGGCCACACCCGTTCACCGCTGTCACGGCCTGCCGTGGTCAGCGCGGCGTGCAGGGAGTCGCGGTTGCTGAAGACGCCGCTGTAGCGTGAAGACAGTGAGTAGATGCAGGCGCCGGTCAGGGTGGCGTAATCGATCATCACGTGCGGTTTTGTCTTGCTGGCCAGTGCCAGTGTATCGGCCAGTACCATGCGGCCTTCGGCATCGGTGTGTTTGATCTCGATGCTGGTGCCGTTGCAGGCCTTGACCACGTCATTCGGTTTGTATGCCTTGCTGCCAATATGGTTCTCTGCAAGCGCCAGCCAGCAATCCACAGGGTAGTCCACTTTGAGCCGTGACAGCGCCAGCAGCGTACCCAGTGCGACTGCGCTGCCCTGCATGTCTTCGTGCATGCCGTTCATGTACTTTGCCGGCTTGACGTTGACGCCACCGGTATCGAAACAGATGCCCTTGCCGACCAGGGCAAGTTTTTTTCCGCCCGTAGTCTTCGGGCGATAGCGCAGGTGAATGATGCCGGCGTCATCGTCCGGGCTGCCCTGGGAGACGGCAAGGAAGGCGCCGGCCTTCTTGCGTTTCAATGCACGGGAGTCGAGGAAGGTCATCTGCCAGCCCTCGCTTTTTGCCAGCCCGGTGACATATTTCCGGTAGGTCGCCGGCGTGAGTACGTTGGGCGGCAGCACCGACAGCCAGCGTGCCAGGTGGTTGCCCTGAATCTCTGCCTGTACCGCTGACAGGTCGATCTCTTTCTCCAGGCCATAAATATCAATGCCCTTGAGGCGGGCGACCGGCCCTGGTTCGGCCTGGTAGCTCGGCATCGGGCATACCGCTGCCAGCATGGCGGCGATCAGGGTCTCAAGCGGGCGTGTCGCTGCAACCGCCTTGATGCCCGCGATCTGTACGAGCAGGGTGGCCGGGTCCTGCGCGCGCGTGACCGCAGCAAGCTCGCGTGCGGTAGTCAGCAACTCGAAGGTCGTGGCTGGCGTGGCCAGCGTTTGCAGGATGGCCCGGGTGCCGGTCTTGTTCGGCAGGTCCGTGACCAGCCGGGTTGCGTGTTTGTCACGGCGCTTTTGCTCCAAAAAGCGCCGCTTCAACAGGTCGGCGTAGGCCAGTTGCCCCCAGGCGGCCTTGCCGGGTTTTTCCGGGAGCAGCACCAGGACCACTCGGGCGGCATCGATCTGCTTCTTAAACGGGACTTTTAAATATTGATTTAGCTTGATTTTTTCACTATGCCGAAAGGGGATATGCATGCTTTTGTCTTGACCTGTAAACGCAAAACACTGATCATATCGCGCTTGCCGTGTTTCGGGTACCGCTGTTTCCTTTGAATTCAGGAAGATGGCTCCCACCATCGCGCGTAGCTGCCCCGCCATGGCCGATATTCCGCAATCTCGACGGAGAAGACTGTCAAATGTCCGTCGCAACGACCGAGTAGACGATGAAAGACACTGATAAAAAACGCCTGTTGGGTGAAATGCTGTTTGCGCGCCGTTTCGAGGAGCGCTGCTACGAGGCCTATGTCGAACGCAACATCGGTGGCTTTCTGCATCTCTACCCCGGTGAAGAGGCCTGCGCCTTTGGTGTGCTCGAGGCGGCCAATCCCGGAAGTGACTACGTCATTACCAGTTACCGCGATCATGTGCATGCCATCAAGGCGGGTGCCGACCCGCGCAAGGTGATGGCCGAGCTGTTTGGCCGTGAAACCGGCGTCTGCAAGGGACGTGGTGGCTCGATGCACATCTTCGACGTAGCGCATCGTTTCATGGGTGGCTATGCGCTGGTCGGCGGACCCTTTCCACTGGCGGCCGGTATCGCCAAGGGTATCCAGATGCAGGGCGGTGATGAAATCTGTGTCTGCTTTCTGGGCGACGCAGCCAATAACCAGGGCACCTTCCATGAGTCACTGAATATGGCCAAGCTCTGGAACCTGCCGGTGCTCTATGTCTGCGAAAACAACCTGTACGGCATCGGTACACGCATCGATCGTTCCACGGCCGTTATTGACCAATACAAGCGCGTCTCGGCCTATAACATCCCGTCGGCCCAGGAAGACGGGCAGGATGTTGAGCAGGTTTACAAGGCCGCTACCAAAGCCGTCAGGCATGTGCGTGGAGGCAAGGGACCTTATTTTCTGGAGCTGATGACCTACCGCTACCGTGGACATTCCATGTCGGACTCAAATGCCTACCGCGCCAAGACAGAGGAACGCATGTGGGGTGAGCGCGACCCGGTCATTATATTGCGCGACCGCCTCATCGACGCAGGCACGCTGACCCTGGATGAGTACAAGGATATGGACACGGCAATCCTCGATGAGATTGAAGACGACATCATTCGTTTTGCCGCCGAGTCGCCCGAGCCGCTTGTCTCGGAAGTGGAAAAATATGTACTGGCCGAGAATGACCCCTGGGTCAGGGGCGGGGTGCAGTAATGGCCGAGATCATGTACTGGGAAGCGATCCGCCGCGCCCACGATGAGGAAATGGAGAATGACCCCATGGTGATTGCCATGGGTGAGGACATCGGTGTGGTCGGCGGCACCTACAAGGCGACCACGGGATTGTACGAGAAATACGGTGAAGCGCGCGTCATCGATACACCGATTTCGGAGAACGGCTACACCGGCCTCGGCATCGGCGCTTCTTTCATCGGTGTTCGCCCGATTATCGAAATCATGTCGGTCAACTTCGCCTGGCTGGCCATGGACCAGATGTTCAACACCGCCGCCAAGGTGCGTTACATGTCCGGCGGACAGCTCGAGGCCCCGGTCGTGATTCGTTCACCCGGCGGTACCGCACACCAGCTGGGTTCGCAACACTCGGCACGCATGGAGAAGGTGTTCATGGGAATTGCCGGCCTGCGCGTGGTGACGCCTTCCAGTCCGCGCCAGGCCTATGGCCTGCTGAAATCGGCAGTGCGCTGCAATGACCCGGTGTTCATCAATGAACACGAACTCATGTACAACATGAAAGGTGAAGTACCCGATGATGAATACTTTCATCCTCTCGAGGGTTCCGAAATCGCCCGTGAAGGACGGGATGTGACGCTGTTTGGCTACAATATTTCGGTGCACTGGTGCATGCAGGCGGCAGAACTGCTGGCAAAACATCATGGAATCGAGGCAGAAGTAATCGACCTGTTTGCATTGAGCCCGCTCGACCGGGAAGGTATCCGTAACTCGGTGAGCAAGACCCACCGCGCCGTCATTGCCGAAGAGGCGGAACCGGCCGTCGGGGTGGGTGCCGAGGTCATGGCAATTATCAACGAAGAGTGCTTCTTCGAACTGGATGCGGCACCGGTGCGGGTATCGGCCCTGAATGTGCCGATTCCCTATAATCACGCGCTGGAGAAGGCCGCGTTGCCTGATGCAAACGATGTCGTCGAGGCTGTCCGGAATATGTTCGGTGTTTGACAAAAATCTTCTCGCGCAAAGCTGCAAAGAACACCAATAAATATGTAATTGCGGTTTGATCTGACCGGAAAATGAAGTGTATGGAAAGTTCGAATATTTTATTTCCAGTTTTTTTCTTTGCGCCTTTGCGGCTTTGCGCGAGATAGTTTTTATCCAAGGAATGGCACTAAATGGCTGAACCCTACGCAATTAAAATGCCCCAGCTTTCCGACACCATGACGGAAGGTGTCATTGTCAGCTGGGAAAAAAATATCGGCGATGCAGTCGCGCGTGGCGATATCGTTGCCACGGTGGAAACCGACAAGGCCGTCATGGACGTTGAAATATTCCGTGACGGCTTTCTTTCCGGTCCGCTTGCAGCGATAGATGCTACCGTGCCCGTCACCGGGGCAATCGGTTTCATCGTCGCGTCAAAAGACGATGTCGTGGAAGGCGAGGCAGAAGCCGGCGGCCCCTGCAGCGGCAACGCCGGCAGCTGCTGCAGCAGCCCCCCCGGCAGCAACAGGCAGCGCCAGTCCTGCCGCTGGCGCAAGGACTGCTCCGGTCTTGCGCCCGCAGGCCGGCAAGGCCTCGCCACTGGCGCGAAAACTGGCGGCACAGGCGGGTGCCGACATCGAACGTATGACAGGCAGCGGTCCGGGCGGCGTAATCACTGCCGCGGATGTGCAGCGTGCACCCGCACCCTTCGAGGTGGCTGTGCCCGGTGACGGTCGTCCCATGAAATCGATGGAGAAGGCCATCTCGCGTGCCATGGCTTCATCCATCTCCATGCCGACATTCCGGGTGTCAGCACATATCCGTCTCGAAGTCCTGATGCGTGCTGCCAAGTCGGCCGGCGTGTCGGTCACGGTAGCGATCGCCAAGGCCTGCGGACTGGCACTGAAGCAGCATCCAAAAATAAACTGGTGTTACCAGCCGGATGACAGGCTGGTCGAGCGTGAGCAGGCCGATATCGGTATGGCGGTCGCCGCCGATGACGGCGGGCTGGTGGTGCCGATTCTGCGCAACTGTGAATCGCGTGAACTTGCCGAGTTGAATACCGACTGGAAGGACCTTGTCGCGCGTGCACGTACCCGGCGCCTGAATCCTGAAGAATTTACCGGCGCCACCTTCCAGATATCGAACATGGGCATGTTCGGCGTCAGCTACTTTGATGCCATTGCCACACCGGGACTGTCTGCAATCCTGGCGATTTCATCAAACACCGACAAGGGCAGTGCCTTTACCATCACGGCAGATCATCGCGTGATCAATGGCGCCGATGTCGCGCTGTTCCTGCAGACCCTGAAAGCACTCATCGAGGACCCGGCCGACTGGATGGGACCCGGTGGTCCGGCCATCCCGGAAGGTGAGTGGGATTACGATGTCGTCGTCATCGGCGGCGGCCCGGGCGGTGAAGACTGCGCGCGTGACCTGGTGGGACACAAGCTGAAAGTGGCCGTGATCAATGACGCGCCTTTCCCGGGCGGTGAATGCCTGTGGCGCGGCTGCATTCCCTCAAAGGCCTGGCGTGCCGCGGCGGACCGCATGCGTGACCGTGCCGGGGACGCCCGCCTGGGTGTTACCGGCACCAACAAGGCCAAACTGGTCTGGAAGGACCTGGAGGCCCATCGCCGCAACGTGCTGGAGACGCGTGGCGAGATGGCGTTGAAGACCGACAAGGGTGTGCGTATCGATTACCTGCACGGCTTTGGTCAATTTAAAGACAGTCATAGCATCGTTGTGAATACCTCCACCAACCAGGATGATCCGCATACCCGTGCAGCCGTTCCTTCAAACGAGGCGGGCAAGACCGTGACCTTTGGTTGTGCCGTGATTGCAACGGGTGCGCCGCCGTTCATTCCGCCGATTCCCGGTGCACGCGAAGGCCTGGAGAGCGGCGGCGTGCTGACCTCGGACACCGTCTGGGAACTGGCTGCCCCGCCGAAGAAACTGGCCGTGGTCGGGGCGGGCGCCATCGGTGTGGAAATGGCGCAGATCTTCCAGGACTTTGGTGCACGGGTCACCCTGCTGGAAGCGCAGGAACGCATTCTTGCCGAGGTCGAGCCGGAGATTGCAAAAACACTGGCCGCTATTCTCGATGACGAGCCGCGGCTCGACGTGCATACCTCGGCGGCCGTGAACAGCATCAGTGGTGAGCCGGGCAAGATGAAGCTCGCCTACACCGATAGCGGCGGCAAGAAGCGCAGCCTGACCGTGGATTACGTCATCATGGCGACGGGCAAGCGCCCGGAGCTGGATGGCCTCGGCCTGGACAAGGCCGGTGTCGCCCACGAGCGCAGTATCGTGACGGCGGATGCCCGTTGCCGCACCAGCGTGCCGCATATCTTTGCAGTCGGTGATGTCATCGGCGGGCTGATGCTGGCGCATACCGCTGCCCAGCAGGGCCGGGTTACGGCGGCGACCATCCTTGGCGAGAATATGAAGTACGATCAGGACAAGGATTGCGGGGTGATTTTCTCGCGTCCACAGGCGGCATTTGCCGGCCTGTCCGTCGAGCAGGCCAAGGCGAAAAATATCGATGCCGTCGAGGTCAAGGTGCCCATGAGTATCGATGCGAAGGCAATGATCAACCATGAGACCCATGGCATGATCAAGATCGTGGCGGACAAGGCAAGCCGGCGAATTATCGGCGTACACCTGCTGGCGGATCACGCCGACACCCTGATCGGTGAGGCGACATTGATGGTGTCGGCCGGGCTCACGCTGGAGCAGGTGGGCGCGGCCATCCATGCGCATCCTACACAGACGGAACTGTTCGGTGACCTGGCGCGGAGGCTGCTGTCACGCCTGCAGCGCAGCAGGAAAAAGACCAAAGCTTGATCAAGGCTGGATTGCCGGTGTTGAGGATTGAGCGCAGGACATAACGGGCTGCACGCTATAGCCTGTAGCCTGGATAAAGCGTAGTGGAATCCGGGGGTGCGGAGCTGCCCGGCCCCGGATTACGTTGCACTCCATTCGGGCTACAATATTTCCCCGGGAATTAATGGAAAAACAATAATGTCAGATATCAGGAAAGTTGTGCTTGCCTACTCCGGTGGTCTCGATACCGCCGTTATCCTCAAATGGCTGGTGGAGGTGTACGAGTGCGAAGTCGTCACCTTCACCGCCGACATCGGCCAGGGAGAGGAAATCGAGCCGGCGCGTGCCAAGGCCAAGGCCATGGGCATCAAGGAAATCTACATCGAAACGCTGAAGGAAGAGTTTGCACGCGATTACGTGTTCCCGATGTTTCGCGCCAATACCCTCTACGAGGGCGAGTATCTGCTCGGTACCTCGATAGCCCGTCCGTTGATTGCCAAGCGGCTGGTCGAGATTGCCCGTGAAACCGGTGCCGATGCCATTGCGCACGGCGCAACGGGCAAGGGAAATGACCAGGTGCGCTTTGAACTCGGGGCCTATGCGCTGAACCCCGATATCAAGATCATCGCACCCTGGCGGGAGTGGGACCTGACCTCGCGGCAAAAACTGCTCGACTATGCGAAGCAGCACGGCATCGCCGTCGAACACAAAAAAGGCGGGAAATCGCCGTATTCCATGGATGCCAATTCCCTGCATATTTCCTATGAAGGCGATGTGCTCGAAGACCCGTGGGCGGAGCCGGAAGAGAAAATGTGGCTGTGGACCGTCTCACCCATGAAGGCGCCTGCAAAGCCCACCTATGTCGAAGTAGGCTTCGAGCATGGCGACCCTGTTTCCATTGACGGCAAGTCCAGCAGTCCCGGGCTGGTGATGGAGGTGTTGAACAAGCTTGGCGGGGCCAATGGCATCGGGCGTTCCGACATTGTCGAGAACCGTTACGTCGGCATGAAGTCACGCGGTTGTTACGAGACGCCGGCCGGTACGATTCTGTTAAAGGCGCACCGTGCAATGGAATCACTGACGCTGGACCGTGAAGTGGCGCACCTGAAAGACGAACTCATGCCTCGCTATGCAAGCCTGGTCTACAACGGCTACTGGTGGAGCCCCGAACGGAAAATGCTGCAGCAGATGATCGATGCCTCGCAGGAGACAGTCAACGGCACCGTGCGTCTGAAACTTTACCGGGGTAATGTCATCGTGGTTGGCCGCAAGTCTGATAGCGACAGCCTGTTCGATGAGCGCATCGCAACATTTGAAGATGATGCCGGTGCCTATAACCAGAAAGATGCCGAAGGTTTTATCAAGCTGAATGCATTGCGCATGCGTATTGCAGCCAGGCAGAAGAAGACCGGCAAGCGCAAGTAGCGTGGGTGCCACTGCGCAGGTTTGAAATGCGCTGTAGTGCCTGTAGTAACAGTGCTTGCTCCCGCAGCTGCGTCAGGGGAGAGATAGTAACAGGCCTTCATGGCTCTGGCTTTTATTGACGTTGCGATCCTTGCGTCATTGCGAGAGTCTTGATTTCCGAATGGAGAAAAGTCATGTTTTCAGTATTGTCCAAACGCCTTGTTAACAGCGCCGGTTTTCTGTTCTGCGCGGGCCTGCTCGGTTTCGGCCTGTATCTCCAGTTTCTCAAGGACCTCGAGCCCTGTCCACTGTGCATCTTTCAGCGTATTACTTTCATATCCATGGGGCTGATTTTCCTGGTTGCGGCAATCCACAATGCCGGCCGGATCTTCAGCCGGGTCTATGCCCTGCTATTAGCCGCGCTCGGCCTGACCGGTGCCGCTATTGCGGCGCGGCACGTGTGGATACAGCACCTGCCGGCGGACCAGGTGCCGGAGTGCGGACCATCGCTGGAGTACATGCTGGAGGTGTTCCCGCTCGGCGAGGCGCTCACCATGGCCTTCACGGGGTCCGGGGAGTGTGCTGATGTTTTATGGACCTTTCTTGGACAAAGCATCCCGACCTGGGCCCTGTTGTGCTTTCTCGGTTTGACCGTCGTGGGCCTGGTCAGAAACTGGTTGCCGGAGTAGGCTGTTAGCATGCGCTTGTTGCACACCATGCTCCGTGTCGGCGACCTGGAGCGCTCGATCGAATTCTACACCCGTGTCCTGGGTATGAAGCTGCTGCGCCGGAAGGACTACCCTGACGGGAAATTTACCCTGGCCTTCGTCGGCTACGGTGACGAGTCCGACCACACCGTCATCGAGTTGACCCACAACTGGGACACGGAGAGTTACAAACTCGGTGATGGCTATGGTCATATCGCCATCGAGGTGGATGATGTCCATGCGGCGGTAGATGAACTGCAGGGCCGGGGTGGCAAGGTCATTCGGCCTGCCGGGCCAATGAATGCGGGTACAACGATTATTGCCTTTATTGAAGACCCGGACGGCTACCAGGTCGAGTTGATCGGGAAGAAGTTCTAGAAATCCGACGCAGGTTGTTACTGCAGCGGCATTACAAATCACCAGCGCATCATCCGCGAAGCCGGGTTCTCCATGGTCGGAGAACAGGCAGAAATTTTACCGGGTATAAAAAAACCCCGCACTCTGGCGGGGTTTTTTTGTTCAAGCCTGTAACGAAATTTCGTTACCCGGCCGTCACGTTGGTTGCCTGCAGGCCTTTCGGACCCTGCTCGACATCAAAGTTGACTGTCTGACCTTCAACCAGTGTCTTGAAACCGTCGCCGGAAATTGCAGAAAAATGTACGAAGACATCTTCTCCACCATCAGCCGGTGCGATAAAACCAAAACCCTTGGAATCGTTAAACCACTTAACTGTACCTGTTGCCATGTAACATACCTCTAGTATTTAAATAATATTGTTTCAATCGCAGTCCAAAAGTAAGTACAGGAGATACAGCAAGGAACTTCCGATATGACCTGTTCAACATACAACTGTGATCGTTATTAGCAAACAGCGCGTGATCTTGATGTAGATACGCTTTGCGTGCTACTGCCGGATTCTACACGATATTTGAAATAAATGCCCTCTTTTTTATGTGGAGAGGCGGCTGGCCGGAATGCGTGGTTGCCGCCTGTGTTTGTCGGGGGCGGCGGGATGTCCGGCTGCCGAACGTCAAAGGCACCAGGTAACAATAACTTCATGTAATTGAAGTAATTTTATGGAGGGCAGGTTTGTTTGACCGGGGCTGGCCTGTCCCGCAGACCCCTGCACAAGCTGTTGAGCCCGAAGAACCTGTTGCGTCCGCGTGGAGGAGGGTAACCGGGTAACAGCCAGAGCTAGTAGGGTTCTTTAACCAGCACCCTGATTTTCTCTATATCCCTGTTTTTGAAGTGGAACGAGAATCTGCCGTGCTTGCTGCGTTGAGCGAGTTCTATGTGCTTGGGCGATGCGCCGGTGATGAGATATTCTTTTTCCTCTACATTTTTCCGTGTAATTTTTGCGGTTGTACCGATGTGTTTTTTGATCTCGGAGACCTTGATAGGTATGTAGGTGAGCCGGTAGCGTACTGGTTTTTTGTCTTCCACGGCAGGTTCATCGTCGATGCCTGCTGTTTCTTCCGGTTCAGTTTGCGCATTCATATCGCCGGAATTTTCTGCAGACTTGTGAGCGCCGGAAAAGTCCGGGTCTTGACGGAACATCCCGTCTTCTGCTGAAGCTTCCCCGACAGAGAAGCTCGCGCGCCTCAGGTCACCGTTGCCGTCCCTGTCCATGGTTTTCCCCTGCACTTCCTGTTGAAAGTTTGCGGAAAAGCGCAGCAGTTCCGTGCCGCCTGAAACGGTAAACAGGTAGATGCATAAAACCAGCGTTGCGGTCAGTGTCGTTACATAGAGCAGAAAAGGTTCTCTCTGCTTGTCCCAGAATTTGACGCCGAAGACAATGGCGCTGACAGGCGATAGCAGCAACACCGCAAATCCCCAGCCGGGATGTGTTTTGAATGCACGAATGATCAGCCAGATCATTGAGCCACAGGCGAGCAGTGCAAGTAGCTGGGTTATCAGCGGGAGTGTATTCATAGCAGTTATCCGGTTCCGTTATCGTTCGCCCCTGCAAAAAAGACAGGGGTCTGATCAATGACCTTAACGGCGCCGCCGGCAGGATCCTTTAATGGCGGGCAACTGCGGGACTGCGTGGCTGCTATGAGTAAATATATATAATAATCAGATAGTTGTTTTCATAGAATATTCAATCTTGAGAAAATGCCGGGGACTAGTAATGGGGTGGCGGGGGCTCATCAGCAGCGGCAGCCGGGCTTGAAGCGGCAAGGCCTCTTAACTGTTCCTCCAGGCGCTTGATGGCCTCGACATGCTTGTTGATCAGCTGTTCCTGTTTCAGCAGGATGCTGGTCAGTTCATCAATGGCAGCATCCTGGTGCATGATGCGTGATTCCAGGGATTCGATGCGCACCTTCATATCGGTGTTTGTCATGCCGGGCAGGTTCTCCTTGATCTCCGGGTTTAAAGTGTTATTACAACGGCCTTTGAGCCGTGCCTGGCCTTCTGCAAGGCCTCTTCGACCGAGGTGCCGCGGGCCAGGACAACGCCCATGCGGCGTTGCCCGCTGACCCCGGGTTTTCCGAACAGACGTAATTGCGTGTCGGGCGCACCGAGCACCTCCTCAAGATTGCCGAAGCATACCTGCCTCGATGTGCCTTCGACCAGAATCACACTGGAAGCCGAGGGACCGTGGTGGCGGATGTTCGGTACGGGTAAGCCGAGGATGGCGCGTGCATGCAGTGCAAACTGTGACAGGTCCTGCGAGATCATGGTAACCATGCCGGTGTCATGTGGACGCGGCGAGACCTCGCTGAATATGACCTCGTCACCCTTGATAAACAGTTCCACACCGAAAATGCCGTGGCCGCCGAGTGCGGCGGTTACTTTCGCCGCAATGTCGCGTGCGCGGGACAATGCCCGTTGACTCATCATTTGGGGCTGCCATGACTGGCGGTAGTCGCCATCGACCTGTACATGGCCGATGGGTTCGCAAAAACCGGTGCCGCCGGCATGGCGGACTGTCAGCTGGGTGATTTCATAATCAAAATCAACGAGGCCCTCGACGATGACCTTGCCGGCCCCCGTGCGGCCACCTTCCTGTGCGTAGTTCCATGCCGGGTCAATATCGTCTGCTGTTCTCAGGGTGCTTTGACCTTTCCCGGATGAACTCATGATGGGCTTGACGACGCACGGCAGGCCAATCATCCCGATGGCCTTGTCGAATTCGTCGCGACTGGCGGCAAAACAATAGGCTGATGTCCTGATTCCCAGTTCCTCGGCGGCCAGGCGGCGTATGCCCTCGCGGTTCATGGTCAGGCGAGCCGCACGTGCCGTTGGAATGACGGTATAGCCTTCTGCTTCGAGTTCGACCAGCGTGTCGGTTGCAATGGCCTCGATTTCCGGAACAATGTAGTCCGGTTTCTCTTTTTCGATGACGGTCCGCAATGCGTCACCATCCAGCATCGAGATGACATGACTGCGGTGTGCAAGCTGCATGGCGGGCGCGTCCGGATAACGGTCTACGACGATCACCTCGACGCCAAGCCGCTGCAATTCAATGACCACTTCCTTGCCGAGTTCACCGCCACCGCAAAAGAGGACACGGGTGGCTGTGGGTGATAACGGGGTGCCGATGCTGCTCATGTACGGTGCCTGCAAATTTGAGTGAAAGGAATCAATGTCTTATTAGGTACACGGGGTGCTTTCATATTGATTGTACGTGGTCCTGTTGAATGCCGAAGCCGCGCGGGCGTTCCTGTGCTGGAGTAAATTAATGTATATTCGGGTCTCTGAACAGGCTCTGGCCGAAAAGTAAACCTGTATATTAAAGGTAGATTGGCAATGCGCTGGAAAACAGGACGTAGAAGTTCACATATCGAAGACCGGCGCGGATCGCGGGCCGGGCGCGCCGGTCTCAAGGGCGGCATAGGCACTATCGTGATTGCGCTGGCCCTGGGTTATTTCCTCGGAATCGACCCGATGACTATATTGAAGGTGCAGCAGGCGACCGTGCCTGCCGGGACCGCTACCGATTGGCAGCCGACAGCAGCTGAAAAACAGGCCGCTGATTTTGTCTCTGTGGTACTGGCGGATACGGAAGACACCTGGAACGCCATTTTCCGCAAGGCCGGCAGGGAATACGAGGAGCCGAAGCTGGTATTGTTTTCCGGCCAGGTAACGTCTGCCTGTGGCATGGCCAGTGCGGCCATGGGGCCGTTCTACTGTCCGGGCGACAAGAAAGTCTACATCGACCTGTCTTTCTTCGATGACCTGAAACGCCGCCACGGTGCGCCGGGTGATTTTGCACAGGCCTATGTCATCGCCCATGAGGTGGGCCACCATGTCCAGAATCTGCTCGGGACCAGTCAACAGGTGAGGTCGGCACAGCGCGGACTTGGCAAGGCAGATGCGAATGAGCTGTCCGTAAACCAGGAATTACAGGCAGACTGTTATGCCGGTCTGTGGGGTTATCATGCAGACCGCAGCCGCCAGGTGCTGGAACAGGGTGATCTCGAGGAGGCGCTGGCGGCTGCAAGCGCTATCGGGGACGATCGCTTGCAGAAAGAGGCGACCGGCAGAGTCGTGCCGGAGTCATTTACGCATGGCACCTCGAAACAGCGTGTTAAATGGTTCAGGCGCGGGATAGAGAGCGGTGATGCCGGTGACTGCAATACCTTTGATTCTTGACGGAACGGGACAGAAAAACGGATGAGTGATATGGATCAAAATACCCTGGATACGGTTAACCCCGGTCGTGGCATGAGTGGCATGAAGATTTTTCTTATCGTGCTCGTGACCATGCTGATTACGGTTGGCGTGACCTTGCTGGTCGTTAAATACTATTTCTTTCCATCGGAGTTCAAACCGGTACAGCTCAGTGTAAAGGAAGAGCAGGTGCTGGATGCAAAACTCGACAGGCTGGAATCGCTGGACGCAGCGTATCAGCCGCGCCGCAAGATCACCGCTTCCGATGCCGGTGCGCTCGAGCCGGAGGCCTATAGCGAAGAAGGTGCCGAGCGTTCGATCAGGCTCAGCGAACGGGAGTTGAATGCCCTGCTGGCAAAGAACACCGATCTTGCCAGGAAGCTCGCGATCGACTTGTCAGACAACCTGATGAGTGCCAAATTACTGATGCCGGTAGACGAGGACTTCCCGATCATGGGTGGCAAGATACTCAAGGTCCGGGCGGGTATCGAACTGGCCTACAGGAATAGCAAGCCAATCGTCATCCTCAAGGGCGTCAGCATTATGGGTGTGCCCATACCCAACGCCTGGCTGGGTGGTTTGAAAAATATCGACCTCGTAGAAGAGTTCGGCTCCAGCGACGGGTTCTGGAAGGCCTTTGCCGACGGTGTGCAGGACATAAGCATTGTGGAAGGGGACCTGCGAATCGAGCTGAAGGAATAAACGGGTCACCCTGTCTACCCATTGAATGCCCTGTATCACTGCACCGGTCAAGGTGTTGTCAAGGCATGGTGACTGATGCCCTCGTCAACCGGTAATAACGAGTTTGTTTCGCATGTGGTCGATCTCATGCAGTCCATCGGGCCGGTGAGCGCAAAACGAATGTTCGGCGGTTACGGCATTTTCCTCGACGGCCTGATGTTCGCGCTGATTTCGAATGAAACCCTTTACCTGAAAGCCGACAGGGAAACTGAAAACGAGTTCAAGGCCGGTGGACTTGAAGCGTTTTCGTATTACAAGCAAGGCAAGGCCTGCTCCTTGTCATATTTCCAGGCGCCCGAGGAGACACTGGAACGTGCCGAGGAAATGAATATCTGGGCAAACAGGGCTTATGCTGCGGCAACAAGGGCTGCCCCCGGAAAAAGAAAGAACTAAAAATACACCGCACAGTCAGAATTACGGGTTTCGCATGGACGCTTTTGTGCGTCTCGCCGAAATTACCCGATTCAGGCACTTGACAGGGTGTTGTGTTCAGGGAACAAAACACCTGTCGAATAGTGACAGCTATCCGGTCAGGAGCACGCGGGGAAAGCGCATGGTTTTCCGGTCGTGCGGCAAGGTGCGGCAGGGCCATGTTCTCCATGTATATTGCTGAAATAAAGAGATAAAACGTTCGCGCCCCTGTTATTTTTGTCAAGTTATGCCTGTATCGGGCCGATAAGGAGGTATGCGGGTCTCCCATGACCCGCAGGCGCAAGGATGACGCCCGGTATGTGATTACTACTGTTTCCGGAGGCGGGCATGGATAGTAGGCAGGCAAGTCGAATAGCGTTGCAGGGTCTTGTAATGATGACCCTGTCATTCATTGCCTGCGCCAGTCCGCAACTTCCCAATGATTATTTTCAGCTCGGCTGGCAGGAATACGAGGCCGGTCAGTACAACGCTGCGCTCAGCTACTGGTTGCCGCTTGCAGACCAGGGCGATGTGAATGCACAACTCAATGTGGGACTGATGTATGACACCGGTCGGGGTGTTGCTGAAGATCCGGCGCGTGCAGTGAGCTGGTATCGTCTGTCAGCCGAACATGGTCTGGCAGCCGCACAATACAATCTCGGGGTGATGTATGCATCCGGCCGCGGTATCGAACAGGATGCCGGCCAGGCACAATTCTGGCTGGAGCAGGCTGCCGGGCAGGGGTTGCAGGATGCGCGCTCGCTGCTTGCGGAGTACACCGGCAAGTCAGCGGCGGGTGCAGCGCAACCGGTTGTTCATGAAAATTCCAGTTTTATCGATTCGCTCAGTGGTACTTCAACCGGTACCGCATGGCCGGTAGCGGTAAATTACGCGGTTACCAGCAATCACGTAGTTGAAGGTGTCGACTCGGTGTTACTCTACAACGCCTCGGGACTGCCACTGCGCGCAACCGTGGTGTTACGCGATACCGATAATGACATCGCGCTGCTGCGTACCAGTGATGAGGTTAGTTTGCCGCCGCCATTGCCATTGTCGCGTGCGCCCGGTCGCCTCGGCAGTGACGTCTTCACCCTGGGTTTCCCGCGTGTCGATGTTCTCGGGCGCACCCCAAAACTTGCCGACGGTATTATCAGTTCGGTGAATGGCTACCATGATGATCCGGCCAGTTATCAGACCTCGGTGCAGATACAGCCTGGCAACAGCGGCGGTCCGCTGCTGAACATGGCAGGTGAGGTGGTGGGTATCGTTGCCTCGATGCTGGGTACCGTGAATGGCTCGGCAGAGCCGGTGGTGATGCCCAATATCAGTTATGCAGTCAAGGTGGAGTGTCTGCTTTCCCTGATGGAGTCGCTGCCTGAATCCGTGCTCGCAATGGCCACCGCTGCAGGTACGCCGGCCCCGCTGGCCGATCTCGCCGAGCGCATCCAGCCCTCGGTCCTGCTGGTGGTGGTCGCAGAGTAAACCGGCTTATTCGGGCTTTCCCCGCAGTATTCAGAATTTTTAGTCGTCAGCGTGGTTTATGTGCGCTGACATACCCCTGTTTGTTAAGGAAAACGCAGTTGAAACGCTGCAGCGTGGTGTGCGCCTGGACGGCAAGGTTGCTCTCGAGCTGGTCGTGGTGCCGGCTGATTAACCCTATCTTCATCGGGGAAAATGGCGGGCTGTGGGTTGGTTCGACCATGGAAAAAGCGCCATTTTCCCTTAGACACTGCCGTGCTCTCCTCGTATAGTACCCCCCACGGCCGGGAGCACTACTGTACCGTGCTCGAAAGGTCTGTATCGACAATCACAGCAGCTTCCCGGGTAGACACCGCCCGAGAACAATAACGCTGTATCTGTAAGTTTAACCGGAATAACCCAGAGAGGTCCTGAATATGGAATTTCGTAATACATTACCACTCGCACGAATAGCCCTTGTGGCGGTTGTGAGTGGCGCACTCGGCCTGGCAACGTTACAGGCAGGCGCAGAGAACAAGGCGTCTGGCGCGGGCCTGTTGCCAGCCAATGCGCAACCCGGTCAGTGTTATGCCAAGGTCATGATACCCGCCAAGTATAAAACGAGCGAAGAGAAGGTGGTCATTGTCGAGGCTGGCGAGAAGATTGAAATCATTCCTGCCAAGTACGAGTGGACCGAGGTGAGAGTGCCGCTGCAGCAGGAATCGGAAAAATTGATTGCTGTTCCGGCAGTATACGAAACCGTCGAGGAAAAGATTTTACTCGAGCCCGCGCGCACGGTGTGGCGTTCCGGTCCGGGGGCCAAGGCACGTGACATTTCCGACCGTGACCTTGCCACTGCGCAGGCACTTGGCCTGGCGAAGACTGCCAAGGCCGGTCAGTGCTACAACGAGTTCTACAAGCCGGCGGAATTCGAAGTAAAAACAGAGAAGCTGCTGAAGACTGCGGCATCCGAGAAGATCACCACGACCGAACCGGAGTTCAACTGGGTCGAGGAAAAGGTGCTGGTCAAGGAAGCTTCCCAGAAGTTTGTCAACGTTCCCGCCAAGTACAACATCGTCAAGGAAAAAGTGCTTGAGTCACCTGCCTACACGACCTGGAAGACCGGCCGTGGCATGAACGAGCGAATCGACAATGCCACCGGCGAAATCATGTGCCTTGTGGAAGTGCCGGCCAAGTACACCACGATCGAGAAGCGTGTGCTGGTCTCACCGGCCACCATCAAGAAGGTGGAAGTTCCGGCAGAGTACAACACCGTGCGTGTCAAGAAGCTCATCAAAAAATCGGCCGAGAGCCGCAAGCCGGTCGAGGCCGAGTACCAGACCGTTTCCAGGCGTATCAAGGTGTCAGATGCCGGGGTCAGCTGGAGTATGGCGGGTATGCGGGGCGAAGGCGAAGCAACCGGCAGGACCTATTGCCTGTCTGAAGTACCTGCGAAATACAAGACCATCACCAAGCGCGTCGTGAAGACGCCGGCCACGGTCAAGAAAATGGCTGTTCCGGCGACCTTCAAGACGGTGCGCATGAGCAAGCTGGTGTCTCCTGCAAAGGAGAAGCGCATTCCGATTCCCGCGAAGCACAAGATCGTGCAGAAGCAGGTCAAGGTATCGGATGCAAGCCAGGAGTGGCGCCAGGTATTGTGCGAGACCAATACAACGCCTGACCTTGTCATGCAAATCCAGCGTGCCCTGCAAAGGGCCGGTCAGAACCCGGGGCCGATTGACGGTGTCCTGGGTCGTTCAACGATGGCGGCTGCGGATGCCTACCAGCGCAGAAACAACCTGCCGACCGGTGGTCTGACAATTCAGACGCTTGAGAAGCTGGGCATTAGACTCGGCAGCTAGTATCCCGTCCAGGCGTTGAATTACCGGCCTTGTGGCTGGTATGCGAGTTACGGCCCGGTGAGTAATCACCGGGCCGTTTTTATTTGCCGGTGTACAGGGTACGTGCTTTACACCAGGGTATTCTTCCGGCGTGAATTGACCATACATGGTTGCCTGGTGCTTACACCTTGTTGAACGACGGTTTCGAGTCACTACACATGAAGCATTATTCGACTTTTATTCAGGCTATTGGATTGCTGTTCCTGTTGAACAGCCTGCCGGTCAGTGCGGATTATCCCATTGAGGTCATCCAGCTGAAATCACGTCCGCTGGAAGAGATCCTGCCGGTCATCCAGCCTTTTACCGGCGCGGATGGCAGTGCTACCGGGATGGGGAATAACCTGGTACTCAAGGCAGCACCCGATCGAATTGATGAAATCAGGAAACTGCTGCTTGAACTGGACCGTCCGCCAAAGCGCCTGTTGATCATCGTTAACAAACAAGGTGATCTTGAACGCAGTGTATCGGGCTATTCGGCCAGTGCCGACATCAAGGCCGGTGACGGGCGAGTCAGTATCAATTCCCCGGGATATCCTGTTGACGGGTCGCGGGCCCGGGTGCGGATTTATGGCACAGAAGATCAGCGTGCACGGACGGCCGGGCAGCGGGTCCAGGCGCTGGAAGGCCGGCCGGCCTTTATCGCCACTGGCTCTCGCATCCCGTTTCGTAGTGTCGATCGTTATTACATGCATGGACGCCCGTATGATCGATACGTAACAGAGCTGCATGATGCAAACAGTGGATTTTACGTAGTGCCGCGTGTGCGTGGCGAATATGTGACACTGGAGATTCAGCAATTCGATGACCGTCCCGGCCGTCGTCGGGGTGTTATCAATACGCAAAGCACGGACACGGTTGTGCGCGGCAGGCTTGGCGACTGGATCAGCCTTGGCGGCATTAAAACCTCCAGCAAGCAAAGCCAGGGTGGCCTGGGTCGCTCGATTTCAACACAGGATTCTGTCGATCAGCAGATCGAGGTGATGGTGGAATGCCTGGACTGCGGGTTGAGCAACGAGCGTTATCACAGGTTTTCCCCGGAAACGCATGACTCCGGGATAAATCCGTTCCCTGCGGACAGGTAACGGGCCTGTATTGCGTGGATTGATCCGCAAGCCTGCTAAACCTGACCTGATTGTGAATCAACTGCGTTATAGTGTGTGCAACAGCTGCCTGGTTGAATGCGACAGAATGTACACAACGCGAAAAATACAACCTTGGGTACTGGCCGCGCTGTTGATGGCCATGTCTTCCTGCGCAACGACTCGTGAGCTGGCCGGGGATAATATGAAATGTCCAGACAGTCCGAACTGTGTTTCCAGCCAGGCGCCTGATGCGCGCCATTTCATCGAGCCTTTCAGCTTTCACGATCAGCCTGCAGAAGCGATGCAACGCCTGAGGGCGGCGTTGATGACAGAGCAGCGGGTGTCGATTATCAGCGAGCAGGCCGATTATCTGCATGCCGAGGCGCGCAGCCTGCTGTTCAGATTTGTGGATGACATCGAGTTCAGCCTGCAAGCGGAAAAGGGTCTGATCCAGGTACGTTCCGCTGCACGGACCGGGTATTCCGATTTTGGCGTCAATCGCCGGCGTATCGAAAGAATCCGGCGGATATTCCTGGACCGGGAGCGTTAATGAAGCCGACTGCCGTTTTACTGTTAATTACCGATACGGTTTTGTTATGTACCTGGTGTTAAAGAATACAGTCTTGCCGGGCATATTTGTTGCGCTTGTCACGGCCTGCACAGATGCACAGGTACTGCATAGCGTTAACGAGGAGAACGGACTGCAGACATGGCATTTTATCGATGGTGACATAGAGATTGAACTGGTACAGCGGTTGCCGGACCAGAGCCGTGCCCTGTTTATGAAGCATGAATTCTCCCGCGATGTCATCGAGAGCCTGGCACTGAGTTGCATGATGCAGACCATTATCCGCAATAGTGGCAAATCAGGCAGCGGACAGGCCGTGTCGATTGACCTGACCCGGTGGCGCATGCAGCACAAGGGCGTGACCAGTGGCATCAGGCTGAAGGAGCAGTGGCTGGCCTCCTGGTCGGACGAGCAAGCCAGCCCGGCAGCAAGGCTGATCGTTCGCTGGGGCCTGTTCCCGACGCAGCAGGAATACCTGCCGGGCGACTATAACTGGGGATTGACGACCTACGGGATAGCGCCGGGCTCGGTATTCGATCTTGCAGTAAGCTGGGAAGAGGGGGGCAAGCCCCGTTCCGGGAAAATCAGCAACATCGTCTGTGCACCGGATGTGGATAAACTGAAATGATTGTAATGAAAACCCTGCAGGGCCTTGCAATATTGCTGCTGATGCTGGCCGGCATGGCCCGTGCGGACCAGACCATGACGGTGATCCCGGGCGGGATCGAGGCGCCGGACTTTGTTTTGCAGGATACAGAAGGCAAGACGCATCGCTTGTCCGATTATCGCGGCAAGCCGGTCATTATTAATTTCTGGACCACCTGGTGCCCGCCATGTCGTGAGGAAATTCCCTCCATGAACCGCGCATGGCACCTGCTTGAAGACGGAGGACATCGCGCTGCTCGCCATCAACATGGGTGAAGATGAAGACACCATCTTTATCTTTACCGCGGATTACCCCGCAGACTTTCCAGTGCTGATGGACAGGGAAGGCGAGGTCATTGCCGAGTGGCCGGTAAAAGGGTTGCCGACGACCTATGTCGTCGCACCCGATGGGACGCTTGCCTACCGGGCAATTGGCAGCCGGGAGTGGGATGACAAGGCGCTGCTGGATGCGGTGCGCGCCCTGAAGTAAGTACACAGCAGGCCGGATTCAACAGATCACTGTGTCGGGGATATGGTGTGCAATGCCAGTCATTCGTGAATCCGGCCCCTGCGATACCCTCGCTGATAACCGCCCGGGACACGGGATTGCCCGGGACGAGATTCAGTATTACCCGTTGTTGCCGGGCAAACCGGGATGGCCGTCACACATCCGGAGATCGGCGACGGTTAGCAGGCGATAGCAATACCCCGGGGTGAAATGTTTCAGGCATTACCGGTTTTCCGTTCAAGTGGCAGCACGTCGGGGTGCAGTTCGTTCAGCGGTATCGACAGGCCGTTGTTTCCAACGACACGCGCATGAAAACGGCGCAATTCACGGGGCTCCCTGACACCGCAGGAATGTGCGATCAAGCCGACTTCATGTGGACAATGCTACCTGCTTGTATCTATGGACAGGTCATTAACCGGCTGGTACTCAGCGCCTCTTGCTGGTCCTCCAGGTACGTGAAATCCAGTCATCAACGCTGAAGTACCTGCCCGCACCAATGAAGAACAGGGCCAGCAGCATGATGAAGTAGGTGGCGGCAAATTCAATGCCGTTGTTGAGGATCACCAGGCTGCCGTTTTCGGTGATCCAGCTGTAGTTGGCCTGTTCCTGCAGGATTGCCTTGGCCATGTCCAGGCGTTCGATGGCGCCTTGCGTTCGTTCGCTGGCGAAGAAACCGTCCCCTGCGGCGATTGCCAGCCAGCCGTTTGGTAAATGTACGGTTACGGCTGCAACCACCATGGTGATCATCAGCGGGATGGATATCCAGCGTACCGCCAGGCCGATCAGCAGCAGGATGGCCCCGAAGTATTCCGTGTAGGACGCCAGGTAGGCCATGACCTCGGGGAAGGGCAGGCCAAGCCCCCAGTCCGGGTTGCCGAACCAGTCAATCACGTCCTGCTTGGGTACAAGGCTGCAGCCGGCCTCGCTGTCGAGACAGTCCAGTCCGGCATTTTCAAGCTTGTGAACACCGCCCATCCAGAAAATCGGCACCAGGTAGAGGCGCAAGGCGAGTGGTGCAAGAAAATCAAGCGCGCGTGTCCGGTCCAGCAGGTCCTGCATGCCGTTGAGTAAACCTGTCATGACTATCTCCTCGGTTTTTGTCCTGCTTTAACGCAGGATCAGAATCGTTTTGTGCCCGGCAAAATATCTTTTTCATGCAAGCCGTTCATTATTTCAGCGCCGCCTTTGACCACAACCCCGGGCCGGGGGTGAGACAACTCGGCTGCGATCCGTTCAAGTAACTGTTCACCGCTGGAGTTGCTGTCTTCCGCGATGAGTTCCAGCAGGCGCTTGGTGACCGGGTTGACCTCCATGAATCCGACCTTGTCCTCACTGTCACGGTAGACGACCAGCAGGGTCGGGTTCTCACCGGCTTGTTGCGGCAGGAAGTCCGGGCCGATCTTGTGAACCGGGTATTGATAGACAAGCTGCCAGGCCAGCGGTGATAGTACCGGGATACCGGTCATCAGGTCACCCTCCGGGTCGATAGTATCCTGCTCGAGGGTTGCCTCGGAAATCGACAGGGCGAGTTCCACCCATTCGTAATGGGCCAGTTCGTGGAGAAAGGGAAAATCGCCGGGTTCGTGCCGGCGTTCATTTTCAAGCCAGCCGAGGAATTCACGCGGGATCTCCAGGAACAGCGGGCTGCGGGACTGGTGGCCGGAGAAAAAACCGCGCACCAGCCTGTGCCAGGCCTCGTCTTGATAAATCTTCCTCAGTACCGGGAAGGTGCCGGCAAGAAAATTCTCGACGTTATTGTAGAACAACTCGCGGTAGATCTGCATGCGCCGGTCTTCAACATCATCCGGTGCAGGTTTGTGCTCCGGGTCGCGAATATGCGCAGCGAACTGGTACTGCCGGCGGGTAAATTCAGGCCTTGATTCCACGGGTAATGCCCTTGTCATGCGTTGCACCCTGTTTTTTCTGCAGGCTTGCAATCTGTTCGACCTCGGCCAGCAATTCGGGCAGCGGGGGTATATTGAAATCGCGTTCAAGCAATGTCGGGACTACCCCGAAATGCTCATAGGCGGTTTCCAGCAATGACCAGACCGGGTCGATGATGTCTGCCCCGTGGGTATCGACCTTCAGGTCTTCGGCTTCATCGTAGTGGCCGGCAATATGAAAATATGCAATGCGCCCGGCCGGCAGCGCTTTCAGGAATTGTTCCGCGTCATAGCGGTGGTTGATGCTGTTGACGTAGATATTATTCACGTCCAGCAGCAGGTCGCAGTCGGCTTCCTCGAGGACCGCGTTGATGAAATCAATTTCGTCCATTTCCTTGCCGGGTGCCGCGTAGTAGGAAACATTCTCCATGGCAATGCGCCGTTCAAGAATATCCTGCACGCGGCGGATACGGGCTGCAACATAGTGAACGGCCTCTTCGGTAAACGGAATCGGCATCAGGTCATAGAGGTGGCCATCGTCACTGCAATAGCTCAGGTGCTCGGTATAGAAGCGAAAATTATGCTGGTCCAGCAGGCGTTTCACCCGGTGGAGAAAGGTCTCGTCCAGTGGTGACGGGCTGCCGATCGACAGGGACAGGCCGTGTGCAACAAAGGGGTAGCGTTCCGTGAAGTGGCGAAAATCCTTGCCGGGTTTGCCACCCATGCCAATCCAGTTTTCCGGCGCGACTTCAAAAAAATCGACAGACTCCGGCGGATTGTCCCGCAGCGGACCCATGAGGGTCCGCCGCAGTCCAAGTCCTGTCCCTGTAACAGGGTATTGTTTCGGGATCACGACAGCTGTGCAGGGTGATTACTTCATGCCGCCACACTTGCCTTCACCGCACTTGGCTTCCATCACCTTGCCGGCTTTTCCTGCGGCACCGCACTTGCCTTCACCGCACTTGCCTTCCATTGCCTTCATTTCATCGGCACTGATTACGCCATCGTGATTCGCATCTTTACTGTTGAACATGGCCTCGTGCCCTTTCATGAACTCGTCCCTGGTGATGTTGCCATCTCCATCGGCGTCCATGCTCTGCATGCCGCACTTGCCTTCACCGCACTTGGCTTCCGTTGTCTTGGCGGCACCGCACTTGCCTTCACCGCACTTGCCTTCATGAGACGCCGCAACCATGTAGCCACTGGAAAGGGTAGACATGGCAAACGGGTTATCTGCTGCGTTGGCAACCGGGGTAGCGGCGAGCGTGGTAACAAACGCGGTACCGAGCGCAATAGCCATGGGTTTCAGGGTTGTTTTTTGTGACATTGGATATGCTCCATTATGGGTTTGATTCAGAGGGGGCAGGCGCCCCGCGTGTTTTCGGTCGCTTGCCACGACCTGTGCTTGTGTCAGTCACTCCGACATACAAGGGTTCAAAAAGTTTCTCGTGACGGCGGAGTATTGGTTTCTGCAAATGTTCTTATGTTCAACAAGGCTGCATATGGCAACCGCACCGAACCATACAGCAAAATGTAGTCGATTGTAATCATTCAACATTCTTCTGTTTATACTCACAAAGATCGAAGATGCAACAGGACCCGCAGCGTGGTTTTCGGGCGATACAGGTATAGCGTCCGTGCAGGATCAGCCAGTGGTGGGCATCCTGCCTGAATTCATCCGGCACCAGGCGCAGCAGGCGCTGCTCGACTTCCAGGACGTTTTTGCCGGGCGCGATGCCGGTGCGGTTTGCAACCCGGAATATATGCGTGTCCACGGCAATGGTCGGCTGGCCGAAGGCCGTGTTCAGGACGACGTTTGCCGTTTTGCGGCCAACACCGGGCAGGGCCTCCAGTGCAGCACGCTGTTGCGGTACTTTTCCGGCGTGCTGTTCGACCAGGATTGCACAGGTCTTGATGATGTTTTTTGCCTTGGTGTTGAACAGCCCGATGGTCTTGATATGGTCCTTCAGGCCGGCCTCGCCCAGCTTCAGCATGGCAGCGGGTGTCTTCACTTTCCTGAACAGGGCCCGGGTTGCCTTGTTCACGCCGACATCCGTTGACTGGGCCGACAGCATCACGGCAATCAGTAACTGGAACGGGTTAGCGTACTTGAGTTCCGTGGTCGGGTGGGGGTTTTCCGCGCGCAGGCGTGTGAAGATTTGCTGGCGTTTGCTGCGGTTCACTGCGCGCGGTCGGCCTCAGGCCCCGGCGGCCTGGATGGCCGTGGTATCGACCACCTCAAGCCTTGCCTGGCGACGCGCATTGATGACGTTCATGCCGGCAATCAAAAAACCCAGTCCCAGGAATGCGCCGGGCGGCAGGATGGCCAGCAGGAAACCACGGTAGTTGTCGATCACGGTCACCGTGAACTGGCGGCCGATCTCGCCGAACATGAGGTGTGCCTGTGACAGCAGGGTGCCCTGTCCAATGAGTTCGCGCAGTCCGCCGAGTGTCACCAGTACCAGGGTAAAGCCGATGCCCATGGCAACGGCGTCGAGCAGGGCCCGGTCCATGCTGTGCCGGGATGCGAACGATTCGGCGCGGCCAATAATGGCGCAGTTGGTAACGATCAGCGGAATGAAAATACCGAGAATCTTGTACAGGTCGTGCAGCCACGCATTCATGGCCAGTTCGATGATGGTGACGACCGATGCAATCACCAGCACGAACACCGGGATACGCACTTCAGGCCGGACCAGCTTGCGTATCAGGGAAACGATACCGTTGGAAAATACCAGTGTCAGCAGGGTCGCGAGCCCCAGGCCGAGGCCATTGATGACCGAGGTGGTCACGGCCAGCAGCGGGCACAGACCCAGCAGCTGCACCAGGCCGGCATTGTTGGACCAGAGGCCGTCCTTGAGGATGCTTGAATAGGTCGGTGCATTCATTGTCTATTAGCCCGGTGTTCCGTGTAGCTGTTCCGACGGGTACGCTGCGCTTTACCCGTCCTGCGAAGCGCCCGAAACCGTAGGATGGGTAAAGGCCAAAGGCCGTACCCATCAAGACGGGTACGCTGCGCTTTACCTGCCCTGTTCATTGCCTGTCGCGGATGCCTGTTTTCCGGCTGCAAGCAGTGTCTCCTGGTGCTGGCGATAGTATAACAGCGCATTGCGCACCGCCTGTACCACGGCGCGCGGGGTGATGGTCGCGCCGGTGAGCTGGTCGAAGTCGCCGCCGTCTTTCCTGACTTTCCAGCGATCCACCGGCGGCTGCTCCAGCGAGCGGCCGGTAAACCCGAGGATCCAGTCAGAGCGATCCTCGTCGATGGCGTCGCCGAGGCCGGGGGTTTCCCGGTGGGCCACTGCACGGACACCGCTGAGCGTGCCGTCTGTATTGATGCCGACCAGCAATTTTATCGAGCCGCTATAGCCATCCGGGGCAATCGGCGCGATGACGAGGGCAACGGCCTTGCCGGCCTTTCTGGCACGGTAGACCATGACTGGCTCAGCGCTGCCGAGCAGCTTCTGGTCACGTACCTCGATGGCGTCATCAAGCAGGATATTGTCATGCCGGTCGGGTGGAACCAGGCGGTGCAGTTTGCGCAGCAGGGTGGCGCGCTCATTGGCGGCAATCCGTTCGCGGGTGTTATCAAATGTAAAGGACACCAGCCCGGTACCGATGACCGCGAATATCAGCAGGATAATAGTGGTGATGATGATCTGGCGATAATTCATGGCTTGTCATCGTGGCCGTAGACGACAGGCCGGGTGTAGTAATCGATGGTCGGAGCTGCCATGTTCATCAGCAGGACGGCAAAGGCAACGCCGTCGGGGTATCCGCCCCAGGTACGGATGATGTAGGTCAGCAAGCCGATGCCGGCCGCGTAGTAGATGCGACCGCGCGGTGTGGTGCTGGCAGAGACCGGGTCGGTTGCAATAAAAAAGGCCCCGAGCATCGCGGCCCCGCTGAACAGGTGAAACAGGGGTGTAGAATAGATGTCCGGGTTGATGACATGGAACAGCAGGGCGATCACAGCCAGTGCGCCGAGCATGCCTGCCGGGATCTGCCACTGGATGACCCTTTGCTGTAACAGCCACAGGCCACCGAGCAGGAACCATGTATTGATCCACTCCCAGCCGGCACCGGCAAACAGGCCGAACAGCGGCCCACCCCTGATTTCGGTGAGTGTCTCGCTAAGACCGATCCGGGTCTTGATTGTGTCCATGGGCGTGGCCATGGTGATGGCATCGAGTGACAGACCGACCGGCAGCTGGCCGGTAAACACAAGGGAAAGTGTCTCCAACAGCTGCAGGGACTCACCGACCGGTGTCCACAGGGTCAGTTCCAGCGGGAATGAAACAAGCAGGACGACATAACCGGCCATGGCCGGGTTGAAGGGGTTATAGCCGAGCCCGCCGTAGAGTTGCTTGGCAATGACGATGGCAAACAGGCTGCCGATAACCGGTATCCACCAGGGGGCAAGCGGTGGCAGCGCCAGTGCAAGCAGCACACCGGTCAACAGCGCGCTGCAATCCAGCAGTGCCGGTTTGACCGGGCGCCTGCGCAGCATCAGCATGCCGGCCTCTGCCGCGATTGCAGCCAGTGCTGCAAGCAGGATGTTGATCAATATGCCCCAGCCGAACATCCAGAAGGCGCAGGCGGTGCCGGGTATCAGGGCAAGCAGGACGCGTTGCATCATCGCGGCTACGCTTTCGGCAACCGGCAGGTGAGGTGAGCTGTAGGTCCTGAATTCCATCAGTCGGATGAGTTGCCCTGTCGTCTTTTATCGGCTGCATCGATGAGATGTTGCTGTTCGGGTGTCAGGTTGTCGATGTTTCTCGGTGTAACCTCCGCCGCTGCCTTTTTTTGTTTGACGCGTTCCAGGGCGGCTTCAATGGCAGCCTTCTTGGCAGCGTTGCCGTCATCTTTCGAGAGCGCCTGTTTTTTGCGGGACTGCCGCTCGGCGCGTTCCTGCTTGATGCGCGCAAGCCTTGCCAGGCGCGCTTCGTGCCGCTGACGGGCGATGTCGGATGCCTTCTTCTGCTCCTCCTGCGACCAGATTTCGGTCTTCGCATGGCGGTAATACTGAACCAGCGGAATATGGCTCGGGCACACGTAGGCGCAGCAGCCACACTCGATGCAGTCAAACAGGTCATAGTCCTGGGCGGCATCATGATTGCCGCTGCGCGTATACCAGTACAACTGTTGCGGCAGCAGGTCCGCGGGGCAGACCTCGGTGCATTTTCCGCAGCGTATGCATGGCTGCTCGAGTGGCGGCGCGGGCATTTCCTCGTGCGTGACCGCAAGAATGCAGTTGGTAGTCTTGACAACAGGGACGCTGTCCGTTGCCACCGCGTAACCCATCATCGGTCCGCCGATCAGCAGGCGTTCAATAGACTTTGTATAACCGCCGCAGCTGTTGACGAGGTGGCTGACCGGCGTACCCAGCAGTGCTTCGACATTGCGCGGGCTTGCGATGCCTTGCCCGGCAACGGTAACGATACGTGACAGCAGGGGCCGGTTCCTGGCAACGCTGTTGTAAATGGCGGCAGCCGTACCGACATTCTGGCAGATGACGCCAATATCCACCGGCAGACCCTGGCTCGGAACTTCGCGATTGGTCAATACCTTGATCAACTGGCGTTCACCGCCGGTCGGGTAAATGTCGGGAACACGGACGACGCGGATAGCGGTTGCATTGCCTTTGTCGAGTACCGCGTCCAGCGCACGTCCGGCCTCGAGCATATGGTTTTCGATTGCAATGATGCAGCTATCCGCCTTGATGATGTGTTGTAAAATCCTGGTCCCTTCGATGACTTCTTCGGCCCGTTCCTGCAGCAAACGGTTGTCACAGGAAATATACGGTTCGCATTCGGCACCGTTGATCAATAGCAGGTCGATGTTGTAGCGCGCACCTGCAAGTTTGACCGGCGTCGGAAAGCCCGCACCGCCAAGGCCGACGATGCCTGACTGGCGGATCTGCGTGCACAGTGATGCCGGATCAATCGATGTGTAATCAAGCGCCGGCGCCGGGAGGTTCCCGCCACTGGTCCTTGCCGTCGGTTGCAATGATGATGCACGGGGCCTGCAAACCAGACGGGTGGGGAACGGGCCGGGGCTCTACCGCGATAACCGTCCCGGAACTCGGAGGCATGGATGGGTGCGCTGACGGCACCGACCGGCTGCGCAACAGGCTGGCCCTTGTAGACGTAGTCACCGGTCTTCACCAGCGCACTCGGCCGGTGTGCCGATATGTTGCAGCAGGGGCAATACCAGCTGCCCCGGAATGGTGACGGGCGCAATCGGCGTGGTAGATGTAACAGACTGTTTACTATCGAGTTTCAGGCCACCATGAAACCTGTAGAGGCGCCCGTGGCCCGGCACTTTCACGCTGCTGGCGGCCGGGTCAGGCATGCCGCTTGATATCGACGGGGTCACTGCCCGGTTTTGGCCATTTCCAGTCGAGCACACCGGTTTTCACCGGGACGATGTGTATGCATTCAACCGGGCAGGGCGCGATGCAGAGATCGCAGCCGGTACATTCTTTTTCGATCACGGTATGCATCTGTTTGGCGGCACCGAGTATTGCGTCAACGGGGCAGGCCTGGATACAGAGTGTGCAACCGATGCACACTTCCTCGTCAATGACGACAACGGTTTTCTCTGCGTGTACACCATGCTCCGGATTCAGTGGTTTCGCATCCCTGCCAAGCAAGTCAGCCAGCGCCTGGATGGTAATTTCTCCGCCTGGCGGGCACTGGTTGATGTCCGCTTCACCGGCGGCGATTGCTTCTGCGTAGGGCCGGCAGCCGGGGTAGGTGCATTGTCCGCATTGTGTTTGCGGCAACAGTGCATCTATGCGGTCAACAACCGGGTCACTCTTTACTCGAAAACGAATCGCCGCATAAGCGAGTACCAGGCCAATCAGCAGGGCCAGGCTTCCCAATGCAAGTATTGCGGTCAACATCGTTGTGAATAATGGCCGGGCAGATTGTTAACCGCCCGACTCAAGCTTTTATCAGGCCCGAGAAGCCCATGAACGCAAGCGACATCAGGCCCGCGGTTATCAGCGCAATTGCCGAACCGCGAAACGGAAGCGGTACATCCGCAGCCATGACGCGTTCGCGAATGGCGGAAAACAGGATCAGCACCATGGAGAATCCAACAGCGGCGCCAAAGCCATACACGGCCGACTCCAGAAAGTTGAGTTGTTGCTGAACGTTGAGTAATGCGACACCGAGTACCGCGCAGTTCGTGGTGATCAGGGGCAGGAAAATACCCAGCACCTTGTAGAGCAGCGGGCTGGTCTTGTGCACCACCATTTCCGTGAACTGTACAACGGCAGCGATCATCAGGATGAAGGTAATGGTGCGCAGGTATTCGAGTCCCAGCGGCACCAGCAGGTATTCATTTGCCAGGTAACTGCAGATCGAAGACAGCGTCAGTACGAAGGTGGTGGCCAGTGCCATGCCGGTGGCGGTATCGACATTGCGCGACACGCCCATGAACGGACACAGCCCGAGGAAGCGCACCAGCACAAAGTTATTGACCAGGATGGTGCTGACAAGAATGAGGGCTATCTCTGTCATTTAATTCAGTCGGTTACGATACTTACTTAACGCGCATTCCGGGCTCTGCACCGGCATCGGGATGCAGGATGAACAGTTCATCACCACCGGCACCGGCCGCCAGCACCATGCCCTCCGACAGGCCGAAACGCATCTTGCGCGGGGCAAGGTTGGCCACCATGACCGTCAGTTTTCCTTCCAGTGACTCCGGTGTGTAGGCCGACTTTATACCGGCAAACACATTGCGGGTTTCGCCGCCGAGATCGAGCGTCAGTTGCAGCAGCCTGTCGGCGCCCTCGACGTGCTCGGCCTTCTCGATGCGTACAATACGCAGGTCAAGTTTTGCAAAGTCATCGTAGTTGATCGTCTCTGCAATCGGGTCGTCTTTTAACGGACCCTCTGCGGCGGCCGTGTTGTCCCGGGCGTTGCCAAGACTGTCTTTGGAATCTTCCAGCATGGCCTTGATTTTCTCCTCTTCAACGCGGGTCATGAGCGGTTTGAACTTGTTGATGGTGTGGGCAGTCAATGGCGTGCCGATCGCATCCCATGTCATGGCCGGTATATTCAGAAATGTTTCTGCTTCACTTGCCATCTGCGGCAGGACCGGCTGCAGGTACGTCATCAGAACCCTGAACAGGTTCAGTCCAACCGTGCATGTTTCCTGAAGTTCGTTTTCCCTTCCCGCTTGCTTGGCAATAACCCAGGGCTTCTTCTCGTCAATGTACTGGTTTGCAAAATCTGCAAGCGCCATGATTTCCCGAATAGCGGTACTGAACTTGCGGCCATCGAAGTTCACGGCGATCGCATCACCCGCAAGCAGGAAAGTTTCATACAGGTCCGGTTCGGTGAAGCGGTCTGACAGCTTGCCTGCAAAACGTTTTGTGATAAAACCGGCACAGCGGCTCGCAATGTTGACAACCTTGCCAACGAGGTCGCTGTTAACGCGCGCGGCAAAATCTTCCAGGTTAAGGTCGATGTCATCGACACCGCTGCCGAGCTTCGCTGCAAAATAGTAACGCAGGTATTCCGGGTTCAGGTGGTCGAGATAACTGCGCGCCTTTATGAAGGTGCCGCGTGACTTGGACATTTTCTGTCCGTCAACGGTAAGAAAACCGTGGGCGAATACCGCGGTCGGGGTACGCATGCCGGCGCCGGACAGCATGGCCGGCCAGAACAGGGCGTGGAAGTAGATGATGTCCTTGCCGATGAAGTGGTACAGCTCCGCCGTGCTGTTTTTGCCCCAAAAGTCATCAAAATTCCGGCCCGAGCGGTCGCACAGGTGTTTGAAGCTGGCCATGTAGCCGATGGGGGCGTCCAGCCAGACATAAAAGTACTTGTCTTCGGTGCCGGGGATGCGAAAACCGAAATAGGGCTCGTCGCGGGAAATATCCCACTCGCGCAGGCCTTCCTCGAACCACTCGCCCAGCTTGTTGCTGACCTCGTCCTGCAGGTGTCCTGCCCGGGTCCAGTCACGCAGCATCGGCTCGAAATCGGCCAGTTTGAAGAAATAATGCAGTGAGTCCTTCTCGACAGGCGTGGCACCGGAGACGGCCGATTTCGCGTTCTTCAGCTCGGTGGGCGAGTAGGTCGCACCGCATACCTCGCAGTTATCGCCGTACTGGTCAGCGGCGCCGCAGCGCGGGCATTCACCCTTGATAAAGCGGTCCGGCAGAAACATCTGTTTTTCCGGGTCAAACGCCTGGGTAATGGTGCGCGTACTGATGTGACCGGCGGCCTGGTGGCGCCGGTAGACGAGTTCTGCGAGTTCGCGATTTTCGTCAGAATGGGTGCTGTGATAGTTGTCAAAGCCGATGTGAAAGCCTGCAAAATCGTCGCGGTGTTGCCGGCCGACGCTCTCGATCAGTTGTTCCGGGCTGATGCCTTCCTGCCGGGCGCGCAGCATGATCGGGGTGCCATGTGCATCATCGGCACAGACATAGAGACAGTCATGCCCGCGCAGCTTCTGGAAGCGCACCCAGATATCCGTCTGGATGTACTCCACCAGGTGGCCGAGGTGGATCGGCCCGTTGGCATAGGGCAGGGCGCTGGTGACCAGTATTGTGCGTTTTTCCTGACTCATGCGGCGGCGGCGGTATTAAAACCCTGAAACGAATGTGATTTATCGGTGCCAAGTATGCCATATACCCGTGAGCCATGGGGCATTATGACGCACTGGCGGTGGGACGGTTCCACAAAGTTCGTGTACAATTCGCGGTCAATTTTCCCGCTCGGCAGGCTGCCCGGGTGACCGTTTTTTTGTGAAGGAGTGATTCGATGGCTGAAGTAACCCAATCCCAGGTCGAAGAGAAGCTGGCGACCTATATCGATCCCTATCTGGAAAGGGACCTGGTCTCCACCAAGTGCGTGAAGGACATCAGCGTTGACGGCGACAGCGTATCGGTCAGTGTGGTGCTTGGCTTTCCCTCCAAAGGTTATCACGAGCAGCTGGGCGCGAAGCTGAAGGAACTGCTCGAGTCCATCGATGGCATCAACAGTGCAAAGGTGGAGGTCAGCACAAAGATTTCCTCCCACTCTGCACAAAAGGGCGTCAAGCATATAGAAGGCATCAAGAACATCATTGCCGTGGCGTCCGGAAAGGGCGGCGTCGGCAAGTCAACCACGGCCGTGAACCTGGCGCTGGCCCTGTCAGCCGAGGGTGCGAATGTCGGCATTCTCGACGCGGACATCTACGGCCCCAGCCAGCCGCGTATGCTCGGCATCAGTGGCAAACCGGAATCGCTGGACGGCAAGTCACTTGAACCGATGAACAGTTACCACTTGCAGGCCATGTCGATCGGCTTCCTGGTGGACGAGGAAACGCCGATGATCTGGCGCGGCCCGATGGTGACCCAGGCACTGCAACAGCTGTTGAACGATACCAACTGGAAAGACCTCGACTACCTGATCGTCGATCTGCCGCCGGGTACCGGTGACATCCAGCTGACCCTGGCGCAGCAGGTTCCGGTCAGTGGCGCGGTGATTGTCACCACGCCCCAGGACATTGCCCTGCTGGATGCGCGCAAGGGCCTGAAGATGTTCGAGAAGGTGGAAGTCCCGGTGCTGGGTGTGATCGAGAACATGAGCATCCACATCTGCAGCGAATGCGGCCATGAAGAATATATCTTCGGCCAGGGCGGCGGTGAACGCATGTCGGAACAGAATAATGCGGACTTCCTCGGCGCCCTGCCGCTGGATATACGCATTCGTGAAGAAACCGATGCCGGCAAGCCCACCGTCGTGGCGGACCCGGATGCCCGGATATCGCAGATCTATATGGAGATTGCGCGGCGCACTGCCGCCAAACTGTCGCTGAAGACGAAGGATTACGCGGCCCGGTTCCCGCAGATCGTTATTCAGAATGACTAACGCACTACTGCCAATTCTCCGGAACGCAGGATGGGTAAAGGCCGAAGGCCGTACCCGTCACTCAATACCATGATGGGTACGTCGCTGCGCTCCTTTACCCATCCTGCTTGTGGCGCAGGACCGCGATAAGCTGATGTCAATCAAAGCCGACAAGTGGATTCGGCGTATGGCCGAAGAGCACGGCATGATCGAGCCGTTCGAGTCCGGCCAGGTGCGTGAGAACGAGCAACGGGCGCATCGTCTCCTATGGTACATCCAGTTACGGTTACGATATCCGCTGCTCGGACGAATTCAAGATTTTTACCAATATCAACTCTGCCATCGTCGATCCGAAGAACTTCGACGACAACAGTTTTGTCGATGTGAAGTCGGATGTCTGCATCATCCCGCCGAACTCGTTTGCCCTTGCCCGTACGGTCGAGTATTTCCGTATCCCGCGTAACGTCCTGACGATCTGTCTTGGCAAGTCCACCTATGCCCGCTGCGGCATCATCGTCAATGTCACGCCGTTCGAGCCGGAATGGGAAGGGCACGTGACACTGGAGTTTTCCAATACCACACCGTTGCCCGCGAAGATCTACGCCAACGAGGGTGTCGCGCAGGTATTGTTCCTGGAGTCCGACGAGGTCTGCGAGACCTCCTACAAGGACCGCGGCGGCAAGTACCAGGGGCAACGGGGCGTCACACTGCCGAAGACCTGAGCGGGCCCCTGGCTGCCGGGATTTCCTGTCTGTTGTTTGTTATTTGCGCGCCTGCGCAGTAGTCCCCGGGGCCGTGCAGGCAGCGCCCCGGCAACCCCGACCGTTAGGGCCGGATTCCGTAGTCCCTGGCGATAGGCTCGAATCTTGCGACAAACTCGGTTGGCGCCAGGGTCATGTTGAGACTTGTATCACCCGACGCGGTTAGATAGCAATTTACCGCATCTTCAAGAGACGAATAATGCACCAGGTATTCGGTTTGTTGTTGACCGAGCTCGACTCCAAGCTTGTCTGACCAGCGATAAATCCAGGCCTTTGTGTGACCAAAATAGGTTAGATGGTCTGCATCATAGAATTTTGGAATGTATGACACGCAGAGTTTTGCCAGCTGCTGACTCTTTACGGTGCAATCATTCGCGGGTACTTCAGGTTGAGACGCGACCGTTATCGTGACCAGGATGGCGAGGATGATGAAGAGTGCAGTTACCACCTTGTTCATGATGTCAGCTCCTGTTTATAAATCATGTCCGGCTGTGCCCTTGTACCTGGACAGCCGGGTGCTTCCGGCCCGGGCAGCACTGGTGGCTTTCTATTATGCCGGCCGTCCTCACACTGACTATGCATGGTCGCCGGTTATTATTCAAACAGGGCGGGCGGCTGTTGTGCGCGGTACCACCTGCCGGGTGTTGCCGTCGGTGTCAGGCGCGCGGCTGCCGCCAGTCAAACGGGGCTGGAGAAGCCTGCAGTGGAATGCCGGGTCGAGCGGGTTGCCAATGGCTGATGCCCGGTCGGGAGATTTCGAGTCGGGACATATCCGCCCCGGCTGCACTTGCAGCCTGTGGATGCGCAGAGCTCGGAAAGGCTGTTGCCAGCGGTGAAAGGCGGGACTATGCGACAGCCCGCTTCTTTTTGTACATCAGGTCATCGGCGCTCTCCAGCAGTTCTTCAACTGACTGGTTTTGCGTGATGTCAACAGTCACGATGCCTTCGCTGAATGAAATATCATAGCCGCGTCCGGCCTGTTCGTTGTAGAGGTCCATGGACCGGCGGAACCTCTTGATGGTTTCATTTGCGAGTTCGTTCGATGTATTGGTTAGCAAGGCCACGAACTCATCGCCACCCAGTCGGGCATATACATCTGAATCCCTGAACGTGCTTTGCATATGCTCTGCAAAGGTGACCAGTGCGTGGTCGCCCTCGGCGTGACCGAAGGTGTCATTGATGGGTTTGAACCCGTTCAGATCGAAGAACACCAGGGATGCCGGAATTGCCTGCCGAATACACAGGTCCACGCTCTTTTGTGCAAGCGTTATGAAGCCCCTTCTGTTCGATATTCTGGTTAGTTCATCCAGTGTTGCCAGTTGAATGGCCGCAAGTTCGCGTTCTGCCATTTCTGCAAGGTCCTGCAAGGCATCAATGTCATCTTCGCCAAGTGTTCTTGGTGCATCATCGATAATGCACAGGGTTCCCAGCTTGCTGCCATCCTGGTGTCTCAGCGGGCAGCCGGCATAAAAACTGATACTGGGTGCATTCACAACCAGCGGGTTGTCTGCAAAACGCGGGTCAGTGCTGGTGTCGTTGACAATAAAGGGTTCGTTGCCGAGGATCGCATGTCCACAGAAGGAAATGTCCCTCGGTGTCTCGCTGGCATCGAGGCCCGCCCTGGACTTGAACCACTGGCGGTTTTCATCGACAAGACTGACAAGCGCTATGGGTACATCGAACATCCGTTTTGCCAGTCGTGTCAGGCGGTCAAAACGCTCTTCCGCCGGCGTGTCGAGGATATCCAGGGAACGCAGTGCCTTGAGACGGCCGACTTCATCTTCCGGTAAGTCTGGTTTCTTCATGTGCTTTGCCTGCTGTTATGTCAATGGCCCTGTGGCGGGAATGCTGATGCCTGTATCGGCCAGGGCCGGGGCAGCTTGAACAACCGTTGCCTGCACTGAAAAACCCCGTAATCAGCTGGTATTGCCAGCCAGAACAGTGCCTTGAGAGGGCGATCGGGTGGGCAGGATACGGGCGCGTCCGGCGCGGGGCCGCGTGAAGACTGCCGGGTTGGCGCTAAATAGTGCATGAAACACCGGGCCCGGGCCGCTACACTACGCGGCCCTCGGGATTTTACTGCGGTTTCATCGTGGACAGGGGCAAACAGGATACCCCGGCTAATCCTTGGCGTTCCCCGCATTTCATTACTACCAGGCACTGCACATGACTACCGATACAGTAACGGCGTTCAGCCAACTGGCGTTGAATAAGGCCATTCTCAAGGTGCTGGATGAGGTGGGCTATGAAACGCCCTCACCCATCCAGGCAGAAACGATTCCGCTGTTGCTGCAAGGCCGGGATGTCCTCGGCCAGGCACAGACCGGAACCGGCAAGACGGCGGCTTTTGCCCTGCCGATTTTATCCAGCCTCGATTTAAAACAGAAAGATCCGCAGGTGCTGGTGCTGACACCAACCCGTGAGCTGGCCATCCAGGTAGCCGAGGCCTTCCAGAAATACGCCAGGCACATGAAGGGCTTTCACGTATTGCCGGTTTACGGCGGCCAGGATTACCGCGGCCAGATCCATGCGCTGAAACGCGGTGTCCACGTGGTGGTCGGCACGCCCGGTCGTGTCATGGATCATATGCGTCGTGGCACCCTGAAACTGGACAGGCTCGGCATGCTGGTGCTGGATGAAGCCGATGAAATGCTGCGCATGGGATTTATCGATGACGTGGAATGGGTGCTTGAGCAGACCCCGTCCGACAGGCAGATCGCGCTGTTTTCCGCCACCATACCGCAACAGATTCGTCGTATAGCCGAGCGGCACCTCAATAACCCGGCTCAAATAACCATCAAGATGAAAACCACCACGGCGGAAACCATACGCCAGCGCTACTGGCCGGTGAGCGGTGTGCACAAGCTCGACGCCCTGACCCGGATCCTCGAGGCCGAACACTTTGATGCGATGCTTGTGTTTGTGCGCACAAAGACCTCAACAATAGAGCTGGCAGAAAAACTGGAAGCGCGTGGTTATGCCTCGGCAGCACTGAATGGCGACATTCCGCAAAGCCAGCGTGAACGTACCGTTGAGCAGTTAAAAAATGGCAAGGTGGATATCCTCGTTGCCACGGATGTGGCCGCGCGCGGGCTCGATGTGGCACGCATCAGCCACGTTATCAATTACGATATTCCCTATGATGCGGAAGCCTACGTGCATCGTATTGGCCGTACCGGGCGTGCAGGAAAGAAAGGTGATGCCATTCTGTTCGTCGCACCCCGCGAAAAGCGCCTGCTCAGTACGATCGAGAAGGTCACCCGGCAGAAGATTGACAGGATGGAGCTGCCGTCTACCGAGGTGGTCAATGACAAGCGTATCGCCAATTTCAAACAGCGAATTACCGATATGCTGGCGGAAGAGGATACCGGGATATTTACTCAGCTGATCGAGCAATACCAGCTGGAGCATAATGTGCCCGGGATCGAGATCGCTGCCGCGCTTGCCCGCCTGCTGCAGGGTGATACGCCTTTCCTGCTGCAACACAAGCCACAACATAAGTCACAGCACAAGGCAGATACACGCCGGGACAGCGGCGACAAACCCCCGCGAAAGAAACCGGCACACAGGAAAGGTGAGCGACCGGCAGGGAACACATCACTGCCTGAAGCGGGTATGCAGCGATATCGCATAGAGGTGGGGAATAGCGACAGGATCAAGCCGGGCAATATCGTCGGTGCGATTGCCAACGAAGCCGGGCTCGATAACCGGCAAATCGGGCGCATCGATATCCGTGATGACTACAGCCTGATAGATTTACCTGCCGGCATGCCCGGGGATGTCTTCAGGGATCTGCAGAAAATCCGCGTTTGCGGCAAGCAGTTACATATTTCCCTGGCGGTAAAAGAGGGCAGACCCGGTCAGAGAACAGTTGCATCGGGAGAAAGGAAGTTCGGCAAGCCTGCCGATGCCGCGAGAAAAAGAAAGCCGGGCAAGCCAGCCTCTGCCGCAAAAGACAAAAAGCCGGTAAGGCCGGCCAGGCGGGCCGGGGTCAAGGCAAAACCGCACGCTAAAAGCGCGGCGGGAGCCGGGAAGTCCACTCGCAAGAAGCAGCGTAAAAAGTAAACCTGATCAAGGATTGCACGCAGGACGGCGGCAGCGGCGAACGCTGGCAAGGCGTGCAACCGGGGGCCGGATCGCTTCAAGAAGCAGGCCGGGGCTTTTGCGGTCTGTATAGTATCAGGGCAAGATCATCCGGCTTGTGCGGTATGTCTTCGACCGGCTGCAGCATGCGCGAGGTACAGATTCCGACCAGTTTCTCCGCGGCTTCCAGCAGCGGCCCGCTGCGGATCACTTCGACAATTTCTTCAATCTGCATGTTGTCAAACAGCCCGTCGCTGCCTATGAGCAGGGTGTCACGGGGCGCCAGCTTTATTCGCGGTCCGATTTCCAGACGCATCGCTTCGCTGCCGACCATGTTTGAAATCAGGTGACGGTCTTCATGGAAGAGGGCGTCTTCCTCTTCAATGACACCGGCTTCCACGGCATAGCCAACCGGTGAATGGGGGATGGTTTGATACTTGATCTTGCCGCGCTGGCCGACAAGCAATATCGCAGAATCGCCGACGTGATAGGTGCGTACGCGATGGTCAACCAGTTCTACGGCAGCAATCGTCGTCCCCGAGCCGCTGGTTTTTTCCAGTACCTTGCGATTGGCCTGTTCGATGCCGTCAAGTATGGATCCGCGCAGTTCCAGTTTTTCATCACAGGCATTGCCTACGGATTTTTCAAGTTGTCGAACGGTAATGGCGGAGGCCTGGTCACCCGAGGGAAGCCCGCCCATTCCGTCAGCAACGGCAAATACCGCGCTGCCATCATCGCAGTCCAGCAGTGCAAGCGAGTCTTCATTGTCCGATGGTTTTTCCGGGGCGCGCCGGGTAAACGCGCAAACGCTGCCGGCGGCCATGTCGAATGGCCGGACCCCGGCAAAGTCGGCAGCCATAAACAACTGCGAGTCCGGTTTTATTCCCACGACAGCATTTCCAGGTATTCGCGCAGCTGGCCTGCCGTGCGGAATTTTTTCAGTATCAATGTGCGCTTCAGACCGCAGCACAGGTCACGAATGACTTTTGGCTGCTGTGCGTAGTACTTCCTGCCACCGATCGATTCATGGAGGATCTTGATCAGGTCGACAACATCGTCATGAATGTTTTCAGGTCTGGGTGCGCCCCAGTGATAGAAGTCGAGGAGCTTCAGATCGAAGCCAAGCCCGTAGCGCTGGATAATGATGTTTTCGGGATGCAGGTCGCCGTGGTATTCCTTCATGGTGTGGATGTGTTCAATACCCGTGGCAAGTGCATGCAAAAGGTGCAGCGCCTGGAAGGGCGCCAGGCGTTTGCCGGGTTGACGTTTGAGAAAGTCGGAAAGGAGTTCGCCTTCAACAAACTCGGAGACCAGCAGCGTTATGGGTAAATTGCGATAGCTTATCTTTTCGCTGGTGTGGTACTGGATAACCATCGGGCAGTGTCGAAGCTTGTGCAATTTTCGCGCATAGAAACCTGCCGTGCGATCTTTCAGGTTGCGGTGCGGGTAAAACAGCTTGACTGCCCGTTCAATATCGGTCGGCAGTTCGTTGATCAGGAATACCTCGCCTTCCCAGCCGGTACCGAGCCGGTCGATGATTTCATATTTACGTGCCAGTACCTGTCCGGGTTTGAAATCAAAATGTTTGATGACAGGCAGGGCTGCTTTTGACTGTTTGGGCATGTGCGTACTGTTCTTCTGATCGGGTTACAGTTCGGGGTGCAGTATAGTTAATGGCCGGGTGGTACGGCAGACTGATTCACTGCCCCGTCATTCTGCAAAGCTCAGCCTGTGCCGTAATTACTGCACAGTCGCTGAAGCAGTCGTATAGCTCTCCAGGTCACTCTGGTAGATGGCGTCGTCTTTTTCGCGTTGCCAGATACGCACCGGCAGGAAGTTCAGTTGCGGAGCGCACCAGATGTAGGTTTCACGAGATTTATTGTTGCGCAGCTTGGTGATCTTGACGGTCTCGAAACGCCCGGCGGGGAGTTCCAGGGTCTCATGCCCAACCGCTTTGAAACGGTATTCCTTGAGTTTTCCGCCATCGGCGATATTGAAGGTGATGTCGGTCTCGCCCCTGCCAAGCGCGAGCATCATGCCGAGCTGTGAAGCCAGCTTGTCGAGGGTGCCGCCGGGGATATCCATTTTCCAGCGGCTGTCATCCACATTGTTTGCGACGATCATGGCATCCCAGTCAAATGCGAGGCTGGCCTCGCGTTCTGTTTTACCGCCGCTGCGGCTGTAGTGATAGTTCAACGGGCGCAGTCCGTTTTCATCCAGGCGGCCCTCGCTGGTTTCATGGAGTATGTCTTTCAGGAACCACGCCACCCAGCTTGTTGGCCAGCTGCGCGATTCATAGCGGTAGCCGTTGTTTTCCCTGTTCACCAGGGAGATGGTTGATGTGCCGATGCGCAGGTTGCCGCGTTTCAACTGGTAGCTGGCCTCGAAATCTGCCAGCGGCGCCGCCTGCAGCATGCACGACATCAGTACGGCTGCCAGCAGCAGTAATGATTTTCCCGGCGCACCGCTCAACATGCTGCATCCGTCCCGGCGGGCAGCAGTGCCGGTTGGTCAAGCAGTTTCCCATCCATGCGGATATGACCGTTTTCATCCAGAATGATTCGTTTTTCCGCGAACCAGCGGATGGCCTGCGGATAGAGACGATGTTCCTCCCGCAGTACCCGTGCCGCCAGGGTGGCGGCATCGTCGTCCTCGCGAACCGGGATGCGGACCTGCAGCAGCACCGGCCCGCCATCGATGTCTTCGGTGACAAAATGTACGCTTGCGCCATGTTCCCGTTTGCCTGCATCGATGGCGCGCTGGTGGGTATTGAGTCCTGGAAACTCCGGCAGCAGAGACGGGTGGATATTCAACAGCCGTCCACGGTAGTGCTGCACAAAACCGGGTGTAAGGATGCGCATGAACCCGGCCAGAACGACCAGTCCGGGCCGGTAGCTGTCGATGCAGGCTTGCAGTGCCTGATCAAATGTCTCCCGGTCCGCGTAGTGCTTGTGATCGATGACCCTGGTTTCGAGACCGGCCTGGCCGGCATGTTCCAGGCCGGCTGCATCGGGGCGGTTGCTGATCACGGCGCGTATCTCGATTGGCAATTCACCGCTGCCGGTCCTGTCGATGATGGCCTGCAGGTTGCTGCCCCGGCCGGATATCAGGATCACAACCGGCAGGGGGGTGTACCTGTCCCTTCCCGTACCCCGGGTGCTGTTCATTCAGTGAGGATGACGCCGGGTTTACCTTCTCCCTGGTCAACGTGGCCGATAACGCAGGCCGCTTCACCCTCTGCGCCCAGATGTTCCATCGCGGTCCGGGCATCATCGGCGGCGACCACGATGGCCATGCCGATGCCGCAGTTGAAGGTGCGGTACATTTCCCCTGCTGCAACATTACCGTTGCGCTGCAACCAGTCAAACACGGGGGGTTGTTGCCAGGTGCTGGTATTGATGACGGCATTGCAGCCATTCGGCAGTACCCGTGGCAGGTTTTCGGTCAGCCCGCCGCCAGTGATATGGGCGAGGGCGTGCACCTTGAGCGTGCTGAACAGGGAGAGCAGTGGTTTGACATAGATACGCGTGGGCGCAAGCAGCCACTCTGCCAGTGGCTTGCCATCGAGCGGGTCATCCAGTTTGCTGCCGCTGTGTTCGAGAATCCTGCGGATCAGGGAATAGCCGTTGGAATGCGGGCCGGTTGATGCCAGTCCGATAATGACATCGCCTTGTGTGACAGCGCTGCCGTCGATGATGGCGGATTTCTCAACGATGCCTACAGAAAAGCCTGCCAGGTCATAATCGCCGCCGGCGTACATGCCCGGCATTTCCGCGGTCTCGCCGCCGACCAGGGCGGCACCCGCCAGTTCGCAGCCACGGGCGATGCCCTTGATGACATCGGTGGCCACATCGAGGTCGAGTTTGCCGGTGGCGTAATAGTCGAGAAAGAACAGGGGTTCGGCACCGGCGACCACGATGTCATTGACGCACATGGCGACCAGGTCAATACCGATGGTGTCATGCAGCCCGGCTTCCACGGCGAGCTTCAGCTTGGTGCCGACCCCGTCAGTGCCGGAAACCAGCACCGGTTGCCGGTAACGGTCCAGCGGCAACTCGAACAGTGCGCCGAACCCGCCAAGGCCGGCGAGTACGCCCGGACGCCGGGTCCTGGCAACGGCCGGTTTTATTCTCTCGATGAGCTGGTTACCGGCGTCGATATCAACACCGGAATCACGATAGCTGAGGGATGCGGTGTTGCTCTTGATGTTGCCGGCTTTATCGTCTGCGCTCACGCGGGGTTTCCATGGTTCAGGGCAGCGCTATGGTAGCGGTCGGTTGTGGGCGCTGCAAACCTGCGCCTGATATGGCCAAATTCTGCGGATACCCGTATGCTTTGAGACAAACAAACTCCCGGGGTTCTCTGGATAAGGTATGGAAATCTATAAACAAAGCACAAAATTCCACGCCGTGGCGGTCTGCCTGCTGTGGCTGTATGCCTCACTGGCAGGGGCGGCCGTGTCAGCGCAGTTGTTTGAATCCGAGGTGATCGTGCCAAGCCAGGCGCCCGCCCTGCGGGCCGAGGCCATGAAGTCGGCGCTGGAAGAGGTGCTGGTGAGGGTGTCCGGAGAGGCGTCCGTGCTGCAGACGGAACCTGCACAGGCGCTGTTGCAAAAACCGTCGCGCCTGGTGCAGCAATATCGTTATTTTACCGTGCCCAACAGCCAGCCACCGATACTGAAACTCTGGGTGCGTTTCGATGGCGAGGTCATACAGCAGGCCCTGCAGCAGCAGGGCGGGGCGTACCAGGCTGCGGAGCGCCCGGATACCCTGGTATGGCTGGCCGTCGATGATCGCGGCGAGCGTTACCTGGTTGCGGCCGATGACCAGACCGATGTGCACAGGCAGATGGCGCTGCAGGCGAGGCAGCGTGGTTTGCCGATTCTGTTCCCGCTGATGGACCTTGAGGACCAGTCGCAGGCGCGCTTTACCGATATCCAGGACGGGTTCCTCGACAATGTTGTAAGGGCATCGGCGCGCTATAACCCGCAGGCGATCCTGGCTGGATACCTGCAGCACGACGCTTTTGCCGGCTGGTCTGCGCGCTGGTACCTGGATGTTGCCGGCAATCCGGCGTCATGGTCGGACAATCGCCAACAGCTTGCCGCGTTGTTGCAGCAGGGTGTCGATGATGCGGCTGATTACCTGGCTTCCCGGTTTGCGGGGATGGACAAAGGGGACAGCTACAACGCCGTGCGTATATCGGTGGGCGGGGTCAATTCGCTTGCTGCGTATGCACGCGTCAATCAATATCTCGCATCCTTGACCCCGGTCACAGCTTACCAGGTTGAACTGATAAACGGGTCAGAGGTGCAATACCTGCTGCGCCTGAACGGGGGTGTGCAGGACCTGGCGCACACGGTTTCAATCGGCACGGTGCTTGAACCTGTCGCAGACAACTTGCCCGGCTACTATCAATTACGCCAGTGAAGACTTCCGATATACCCAATATCATTACGGGCTTCCGGTTCCTGCTGGTCGCCCCGCTGGTATGGCTGTTGCTGAACCACCAGTACGGCGCCGCGCTCATCGTCTTTGCCATTGCCGGTTTTTCGGATGCACTGGACGGGTTTATTGCCCAACACTATGGCTGGAGCAGCCGACTGGGCGCGATGATGGACCCGCTTGCCGACAAGCTGCTGCTGGTTTGCAGTTTTATCACGCTGGGCTGGCTTGGCCTGATCCCGTTCTGGCTGGTCGCCCTGGTTATTTTTCGTGACCTGGTCATCGTCATCGGTGCGATGACCTATCACTGGTGCGTGGAGTATCTCGATACCGCTTATCCAACCCTGGTGAGCAAACTGAATACCTTTACCCAGATCATGCTGGTGCTGGCGGTGATGTTTTCCCTGTCGGTACAGCCGCTGCCTTCGCTATGGATCGATGTGCTGCTCTACAGTGTCCTGGTAACCACGATCTGGAGCGGTATTGATTATGTCTGGATATGGGGGCGGCGCGCCTGGTCCAGGCGTGACGACTGACTGCTGTTCCACCGCAAGCGTGAAGGAAAATCCGCAACTGCCGCTCGGATTGTCGCTGCGGGAAGGCGCCCGTTTCGAGAGTTATTTTCCGGGGCAGAACGGCGAGCCTTTCCGGAACCTGCAACTGGCCGCAGAAGGCAAGGGTGAAAGCCTGCTGTATATCGCTGCAGCAGGCGGGCTGGGCAAGACACACCTGTTGCAGGCGGCCTGTCATCACGCGAGTCGCTGCCAGCGCAGCGCCGCCTATTTACCGATGCAGCAGCTGCCTGAACTGACACCGGCCGTATTCGATGGACTCGAGCAGATGGCGCTCGTCTGTCTCGATGATATCCACGCGGTTGCCGGTAATGCACCCTGGGAGCGGGCCCTGTTCGATCTGTTCAACCGGCTGCGCGACAGCGGCAGCACCCTGCTGGTCTCGGCGGAAAAACGACCCGACCGTTGCGGGTTTGGCCTTGCCGACCTGGTGTCAAGACTTGGCTGGGGTGTGACCTATGTCCTCAAGCCGCTCGATGACGCCGATGTGCAGCAGGCGCTGACCGGCCGCGCAGCGGCACGCGGCCTGGAGTTGCCGGAGGAGACGGCTCAATTCTTGCTGCGCCGTTTCCCGCGCGACCAGGCTTCCCTGTTTGCATTGTTCGATACCCTGGATGCCGCCTCGCTGGTGGAGCAGCGGCGCTTGACCATCCCGTTCGTCAAGTCGGTGCTTGATCGCTAGGTCTTGTGCGGTCGGCGGATGCTGATCTTCTTCTGTCTATCTCGTGCAGGAGCGAGCGCCATCCGCTCGCGAACATGCCGCGAACATGCCGCGAACATGCGCGAACTGGCAAATCCGCAAAACCTTCGCCAGCTGGCGCTGGCTCCTACAATTTATTTGACTGCGATGCTCGGCTGCGCCTACGGGAGGTGTTCAAAACCGTTTTCCTGCTGTGACAAGCTGAATGCTGGTACCAAAGTAGGATGGACAGAAAATTGACACCATGACATTATCACCACAGTCGGGTTTTTTCCCGTTTCGGAAGTTGCTATCAGGCGAATAGTATCCGGTATGTCCTGAACAGCAGTTTTTTTCTGCTATGTTCAGGTTGTCACGTTAAAACGGTATTTCCATGCCGGAATTGGCTAGATTCCAGTTAACTAATTGTTTTTATTGTTATTAATAATAGGTATGTGTCGAATTATATGAAATCGAGGTAAAAAATCATGAAAAAAAATTCACTGGCAATCATCCCGGCCATCATCCTTGCCTTCGCCTCAACCCAGTTGATGGCAGCAGGTGGGAGAGATAAGGGTCATAAAGTCATCGATTCGAATAAATTTACGGCAGTCTGTCATAAGGTCGATCACCCCAGAAATGTTAAAGGAAAGAATCCGTTACCGGATAGCCATCCGCAACCGTTCTTGCTCTGGGTGCCGCATGTTGCAGTTGACAAGCACATAGCTCATGGAGATGAACCAGCGAACCAATATAGTACGAGATCCGGATGGAGGTCCAACAACATTCGATTGTGGAGTAATACCCCAGTAATCATTACAAAAAAACCGGCCTGCAGGCCGGTTTATTTTTGGTCGGTTTCTCAATCAAGGGGCGTCAGGCTCGATTGACTAGATTCCCTTCCCAGTAGGAGCCAGCGCCAGCTGGCGAATCTTGCTGTGACGCATGAACCCATTCGGCCAGCTAGGCGCTATTCCATTCGCCAGCTGGCGCTGGCTCCTACGATTGTTTGGTATTGGTATTGGTTTTGGGTTTGATTTGGTTGTTGTGGCGTATATACAGGATCGCGGCGATGAACCAGGTCGAGGTGAACAGGATCTCCAGCAGGCCGAGGTGGCGGGCGGTTTCCGAGGCGTAGGCCTCGCCGACGCCATGCATGAAATAGAGGGCTGCCAGGAAGCAACTCCACTGGAAGGTGTAGGGCCGCCCGTGCAGCAAGCCGCGCAGCGGGAACAACAGCGGCGTCAGCAGCACGATCAGAACGATGGCTGTCGGCGCGTATTTCGAGGGTGCGAGCCAGCCATACCAGGCGGTGAGCAATGCGAGCGTGCCGAGGTAGCCAGCCAGTGCCAGGCCATAGAGGACGCGGGTGCCGGGCATCTGCATGTCGGTGAAAGACCCGCTGCGTCTGTCAGGACGCGCCGAGGGCCGTGCAGGTTTCGGCGATGCGTTTGCCGAGTGCGCTGCACAGCTGCTTTTCCTCGTGGCTCAGCGGTCGCTTGCTGTCGCTGCCCGCGGTGTGGCTTGGCCCGTAGGGGGTGCCGCCACTCTCCGTTGTCAGCAGTTCGCTTTCCGAATAGGGCAGGCCAAGCAGCAGCATGCCGTGGTGCAACAGCGGCAGCATCATCGACAGAAGGGTGGTTTCCTGACCGCCGTGCAGGCTTGAGGTTGAGGTGAACACGCCCGCCGGTTTGCCGATCAAGGCACCGGACAGCCACAGGCTGCTGCTGGAGTCGATGAAATACTTGAGCGGGGCAGCCATGTTGCCGAAACGGGTCGGGCTGCCGAGCGCAAGACCGCTGCATTCCTGCAGGTCATCCAGTGTGGCGTAGGGCGGACCCTCTGCCGGTATGTCATCGTGGGTGGCTTCACAGACGGTCGATACCGGCGGCACGGTGCGGATGCGAGCCTGGCAGTTCGGCACGGTCTCGACCCCGCGCGCAATGCACTGTGCCATTTCGGCCGTTGACCCGTAGCGGCTGTAATACAAAACCAGGATTTCGTTCATGCGATCATTGTTACCGTTGGTTGTTGGACAGGGATTCCAGGTCTTCGTGTGGTGCTTGAGACTTTCTTCAACACTTAAAGAATATCAATGATCTTTTCCGGCGGCCTGCCGATGGCGGCCTTGCCATTCTTGATCACGATGGGCCGCTGGATGCAGGCGCGGGTGCCGGACCATGGCATCGATCAGTTCGGCGCGGCTCAGCGCGGGGTTGTCGAGCCCGGCTTCCGTGTATTCCTTTTCAAAGCTGCGCATCAGTTCGCGCGGTTCCAGTTTGAGCATGGCAAGGAGGGCTTCCAGCGTGGCGGCATCCGGCGGCGACTCGAGGTATTCCACAATCCGCGGCTGCTCTCCCCTGCTTTCCAGCAGGTCAAGGGTCAGGCGGCATTTGCTGCACTGCGGATTAAAATAAAGGGTAACGTCGTCTGGCATGGTGGTTGCTTTCCGCTGGCGTGATCATTATGTCCTGATGACAGGAATATCCGCGATGCGCATGCGCCATTCCTTTGGGCCGCTTTCGTGGATCGAGTTGCCGTGGACGTCGACGGCGACGGTCACCGGCATGTCCTCGACCTCGAATTCATAGACGGCCTCCATGCCCATTTCCGCAAAGGCGATCACTTTTGCCGCGCGGATGGCCTTCGATACCAGGTAGGCCGCACCACCGGTCGCGATCAGGTAGACCGCGCCATGGCGCGCGATCGACTCGATGGCCTGCGGGCCGCGTTCGGCCTTGCCGATCATGCCGAGCAGCCCGGTTTTCTCCAGCAGGGTGTCGGTAAACTTGTCCATGCGCGTGGCCGTGGTCGGGCCGGCCGGTCCCACCACTTCGCCGTGCACCGGGTCCACCGGGCCGACGTAATAGATAAAGCGCCCGTTGAAGTCGAGGCCATCGGGCAATGGCTCGCCGCGATCGAGCAGTTCGATAATGCGTTTGTGGGCGGCATCGCGGCCGGTGAGAAACTTGCCGCTGAGCAACAGGGTTTCACCGGGTTTCCAGTCGCGTACGGCCTGCCTGTCAAGCCGGTCAAGCTGTACCCGGCGGGTATGCTTGCCCGCTTCGCGGGTGATCGCCGGCCAGTCCTCGAGCCGTGGCGGGTCCAGTCGTGCCGGGCCGCTGCCGTCGAGGCTGAAGTGCACATGCCGGGTGGCGGCACAGTTGGGGATCAGGGCGACGGGCTTGGAGGCGGCATGCGTCGGGTAGTCGCGGATCTTCACGTCGAGCACCGTGGTCAGTCCGCCAAGGCCCTGTGCACCGATGCCGAGGGCGTTGACCTTGTTGAAGATTTCCAGGCGCAGCTGTTCGAGCCGGGTGTTTGCCCCGCGTGCCTGCAGTTCATGAATGGTGACGGGCTCGAGGATGGCCTCCTTGGCCAGCAGCATGGCCTTTTCCGCCGTGCCACCGATGCCGATGCCGAGGATGCCCGGCGGACACCAGCCGGCGCCCATGGCCGGCACCTGTTCGAGCACCCAGGCGACGATGTCGTCACCGGGATTGAGGATGGCAAAGCGTGACTTGTTCTCCGAGCCGCCGCCCTTTGCGGCGACAATGATATCGACCCTGTCGCCGGGCACGATGTCCTTGTGAATGACGGCGGGCGTGTTGTCGCCGGTGTTGCGGCGTTCCCCGGCCGGGTCGCTGACGATGGAGGCGCGCAGCGGGTTGTCCGCGTTAACGTAGGCCTGGTGTACGCCCTCATTGATCATCTCGTCGATACTCATGTCGGTGTCCCAGCGCACCTCCATGCCGACCTTGAGAAAGACGTTGACGATACCGGTGTCCTGGCAGATCGGGCGATGGCCCTCGGCACACATGCGCGAGTTGATCAGGATCTGCGCCATGGCATCTTTGGCGGCGACCGATTGCTCCTGCTGGTACGCCTGGTGCAGGGCCTTGATGAAATCCGGCGGGTGAAAATAGGAGATATATTGCAGCGCGTCGCGGATACTGGTGATCAGGTCCTGTTTGTTGATTGTGCTCATGCGCGCTTTTTTACCGGAACCTTGTCCAGGGGGGTCGGTCTCAATTGTAGCCGTTTCACCGACAGTTCGTACATCCCGCCGGCAGACCAGGACCGGCGTATTCGCCGTGCCGGGGATACGATCGTGTGCGCAGGTGAGCGGACACGTCCCCAGGGGGTATAATCAACCCCCGTTTACGAAGGAGTTGATGATGCGTCTACTGGTACTGATTGCGGCAATGTTTACGGCCCTGCCGAGTGTTGCGGAGACCGTTGATTTCACCCTGCCTGACCTGCAGGGCAAGCCGGTATCCCTGTCGGATTACCGCGGCAAATGGGTGGTTGTGAATTACTGGGCGACCTGGTGTCCGCCCTGCCTGGAAGAAATCCCGGATCTTGTCGGGTTTTACGAGGACAATCGTGACAAGGGTGTGGTGGTGATCGGGATTGATTTTGAAGAGGTCAATCTTGACTACCTGAAGGAATTTGTGGATACCCATTTTATTTCCTACCCGGTGCTGCGCATGGCGCCGGGACCGGTCACTGAACTCGGCCCGGTGCAGGGTCTGCCGACGACCTACATTATTTCGCCGCAGGGTGAAAGCCTCGCCCGCCAGGAGGGGCCGATCACCCGCGCGGCGCTTGAAGCCTACCTGGCGCGCAAGCGCGAGCAGTCGGCGAACCGGGCGCCGGTTCTTGCTGCCCGCTCGCGCCCCCCGATCCAGCCCTGACCAGCCGCATGGATTGCCTGCGTTGTTTGGTTACCGGGCGGGTGCAGGGCGTTTTCTTCCGCGCTTCAACACGTAAACAGGCACAGCAACTGGGCCTGACGGGGCATGTGCGCAACCTGCCGGACGGCCGGGTGGAGGTCGTTGCCTGTGGCGGCCAGGCGGGGCTCGAGGCCTTGCAGGCCTGGCTATGGCAGGGGCCGCCGCATGCACAGGTGAGTGATGTCAGTTGTGAAACCTGTACGGCGCCTGTCCGCGACGGCTTCAGCGTTATTTGACCGGCTGGATTACATCAGCCGTATTCTGCCTGCGCCACCGGGGCATGGGCTGGCGTGAGAATGGTGTCCGCGGGCGGTTTCGAGGTATCGGTGTGCGGGTAATCCAGGGTGTAGTGCAGGCCGCGGCTTTCCTTGCGTTGCTGGGCGCAGCGGATGATCAGGGCCGACACCTGGGCGAGGTTGCGTAGCTCCAGCAGGTCATTTGAAACGGTGAAATTGCTGTAATACTCCTGGATTTCCTGCTCCAGCAGATCGACGCGCCGCCAGGCCCGTTCGAGGCGCTTGTTGGTGCGCACGATGCCCACGTAGTTCCACATGCAACGGCGCAGTTCATCCCAGTTGTGACTGACCACGACCTCTTCGTCGGAATCCCTGACCCGGGATTCGTCCCAGGCCGGTATGGCCAGTACGGGGGGCGTGTCGTCCAGCGTCCTGTCGATGTGCGCGCCGGCAGCCGCGGCGAAGACCACGCATTCCAGCAGTGAATTGCTGGCCATGCGGTTGGCGCCGTGCAAGCCGGTGCAGGCGACTTCGCCAATGGCATACAGGCCGGGCAGGTCGGTTTGCCCGTTCAGGTCGGTGACGACACCCCCGCAGGTGTAGTGAGCGGCCGGCACCACCGGGATGGGCTCCAGTGTCATGTCATAGCCGAGTTCGCGACAGCGGGCATAGACGGTTGGAAAGTGCTTCCTGATAAGGGGAGCCGGTTTGTGGCTGATGTCCAGCAGAACGTATTCGACACCGAGGCGCTTCATTTCATGGTCGATGGCGCGTGCCACGATGTCCCGGGGTGCAAGATTGCCGCGCTCGTCAAAGTGTTCCATGAAGGGCGTGCCATCCGGCAGCAGTAACTGTCCGCCTTCACCGCGCACCGCCTCGGTCACAAGGAAAGACTTGGCCTTGGGGTGGAACAGGCAGGTCGGGTGGAACTGGTTGAATTCCATGTTGGCGACCCGGCAACCGGCGCGCCAGGCCATGGCAATGCCGTCGCCGCTGGAGGTATCCGGATTGCTGGTGTAGAGGTAGGCCTTGCTGGCGCCGCCGGTTGCCAGCACGACCTTGCGGGCCGCGAACACCTCGACGCTTTGCCGGTCCCGGTCCAGAACATAGGCACCGAGGACCCGGTTCTCGGGCAGTCCCAGCTTGGCGCCTGTGACCAGGTCAACGGCAATGTGGTTCGCGAAGAGGCTGATATTCGGCCGCCTTTTGGCCGCGTCCAGCAGGCTGGTCTCGATGGCGCGCCCGGTTGCATCGTCGGCATGCAGTACCCGTCGGGTAGAATGGCCGCCTTCGCGGGTAAGATGAAAGGCCTGCTTGTTTTCCGCTGCCGGGTGGTGGGTAAACGACACGCCGATATCGACCAGCCAGCGAATTGCCTCGGGGGCGTTTTCAACGGTAAAGCGAACGACGTCCGGCTTGTTGAGTCCGGCACCGGCATCGAGGGTATCCTCGATATGCGACTCGAAGGAGTCGTCCGGGTCGGTGACGGCCGAGATCCCGCCCTGGGCATACAGGGTGCAGCCTTCTTCGAGATGGTCCTTGGCAATCACGGCAACCTGGACACTCTCGGGCAGACGCAGGGCAAGGCTGAGCCCGGCGCCACCGCTGCCGATGATGAGGACGTCATGGGTATGTGTCGGTGCCATTGGCTGATTATGCGTTGATCAGGTGATTTTTCATCCCTATTGATGCATTTTTATTCCGGAAAAAGCAAAAAGAGATAATCCCGAATGCTGCAGGCAAGAATACGTTATGAATTCGCGACCCGGGCGAGCCGGCGAGAGTAATTCTTTCTAGATGCCCGCCAAGCAGGTAATGTTGGTGTTACGGGCGGGAATTGGCCGGCTGACCGGGGTTGATCGCGACCGGCACAGGCAGCGGAATCTGGTTCCAAGCCCCCGATTTTTAATGAAATCTCTGAACTATTTTGTCCTGATGGGGTCAATCGGACGTGTTCCGGGTTGAAGGGAGAAGGCCCGGATGGGCGAACGAGGCATCGATTACGCACTGGTGAAGCGGGTCCAGCAGGGTGACAAGGCGGCATTTGACATCCTCGTCCTGAAATACCAGAACAAAATCATCCAGTTGGTGAATCGCTACGTGCGTGACCCCGACGAGGCGATGGATGTGTCACAGGAGGCCTTTATCAAGGCCTACAAGGCCATCGGGCGTTTTCGCGGCGACAGTGCGTTCTACACGTGGATATACCGGATCGCGATCAATACCGCGAAGAACTACCTGGTGGCGAGCAAGCGCCGCCCCCCGAAAGGGGATATCGATGCCAGTGAAGCGGAACAATATGAGGGTGCTTCCGGTCTGAAGGAATATGCAACACCGGAGCATATGCTGTTGAGAGATGAAATAAAGGAAACCGTCGCGCGCGCCATTGACGATTTGCCTGATGACCTGCGCACCGCGATTACCCTGCGCGAGCTGGAAGGTCTGAGTTACGAAGAGATTGCACAGACCATGGAGTGTCCGATCGGCACCGTGCGATCAAGGATTTTCAGGGCCAGGGATGCGATAGATACCAGGTTGAAACCCTTACTCGAGTAAAGAAACGGATCAGTCATCATGAAAGAAAAATTACACGAACAATTGTCGGCGCTGGTCGATAATGAACTGGAAGAGCCAGAGCAGGCGTTGCTGTTCAGGCAACTGGCGGGCGATGCACAATTGTCGCAGCGTCTGTCACGTTACCAGCTCATCAGTGATGCCTTGCAGAATCATCTGCCTGCAAGGTTCGCCAGCGGGTTCCACCAGCGTGTGCAGGCTGCGCTGAGCGATGAACCGCCCGTGCATGCGCAACATTCAATCCTTGCCAGCTGGTTCAAGCCGGTGGCCGGTGTTGCGCTGGCAGCCTCGGTGGCCATGGTGGCAGTTCTGTCATTGCAGTCTGTCCGCGAGGATGGCGCGGATGAGGTACCGGTGCTGGCGAGCGCAGGAGTGCGTGACAGTTATATCCGTGCGGCTGCGGATGATGCAGTGCAATCCGGAGAACCGGGCAAGGGTGCCCAGAACCTGGAGATTTACCTGGCAAATCACAGTGAATATGCCGTCAGCCGCGGCATACTGCCCTATGTGCGTCTGGTCGGCCATGATATGAACCCTGACAACAAGGATTGATGGCGTGAGATGGCTGGTTGTTGTACTGCTGACGGCTGCCGGCCAGGTAGTGGCAGGGGAGAGCGCACGTCAATGGCTGGATGATATGTCCGCTGCCCTGCAAACACTCGATTACGACGGCACTTTTGTTTATCTTCATGGTGACAAGCTGGAAACGATGCGTATCGTTCACCAGCTGAAGGAGGGCGGCGAAAAGGAACGCCTGGTGGCCCTTACCGGCAGTCCCCGCGAAGTGCTGCGCGATGACCGCGTGGTGACCTGTATCATGCCGGATAACAAGTCTGTGATGATCGGTATGAGCCGCCCACGCCAGCCTTTCCCTGAAGTCCCCAGGGACCTGGATGCATTGTCCCGTTACTATCACCTCGAAGATGCGGGCGAAGATCGTATGGCGGGTTATGAGACCCGTGTCATAAAGATAAAACCGAAGGACGCCTTTCGTTACGGATACAGTTTCTGGATTGACACGAATACCAGGATGCTGATCAAGTACGACCTGACCGGCGCGCAAGGCCGGGCCATCGAGCAGGTCATGTTTACCAGCCTGGATATCGGCAAGGGGATTTCCGCCGAGGCACTGAAACCATCGCTCAGCGGTGATGGTTATACCTGGCACCGGCAGGAAAACGCCAAGCGCAGGCCGCAGCAGAATACCGATGCACCGGGCTGGACGGTGGGCAGTCTGCCGGCCGGTTTCAGGATGGTCAATTTCCAGCACAAGCGTATTCGACGGGACGGCGCATCGACTGAACATATGGTCTTCAGTGATGGCCTGGCAACCGTATCTGTTTACGTGGAGAAGCTGGCGGAGGGCAAGACCCCGGTCACAGGCCTTTCAAGCATGGGTGCGATGAACGCCTATCGTGCAGCGGTGGATGGTTACCAGGTGACCGTCATTGGCGAGGTGCCGCGCGCCACGGTGCAAATGATCGCGCATTCAGTCAGCCGTCCATCCTGATGTGAATCATGATTGAAGAAACGGGCCATGTTGTTGATGTTCAGGGTGCCTATGCCTGGATCGAAAGTGAGCGTACCTCGACCTGCGGTGCCTGTCATGTGCGCAAGGGCTGCGGCACAGCGGTGCTGGCAAAGGTGCTGGGGCAGCGCAGGCTGCATTTACGCGTCTTGAACCGGATCAATGCCCGGGTTGGCGATGCCGTTGTCATCGGCATAGCGGAGTCGGGCCTGGTACGGGGATCACTGGCGGTGTATGCCCTGCCCCTGGTGGCTTTGTTTGCCGGTGCTGTTGCCGGCAATGTCCTGGGCCATTATTTCTTCCCTGACAGGTCAGAACTTCTGGCAATTACAGGCGCGTTGGCGGGTCTTGTGGCTGGACTGTTCTGGTTAAAGCGATTCAGCCGGCTGACCGAGGCGGATGCGTCATACCAGCCGGTGATCCTGCGCAAGCAGATCTTTACACAGCGTGTCCAGGGTCCTGCATAGGATGGCTGGATCACATGTTCGTTTGTATTAACCTATCAAGTATGGAGATGAAAGAATGTTGAATGTACGCAGGTATGCCGTTTTCGCGTGGCTAACAGTTATTCCCTTGTTGTTGTGCATGCAGGCTGTCAGGGCATCTCACATGCCCGAATTCACCGACCTGGTGAAAAATACCCGTGCAGCCGTGGTTAACATCAGCACAACCCAGAAGGTAAAGAGCGGTATGCCACAACTCCCCGAGGGGTTCGAGATTCCGGAATTCCCGAAAGACAGCCCGTTTGGCGAACTGTTCAAGCACTTCTTTGACCAGGAGGAAGATACGCCGCTTTACCGGGATGCAAAGTCACTGGGTTCCGGGTTTATTATTTCTCCAGATGGGTACGTACTGACTAATTATCACGTGGTGCAGAATGCCGAGGAAATCATCGTGCGGCTGAGTGACCGGCGTGAACTGGTGGCCGAGCTTGTTGGAGAAGACAAGCGCAGTGACGTTGCCTTGCTGAAGATCGATGCCAGCAACTTGCCGGTTGCAAAAATCGGCAAGTCAAGTGATCTTGAAGTGGGCGAATGGGTAGTGGCCATTGGATCACCGTTCGGTTTTGATCATTCGGCGACGGCCGGTATCGTCAGTGCCAAGGGCCGCAGTTTGCCGCGTGAAAACTACGTGCCGTTTATCCAGACTGACGTGGCGATCAACCCGGGCAATTCCGGCGGGCCCCTGTTCAACCAGCATGGTGAAGTGGTCGGTGTAAATTCACAGATCTACAGTCGTACCGGCGGCTACATGGGGTTGTCTTTTGCGATTCCGATTGAAGTGGCCATGGACGTGGTTGACCAGTTGAAGACGAGCGGAAGGGTGAGCCGCGGCTGGCTGGGTGTTCTCATCCAGGATGTGACGCTTGACCTGGCGGAATCGTTTGGCATGAACCATCCGCGCGGTGCACTGGTTGCGAAGGTGTTGCCGAGCAGCCCGGCGGAGGATGCCGGTATCCGGGTCGGTGATGTGATCGTGGCCTTCGACGGGAAGGCCGTGGGCAGGTCTTCGGCCCTGCCGCCGATTGTCGGCAGCAGCAAGGTGGGCGTGAAGATTCCCGTTGACGTGATACGCAGCGGGAAACAGATCGTGGTCAAGGTGAAGCTGGGTGAATTACCTGAAGATGAAACACAGGCCAGAAAGCACGAACCGGCAGCCGAGAAAGTCAACCGGATTGGTCTTGGCGTGATCGACCTGAATGACGATCAACTGGAAGAGCTCGAAATCGATTATGGTGTCCTGGTAAACCAGGTCGTCAGCGGCACGGCATCGAGGGCGGGCATCCGTGAGGGTGATGTGATTCTGAGCATCGATAACAAGCCGGTGAAAAGCGTGAAACAGTTCCAGTCAATGGTCAGTGAACTGGCCGCGGGCAAGTCGATTGCCGTGCTCTTGCAGCGTAACGGGAGTCCGACCTTCCTGGCTATCAAGGTGCCTGATGACGAGTAGGGGTGTTGATTGATGTGACGCCCCGGCTGACGGTCTTCATGCGCAGGGGCTGTCACCTGTGTACCGATATGCTGCAGGCGCTGGAGCGCCTGCAGCCGGAACTCGGATTTGAAGTCACGCAGGTCGATATTGACCGCGACCCCGAACTGCAGCGTCGCTATGATACCCGTGTACCGGTACTGCTCACTGGTGATACCGAGATCTGTTACTACTTCCTTGAAGAACAACGGCTGCGTGACTGTCTCCACGGCCCTGAGCGCGAGTGACTTGCCGGCAGCTTGCTGTATAATAAAAACCTTACAGCTAATCAGTTACTTGTGCTATACACGTGTAGTTCCCCTAATGCATCAGGCTGTCCTGGCTCTATGATTCAGGGCCGGGTTTCCAGCATCACATGATTGACAGACAACACGTCCGGAATTTCTCCATCATCGCCCATATCGATCATGGCAAGTCCACGCTGGCAGACCGTTTCATCCAGATGTGCGGGGGGCTGAGTGACCGTGAAATGGAAAGCCAGGTACTGGATTCCATGGACCTGGAACGCGAGCGCGGCATTACCATCAAGGCTCAGAGCGTCACCCTGCAATACAAGGCCCGTTCCGGCGAGATGTACGAGATGAATCTTATCGATACGCCGGGACACGTGGATTTTTCCTACGAGGTGTCCCGTTCACTGGCTGCCTGTGAAGGTGCGCTGCTGGTCGTCGATGCGGCCCAGGGCGTGGAAGCGCAGAGTGTTGCCAACTGCTATACCGCCATTGAACTCGATCTCGAAGTGGTACCGGTGCTGAACAAGATCGATCTGCCTGCGGCCGAGCCCGAGCGGGTGATCGAGGAAATCGAGGAAATTATCGGCATCGATGCGCAGAATGCCGTGCGTGCCAGCGCCAAGACAGGAGAGGGCATTGCCGATATCCTGGAAGACCTGATAGTGCGTGTACCGCCGCCGAAGGGGAATATCGATGCGCCGCTGAAGGCCCTGATTGTCGATTCCTGGTTTGACAACTATGTCGGGGTGATCTCGCTGGTGCGGATTGTTGAAGGCCGTATTTCACGGCGCGACAAGTTCCGTGTCATGTCGACCGGGCGCAACTACCAGGTTGAGAAACTCGGGGTTTTTACGCCTAAACCGCTGGAACGTGGCGAACTGGTTGCCGGCGATGTCGGCTTCCTGGTTGCCGGCATCAAGGAAATCGACGGTGTTCCGGTAGGTGATACGCTGACCCTCGCAAACAAGCCTGCTGACGCGCCCCTGCCGGGGTTCAAGAAAGTGCAGCCCAACGTATTTGCGGGGCTTTACCCGGTGAGTTCGGATGACTACGAGAACCTGCGCGATTCCCTGCAGAAGCTGCGCCTGAATGATGCAGCGCTGCATTATGAGCCGGAATCTTCCGATGCGCTTGGTTTCGGGTTTCGTTGCGGGTTTCTCGGTATGCTGCACATGGAGATCGTGCAGGAACGGCTCGAACGTGAATATGATCTGGACCTGATTACCACCGCACCCACGGTCATCTACGAAGTACTGGATACCGCCGACAAGGTGTTTACCATCTACAACCCTGCAAGCTTGCCGCCGGTCAACCAGATAGCAGAGGTCCGTGAACCGATTATCGAGGCCAATATCCTGGTGCCGCAGGAGCACCTGGGGAATGTCATTACCCTGTGTATCGAAAAGCGCGGTGTGCAAAAGAACATGCAGTACCTCGGCAAGCAGGTGTCATTGAGCTACGAGATGCCGATGAGTGAAATCGTCCTGGATTTCTTTGACCGGCTCAAGTCGGTCAGTCGTGGTTATGCGTCGTTTGACTATCACTTTTTGCGTTTCCAGGCCGCGCCGCTGGTGAAGCTGGATGTGCTGATCAACAATGAACGGGTAGATGCCCTGTCCCTGATTGTACACAGGGATGTGGCGCAGTCCCGCGGCCGGGCCCTGACCGTGAAGATGAAAGAATTGATCCCGCGGCAAATGTATGATGTTGCCATCCAGGCTGCAATCGGCGGGCAGATTATCGCCCGGACCAATGTGAAGGCATTGCGCAAGAACGTCACCGCAAAATGTTACGGCGGCGATATTTCACGAAAACGCAAACTGCTGGAGAAGCAGAAGGCGGGCAAGAAACGCATGAAACAGTTTGGCACGGTCGAAATTCCGCAGGCTGCGTTTCTGGCGGTATTGCGGCTTGATAGTGATTGAACGGTGCGAGACGCATATAATGACTGTCCCGGTAATGATTACCGCGGGCCAATTCAGGACAGGCAGGCGAGGGCGGTATGAATATTGATTTTCCGGCAATACTGGTTGGAGCAACCCTGTTTACGGGGCTGGCATGGGTGTTTGACAGCCTGGTACTGGCGCCGGCGCGTAACAGGAAAGCGGCAGTGATGCTGGACAGCGGTATCTCCGCTGATTCCGCACAGCTTGCCAGTGTGCTCAAGGAACCCACCTGGGTTGAATATTGCAAGTCCTTTTTCCCCGTGATCCTGGCCGTGCTGCTGCTGCGGTCATTCCTGGTCGAGCCGTTCCGCATCCCGTCCGGCTCCATGATGCCAACCCTGGAGGTTGGTGATTTCATCCTGGTGAACAAATTTGCATACGGTATCCGCCTGCCTGTTGTCGATACCAAGGTAATAGAGGTTGGCGAGCCTGCGCGTGGTGATGTCGTGGTTTTTCGCTACCCAAAGGACGAGACTGTCGACTACATCAAGCGTGTCGTCGGGTTGCCGGGTGACCGGATTGGTTATTTCGACAAGACCCTGTACGTCAATGGTGAGCCTGCAGGCCAGGTCCCGGCCGGTGTCTATGTCGGCAAGGGTTCCGGTGTATCGATGTCAGGTGCGAGCCGGCGCAAGGAAATGCTCGGCGATATGCAGCATGATATTCTCGTCATGCCGCGTACGCCCGGCCTCGAAGGTGAGTATGTTGTCGCTGACAATGAGTATTTCATGATGGGAGATAACCGGGATAACAGTAATGACAGCCGCTACTGGGGGCCTGTTCCCGAAAAAAACCTGGTAGGCAGGGCATTTCGAGTATGGATGAACTGGGACAGTGCCAATGGCGGGGTTGAATGGAACCGCATTGGCATGAAAATTCAGTAGGGTAACCGCGAGGAATAAAGCTATGCGTTCAATGAAGCGACAGGCAGGTGTAACGGCAATTGGCTGGGTGCTGGTGCTGGCCCTGATTGGTTTTTTTGTTTTTTTGACTCTCAAGATGCTGCCGGTATATCTGGAGTACTTCAAAGTGGTGTCGAGTCTCGAGTCGCTCGAGAATGAATCATTGTCAACTCCCGGGGAGATCAGGAAGCTTCTCGAAAAGCGGTTTGACGTCGATTACGTGAATACAATTTCGGCACAGCAGGTGAAGATAATCAACCAGGGCGAGGTCTTTAATGTTATCGCCAAATATGATTCGCGCGTGCACCTGTTCGCCAATATCGATGTGCTGATGAGTTTTGATAAACAGGTCAGGGTCGCCAGGCGTTGACGAAATCGCCGGCAGCGCTGCTGAAAATACTGGGCCATGATTTCAATGATCCGACCCTGCTGGAGCAGGCGCTGACGCACTGCAGTGCTGGCAGCACCAACAATGAACGGCTGGAGTTCCTGGGAGATGCAGTGCTCGACTGCGTCATTTCCGACGAGTTGTTTCAGCGCTACCCGCAGGCGCGCGAAGGAGAACTCAGCCGGCTGCGGGCCAGCCTGGTGAGGCGGGATTCCCTGGCAGCAGTGGCACAGGGACTCGATATCGGCCAGTACCTGCGTCTTGGTACCGGCGAGCGCAGGAGTGGCGGCCATCACCGTGATTCCATTCTTTCCGATGCCCTCGAGGCCCTGCTTGGCGCCATTTTCCTTGATGGCGGCTATGAGGCGTGCCGCAGCTGTATTCTCGGCCTGTTTTCAGACGCGCTCGATAATATTTCGAAAATTGCTGCCCTGAAAGATGCCAAGACCCGTCTGCAGGAACACCTGCAGGCGCATCATCTGGCCCTTCCCGAATACAGGGTAATCGAGGTGAGCGGTGCGGCGCACGACCAGTTCTTCAAGGTCGAGTGTATCGTCGCTGAGAGTGAGCCGACGCTGGGGCAGGGCAAGAGCCGTCGTTATGCAGAACAGGGTGCAGCTGAAAAGATGTTGTCACAACTGACTGGCGGCTAGGCGGGTGGACGCTGCTACTCACTGTGGTTATGTTGCCCTGATCGGACGGCCGAATGTCGGTAAATCCACGCTGTTGAACCGGATCCTCGGGCAGAAGATCAGCATTACATCGAGGCGTCCGCAGACAACACGTCACCGGGTGCTCGGTATCAAGACGGATGCCCCGGTGCAGACGATCTATATCGATACGCCGGGCATTCACGCCTACAGCGGGCGTGCCATGAACCGGCATATGAACCGGGCTGCCAGCAGTGCACTGCAGGACGTCGATGTCGTGGTGTTCCTGGTAGAAGGCCTGCGCTGGTTGCCGGATGATGAGCTGGTGCTGGAAAAACTCCGCGATCTTCAGTGTCCGGTGATCCTCGCGGTGAACAAGATTGACCTGCTGGACAGCAAGGAAGCGCTGTTGCCGGTTTTACACGCACTTTCAGAAAAGCATGCGTTTCGGCAAATCATTCCGGTTTCGGCGCAAAAGGGCGACAATATCGCGGTGCTGGAGGCCGCGATTGCCGCGTTGCTGCCGGTTGCCCCGATGATGTTTCCACAAGACCAGGTGACGGACCGCCCGGTACGTTTTCTTGCAGCCGAACTGGTCAGGGAAAAACTGTTTCGCATGCTCGGCAAGGAATTACCCTACGGGCTGACCGTGGAAGTGGAACAGTTTCGCAGTGAGGCGAATATCACCCATATCCACGCCCTGATCTGGGTGGAACGCAAGAGCCAGAAAAATATTGTCATCGGCAGGCAGGGCCGGGTGCTCAAGGAAGTCGGGCAGCAGGCACGCCGGGATATCGAGGCGATGATTGATAAAAAGGTCAATCTCAAATTATGGGTCAAGGTGAAGGAAGGCTGGGCGGATGACGAGCGGGCCCTGCAGAGCCTGGGATATAATGACGCTGACTGATTGCCTGTTATGAGCGCGCGCATACAAGTTTCCCTCGAACCTGCCTGGATCCTGCATCATTATCCTTACCGGGATACCAGCCTGCTGATCGAGGTTTTTACCCGTGAGCATGGGCGTATCGGGCTGGTTGCCCGCGGCGCGCGCTCGGCGAAGGCGCGCTGGCATGGCCATTTGCAAATCATCAGGCCGTTGCTATTGTCATGGAGCATGCGCGGTGATCTCGGCACGCTGACCGGGGTGGAAAGCCGGCAGGCGGTGAGCCTGTTGCCAGGCCGCAAGGTATTGAGCGCCTGTTACCTGAACGAGTTGCTGATGCGCCTGGTGACCCGCCATGATCCGCACCCGGACCTGTTCGAGGCTTATGAGCAGGCCATCGCGGCACTGGAATCCGGCGAAGAACCGGTGCTGCGCCTGTTTGAGAAACGGCTGTTGCACTCATTGGGTTATGGACTGTTGCTGGATCACGAGGCTGAAAGCGGGACTCCGGTTGACCGGGACAGCTGGTATGAGTACCAGCTGGAGCGGGGGCCGGTACGCTGCGCGACGCCAGGCGCCGATGGCATCTGTCTGCGCGGCTCCAGTTTACTGGCATTGCAGGACGACAGTTTGACTGACAGGCAGGCCTGCAAGGAAGTCAAGCAGCTGATGCGGGCGGCCCTTGGGCTTTACCTGGGGAGTGCGGCCGCTGAAAACACGTGAAGTATTACGCCAGCTGGCGTCGCTGTCGCACACCCGCGAGGGTGTGCAGGCCGACGTGAGCTGAACAGGGACCGGGAAGAAACATCATGGGCGTCGCCAATAAAATACTGCTGGGCGTAAACATCGACCATGTCGCAACCCTGCGCGAGGCGCGCGGCACGCGCTACCCGGACCCGGTACAGGCCGCGGTCGAGGCGGAGCAGGCAGGCGCCGACAGTATTACACTGCATTTGAGAGAGGACCGCCGCCATATCCAGGAGCGTGATGTCCTCATGCTCCGGGATATTCTGCAGACACGCATGAACCTGGAAATGGCGGTGACCGACGAGATGCTGGCCTTCGCGGAAAAGATTCGTCCCGCGGATTGCTGCCTGGTGCCGGAGCGGCGTGAGGAGCTGACAACCGAGGGGGGGCTGGATGTTGCCGGGCAACTGCCGCGCATCCGCGATGCCTGTACCCGGCTGAAACAGGCCGGCGTACGTGTTTCACTGTTTATCGACGCGGACCCGGACCAGGTTGCGGCCGCGGCTGCAACCGGTGCGCCCTGTATCGAGATTCACACCGGGGCCTTTGCCGATGCAGGTACCAGCCTGGCACAGGCCGAGGAGCTTGCCGGGATCGTGCGGGCGGTGCAACAGGGTCTGGATGCGGGCCTGACGGTCAACGCAGGTCACGGGCTGCATTATCACAACGTACAGAGGATTGCGGCCATTCCGGGCGTGCGTGAACTGAACATCGGACATGCCATTATCGCGCGTGCCGTCTTTACCGGCCTGGCCGGCGCCGTGGCCGAGATGAAGCGCCTGATGCACGAGGCCGCGGCCGGCTGATCCCGGCTGCAGGCATGCCCGGTTCGTCTCAGGTCTCAGGCGGGTCCTTTCCTTTTCATGTGTTTTCTTATGTTGTTCATTTGCTTATAGAAAAATCTAACCGTGGTAGCCGCTGTCCCTCAGGGTGGCATCGATGATGTCAATGGCTTGCAGGTAGGAGAACTCGATGGTCTGCGGGTCTTTCGACTTGAGTGCCAGCTGCAATTCACGCAGGCCGGCGGTCAGTTCCGGTGCATCGCAGTAGGCGGCACCGCCAAGTAACAGGTGCACATTATTTCCCAGGCGCGGGTGATCCCCTTGCTGGTAGGCATCGGCAAGGCGGCTGCGATGATCGGGTAATTCAAGCAGCAGGCGGGCAAACATTTCACTCGGAAACGAATGCAGCTGCTGCTCATCGGGTTCCTGGTCGCCCCCGGGCAGGGGCGGCGCCTGCGGGGCTGTGGCTGAACCCGCTGTTGTGAAACGCTGCAAAAAGTTGTGCAGGGAGTCCCTGATTGTCCTGAGGGAGTACCTGAACGGATATTTTCTTTCCACGTCTCAACTCCCCGGTGCCCGTAGAAAAACGCGTGGTGCGGGCGTGCATGATCCAGCCCCGGCAATGATAATGGAACAGCCGATGGCTGGCCACGCTGCCTGTGTCAGGCAAGCCGGTTAACGGTTGTCTGATAAATCAGGTTCTTGGGTATACTGTCCGTACTGCACAAGGAAGAAAGGAACAGCTGGAATGGCCTATAAAACGCTGGAGTCAACCGTTGGCAATACACCACTGGTGCGGTTGCAGCGTCTGCCGGGCGATACCACCAACACCCTGCTGGTCAAGCTTGAAGGCAATAATCCGGCCGGGTCTGTCAAGGATAGACCGGCGCTCAGCATGATCAAGCATGCCGAGGCGCGCGGTGAAATCAGTCCGGGCGATACACTGATCGAGGCGACCAGCGGCAATACCGGGATTGCGCTGGCGATGGCGGCGGCGATGCAGGGCTACCGGATGGTGCTGGTCATGCCGGAACACATGAGTGCCGAACGCCGCGCGGTAATGAAGGCCTTCGACGCCGAGCTGGTGCTGGTCGACAAGGAATCAGGCATGGAGGGGGCGCGTGACCTGGCCAAGCAAATGGAAGGGCTTGGCAAGGGCAGAGTGCTCGACCAGTTCTCCAACCCGGATAACCCACGCGCCCACTACGAGGGCACGGGCCCTGAGATCTGGCGTGATACCCGCGGTGAAATCACCCATTTTGTCAGCGCCATGGGCACCACGGGAACCATCATGGGGACTTCAGAATATCTGAAGGAGCAGAACCCGGCCATCGAGATCGTCGGGGTGACACCTGCAGAAGGCGCCTCTATTCCCGGTATCCGCCGCTGGTCGCAGGCCTATCTGCCCGCCATCTTCAATGCCGATCGCGTTGACCGCACGCTTGATGTGGAGCAGGTAGACGCGGAAAGGATGACCCGGGCACTGGCTGCGCAGGAAGGCATCTTTGCCGGTGTCTCTTCCGGAGGGGCTGTCGCGGCCGCCCTGTCGCTCTCGCAACAGGTCGAGCATGCCGTCATCGTGGTGATTATCTGCGACCGTGGCGATCGCTATCTCTCGACCGGAGTCTTTCCTTCCTGAATGTTTTTTCCCGGCAGACGGGGTGTTGCAGTCTTACTGCTTGCCTTGAGCCTGCTTGCGTTGGGCACACTGCGCGGCCTGGCCTACGACTCGGTTGGTTTGAAGCTGGGAACGCTCGAAGGCCCCGGGATGGCGGCGCGCAACGTGGCTGTTCAGCTTGGCTGGCTGGATGAAACGCATGCGCGCCTGCAGCTGAGCGCGGATTCGGCCAGCCTGGATGCCGTGCCCGGCAAGTTGTCCGGGCTGGACCTGTCATGCCGCCGGGCACTGCTGAAGCCCGCCCACATACACTGCCCCGATGCCCGTCTCAGGCTGAACTCCAGCGTGTATGGCCGGCAGTCTCTGCAGGCCTCCTTTCATTACTATCCCGTTGAGGGGAAATGGGATGTGAAAGTTCAGGGCGCACGTCTGCCGCTGCAGCAGCTCACGGCCCGGCTGGCGGCAAGCGGCGCGGCGGTGCCGAAACTGGAGAGCGATGCCGTCATCGTGGTCAATGCCAGCCTGCAGGGCACAGGCGTGCAGCTGAGCAAGGCGGCACTGGACCTGCGCCTGCAGGCGCAGGCGTTCACCGATGCAAAGGGTACGGTCGCCGGCGAGGACCTGGACATCGCGCTTGGCGTCGAGGCAACACCGGGTAAGGCAGGCTGGCAACTGGCGCTGGATCTGACCGGGCACAAGGGCGCCCTGTATATCGACCCGCTCTACCTGGCGGTGCCGGCCGAACCGATTCGCGTCACCGCCCGGCTGGACTGGCAGGACAAGGCTAATCGTTTGCTGGTGCATGCGTTCGATTACCAGCACCCGGGCAGCATCGAGGTGCAGGGCAAGGGACGTTTTTCCCTTGGCCCGGTCTTCAAGGCCGAGTCGCTGCAGCTCGATATCCGCGAAGCCGTGTTCCCGTCGCTCTACGATACCTATATGAAACCCTGGCTGACCGGCTCGGCGCTGGGCAACCTGCAGACGTCCGGCCGGGCCAGTGGCGGAGTAATGCTGCAGGACAATGCGCTGCAAGACCTGAGGCTGGATTTGCAGGCGTTGACACTGGAAGACCGCGAGGGCCTGTTCGGGCTGGAAAAGGTGCAGGCCATGATTCGCTGGTCGGACTCCGCTGCGGCCGAGCCGTCCACGGTCTCGTGGGCGGGCGGTCATGTCTACCGGGTTACTCTTGGTCCTGCCAGCATCGCCGCGGAGGCCGGTGCCGACTACGTGCGTCTGCAGGAAGCAACGCATATCCCGGTGCTCGATGGCGCCCTGCAGATCGACTCATTTGATCTTGCCTACGGTGCGGGTGAGCCGCTGCGCTGGCAGGTGGATGGTTTCATGACCCCGGTGTCCATGAAGCTGCTGACCGTGGCGCTCGGCTGGCCGGAATTTTCCGGCAAGCTTTCGGGTGTCATTCCGAATGTACGTTACACAGGCGGGAACCTGGAAGTCGGCGGGGTCTTGCTGGTGCGTGTCTTCGAGGGCGAGGTGACCCTGCGCAACCTGCGCCTCGAGCAGCCCTTCGGGGTGGTGCCGCGGCTGTGGGTGGATGCAAAGGCGCAGAATATCGACCTGGAAACACTGACCGGTACCTTTTCGTTCGGCAAGATCGAAGGGACCCTGGACGGTCGGATCGACGGCCTGCAGATGGAGTCGTGGCGGCCGGCGGCCTTCGATGCGGAGTTTGCCACGCCGCCAGGGGATGCCAGGCGCCACCGCATCAGCCAGAAGGCCGTCGATAATATCTCCAATATCGGCGGGGGCGGGGTCGGTGGCGCCCTGTCGCGCAGCTTTCTGCGTTACTTCGAGGACTTTCCCTACGACCGGCTGGGTATTCGCTGCCGGCTCGAGAACGGCATCTGTGCCATGGGCGGGGTGGAGCCGGCCGAGAACGGTTATTACCTGGTCAAGGGGCGGTTCATCCCGCCGCGACTGGATGTCATCGGCTTTGCCGACCGGGTGAACTGGACCAGCCTGGTTTCGCAAATCGTGGCGGTCACCGGGAAACAGGATGTCGTCGTCCAATAGGGCGTCACAGCCGGCATGACGTGTTAACCTTGTCCACCTGATTCCGTTAGGCAGTAGTGGATACAATTCCTGTAAATACGAGGTCCTGAAATGAAAACCATACGCGTACCGATTGCGCTGGCCCTGGCCCTGTTCACCATCGCCTGTGTCACCATCAATGTTTATTTCCCGGCAGAGGCCGCCGAGAAGGCCGCCGATCGCATCATCAAGGATGTCTATGGTGAAAAAGTAAAGCCGGGCACCGAGCCACAGTCCTGGAACCGTTTCCAGGGGGTGCCCGTGCAGCAGGGGAGTCCCTTGCTTGACTGGTTGATCGCGCCGGCCCGTGCGGCGGCGGATCTTTCCGTGAATACGCCGGCGATACGCCAGCTGCAGGCGGATATGGGAAAACGCCACCGGGAACTCGCGCCGTTTTATGCCTCAGGTGCAGTCGGCATAACAAACTCGGGTGAACTGCAGATCCGTGACCAGAAACTGGTGCCGCTGCAGGACCGCAACAACGTGAAGAGTCTTGTTGCGAAAGAAAATATCGACCGGGCTGCCCTGTATGCCGAGATCGCAAGGGCCAACTCACACCCGGAGTGGGAGGCCGAAATCCGCTCCACCTTCGCGCGACGCTGGGTGGACAACGCGCAGAGTGGCTGGTGGTATATGGATACCGAGTGGCGGCTGGAAACAGAAGTAGCTTCGAGAAGGCAGCATCCATCGAAGGACATTAATACGTACTGTAGGAGCGCTTCTCAAGCGCGATAGGGTTTCACAGGTATGGAGCGCTGGGCTCGGCCGGTATCGCGGATTAGATCCGCTCCTGCAGGCCGCTCTTGTCCCGGTGGGAGAAGGTTGGTCAGGGATCCGCCAGGCATTGATTCCGTAAAAATATGAATATATTCGTCTTTGATATTGAAACCGTGCCCGATGTCGAGGCCGGCCGGAAGTTGTATGACCTGGCTGATCTCGACGACAAGAACGTCGGCCGGGTCATGTTCCACAAGCGTGCGGCAGAAACGGGCGGCTCTGAATTTTTACGCCACCACCTGCATCGCATCGTCGCCATCTCCATCGTCCTGCGCAGCCGGGATACGTTCAAGGTCTGGTCGCTGGGTAACCCCGATTCCAGCGAAGAGGAATTGTTGCAGCGCTTCTTTGATGGCATTGCCCGCTATACACCGACGCTGGTGTCCTGGAACGGCTCGGGTTTTGATTTGCCTGTGATTCATTACCGCAGCCTGCTGCATGGAGTGGCGGCCCCGCGCTACTGGGATACCGGTGGTGATGACAAGAATTTCAAATGGAACAATTACCTGTCCCGCTTTCACGAAAGACATACCGATGTCATGGATGTGCTGGCCGGGTACCAGCCGCGCGCCACGGCGAAGCTGGACGAGGTGGCCACGCTGCTCGGGTTCCCGGGCAAGATGGGCATGGACGGCAGCAAGGTCTGGGACAACTTCCAGGCCGGTAAAATCGAGGCGATCCGCAACTACTGCGAAACCGATGTACTGAATACCTACCTGGTCTATCAGCGTTTTGAATTGATTCGCGGCCACCTCGACGCCAGCCAGTACCGGCAGGGATGCGAACAGGTGCGTACTGAACTGGCGGCCGCCGACAAGCCGCACCTGGATGAGTTTCTGCAGAACTGGCAGTAATAATTTTTCTCGCAAAGACGCCAAGATGTCAGAAAAATATCATATGGCTTCCATTACGGAGGTTTCAGCTCTGCGATCTCAACGTCTTGGACGAGAAGTGACATGGTGTGCATACAATGACTCCTTCATGTTCCCAACACACTGTTCCCATGAGTAGACGCCCGCGCAAGAAACGCCTGCCGGAACCGGTAGCACAGATAAGCATCGAATCCCTCGGTCACGATGGCCGCGGCGTGACCCACCTCGATGGCAAGGCCGTGTTTATCGATGGCGCCTTGCCCGGCGAGGTGGTCAGTTTTGAATACCTGGCGAGCCGCAAAAAGTATGACGAGGGGCGTGTCCTCGAGGTGCTGCAGGCGTCACCGGACCGGGTGGAGCCCCGATGTCCGCACTTCGGCCTCTGCGGCGGCTGCAGCCTGCAGCACCTGGAGGCAAATGCCCAGATCCTGGCCAAGCAGCAGGTGTTGCTTGATAACCTCGGCCGCATCGGCAAGGTCGAGCCGGAGGCCGTGCTTGAGCCCTTGACCGGCCCGGTCTGGGGTTACCGCACCAAGGCACGGCTGGGCGCAAAATATGTGATCAGGAAAGGCCGGCTGCTGGTGGGCTTTCGGGAAAAGCGCATGCCCTATGTGGCCGACCTGTCGCGCTGCGAGGTGCTGCATCCTTCGGTAGGCGAGCGTTTCCGTGAACTGGCAGAACTGATCGGCAGGCTGGAGGCGAAGGCAACTATCCCCCAGGTCGAGGTGTCTGTCAGTGAAGCCATCACGGCACTGGTATTCCGCCACCTCGAACCGCTATGCGAATCTGACCTTGCCGCATTCAGGCAGTTTTCCATCGATCAGGACATCCATGTCTACCTGCAGCCCGGCGGCCCGGACACGATCCGGCTGCTCTGGCCGGAACAGTCGACTTTGTCCTACCACCTGTCCGGGCAGGCTATCGAGATCCGCTTCAGACCCACCGACTTCACCCAGGTGAACGTGGATATCAATCAACAGATGGTGACGCGCGTGCTGGAGATGCTGAAGCTCGATTCACAGGACAGGGTGCTGGACCTGTTTTGCGGGCTGGGCAACTTTACCCTGCCGATGGCACGGCTGGCCGGATCGGTTGTCGGGGTGGAGGGTGCCGCAGAACTGGTCAGCCGGGCACGTGACAATGCCGCGTTAAACAGGATCGAGAACGTAAGTTTTCATGCGGCAGACCTTGCAAAGGATAGTCCGGATGCCGCCTGGGCCGGCGGGGAGTACGACAAGGTGCTGCTGGATCCGCCACGCAGCGGGGCGGCCGAGGTGATGAGTGCCCTGGGAAGAATCCGGCCCCGGCAAATCGTCTATGTGTCCTGCCACCCCGGTTCACTGGCGCGTGATGCCGGAACCCTGGTCAACGACATGGGTTATCGCCTGCGCTCGGCCGGTGTCATGGATATGTTCCCGCACACCGCGCACGTGGAATCGATTGCGTTGTTTCAATTGGGTTGACTGGTTTGTACGCGATTCTGATTTTTGCCACAGAGGACAAAGGGTTTTGTTTTTCCTGGCGCCATTGCGGCTTTGTGCGAGCAGGTTGTATTTAAAACAAATCCGCCTGGCCCGTTACTGCCGGTACCAGCGCTTGCTCAGTGCCAGGTAGACCCGGTTCGGGTACCAGCGTTTGCCGACACTGCCGTTGTAACGCGCCAGCGCCCTGAACATATTGCCTTTTTCACGTTTTAAATAAATGCCAAGAATGGTGCAGCCAAAGCGCAGGTTGGTGTGAATATTGAGCAGATTGTCATTCGGACGACCGATCTCCTCCAGCCAGAAGGGCATGATCTGCATGAGTCCGAGTGCACCGGCGCTGGAAATGGCAAAGCGATCGAAGTTGCTTTCAACATTGATCAATGCGAGTACCAGTTCCGGGTCCAGCCCGGCGCGCGTCGCCTCGTAGTGGATAAGTTTCAGGATGCCAAGACGTTCCTCGGTATCTTCGACCCGTGATTCCAGGCGGCGGGACATGTCACTCAGCCAGACCTCCGCATCGAAGCGGTCGTCGAAGCTGTCACTGGAATTCACGGCAGCCACCAGCGCCTGGCGCATGTCCGCATCAGGGCGTTCCTGGGTGGCTGCCCAGGAGCGGGCGCCGGGCAGTAGCTGGCTAACCAGCAGCAGCGTGAAAAAACAGGTTTTCAGACGGGTATGCATGCCGTGATTCATTCACCCTTTATCGGCCTGTCCAGCGGCAAGTTTATCGCGGAGAAAGGCGACAATACCATCGTGCGGGATATCCTGGCTGTCGCTGTCGCCACGGGCCTTGTATTCAAGCATGCCCCTGTCGAGGTTTTTTTCACCGACGACAACGCGGTGGGGGATGCCAATCAACTCCATATCGGAGAACATTACGCCGGGGCGCACCAGCCGGTCATCCAGCAGGACATCCAGACCGGCAGCCAGGAATTCTTCATAGAGTGCATCGGTTGCTTCACGCACACGCTGTGACTTTTTCATATTCATCGGCAGCAGCGCAACCTGAAAGGGCGCAATCGGGGCCGGCCAGATGATGCCCTTGTCGTCGTGGTTCTGCTCGATGGCGGCAGCAACGGCGCGCGAGACACCGAAGCCGTAACAACCCATGATCATCGGCGTGTCCCTGCCCTGCTCATCCAGCACGGTAGCCTTCATCGCCTCGCTGTACTTCAGGCCCAGCTGAAAAACATGGCCAACCTCGATGCCGCGTGCAATCGAGAGTGTACCCTTGCCATCCGGGCTTGGATCGCCGGCGACGACAGTGCGGATATCCGCGCATTCCGGTTTCGCAAGGTCGCGTCCCCAGTTGACCCCGGTGAGGTGCTTGCCATCCTCGTTGGCACCGCAGACAAAGTCGCCCAACGCGGCGGCTGCGTGGTCTGTAATAACCGGTATCGACAGGCCCACCGGGCCGAGTGAGCCGGGCTTGCAGCCGGTGGCCTCGCGTATTTCTTCTTCGAAAGCGAACTGCAAGGGACTGGCGACGGCCTCCAGTTTCTCTGCCTTGACGGCATTCAGCTCATGGTCGCCGCGCAGGACCAGTGCGACCACGCCGCTTTCGGCACCGCGCACCAGGATGGTTTTTACACAATGCTCCGGCCCGGTTTTCAGGAAGGCGCTGATGTCGCTGATGCTGTGTTGTCCCGGGGTATCGACAGTTTGTATCTCTGCCGCGGGTGCCGGGCGTTCGCCGGCGGGTGGCAGGGCGACGGCGTGTTCCACGTTGGCGGCATAGCCGCTGTCGGAGGAAAAGGCGATGGCGTCTTCGCCGGAATCGGCCAGCACGTGGAACTCGTGGGAAACATTGCCGCCGATAGCCCCGCTGTCCGCCTCCACGGGGCGGAACTTCATGCCGAGCCTTTCCAGGATGCGGCTGTAGGCGTCGTACATTACCCGGTAGGTTTCTTCCAGGGACGCCTGGCTGGTATGAAAGGAGTAGGCGTCCTTCATCAGGAACTCGCGTGCGCGCATGATGCCGAAGCGCGGCCGGATTTCATCGCGAAACTTGGTCTGGATCTGGTAGTAGCTCACGGGCAGCTGTTTGTAGCTGCGGATTTCGTGACGCGCGATATCGGTGATGATTTCCTCGTGTGTCGGGCCGAAACAGAACTCGCGCTGGTGGCGATCCGTGATGCGCAGCAGTTCCGGGCCATATTGCTCCCAGCGCCCGGATTCATGCCAGAGCTCGGATGGCTGCACGGCCGGCATCAACAGCTCCATGGCGCCGGCCTGGTCCATCTCGTCACGGACAATCGTTTCAATCTTGCGCAGTACCCGCAGGCCCAGCGGCAGCCAGCTATAGATGCCTGCCGCCTGCTTCTTCAACATGCCGGCGCGCATCATCAACTGGTGGCTGACGATCTCGGCATCGGCCGGGGTTTCTTTCAGGGTGGAAAGGGGGAAACGGGAAAGGCGCATAATGGGTGACGGGTCTGGTTGAAACAGGCGGTTGATTGTAGTGGCCGCCGGGGTTCAGGTACAGGTTGATCTATGGCTCACCACCCAGTTGTGGCGGCAGCGGCAGGACATTCACATCTTCACGGTAGTCGAGGATTTCGTAGGCTACGCCCTCGCGCGGCGGGTCGTCGGTGATTTGCCATACACCCTTGTCATTCTGCCATTTGTAAACCCGGGTGGTTTTTTTACTCAGCCCGGCCTCGGAGGACAGGTCCTCGATCCAGCTCCTGACAACAGGTGTCTGGTATAAATAAATCCCGCCGATCAGTGCCACGGCAAGCAATATCCAGAGCAGGCGCATTAAAACGTGCCGTTATTCCAGCCCCACATCCTGCGGGGCGCATCGGTAAATTCTATATAGATGCGTGCGCTATCTATACCGGTTTCACTCGAAACCAGCTGGCAGAGCGCTTCCGAGACAGTGGCGGTAATGGACTCCGGCAGGCCGATGCTTTTCAGCTCGAGGAACGCCAGCGGTTCACCGGTTCCGGCAAATGTCATGGCGGCATTGCTTTCCACCGAGGTCATGACATAGCGCTCGGGCTTGCCCAGCTGTTCGGCGACCAGCGCAGAGGCCCGTGCGGCGAGCGAACCGGCGTCAGCCCCGGCCAGGGGCTTGTTGGTTTGTATGCGTAAAAAAGGCATTTCAGGATTTTTCCGGCCCGCTCATTCGGTGCAGTATTTTTCGATCTGTTTTTTGGTCGTGTCGATGAGTTTTTTACGTTCTTCATCGGTAGGACGCAGGTATTCGCCCTTGTCATTGATGAAATTGCGCTGGCTTTTTGTCTCCAGTGCTGCCAGGTTCCGGGTGGCCGCATCACAGTTAATCCGCCTGATTTCAGCATTTTCCTTCTCCTGTTCAGCCGTCAGGGCATCGACTTCCTTGTCTTTCTTCTCTTTCTCAAGGCGAGCCTGCTGCTTGACTACAGGATTTACGGTGGCTGCAGGGGGGGCAGGCGGGAGGTATCTTTGTTTGATTTGTTCCGAGTGGACGCCCGAGGGAGGTGGCATTTGCGTGTAGTTGATCTTGCCGTCCTCACCGATCCATTTGTAAATTTCGGCCATGACCAGGGAGGAAGGTATGAGTGTGCACAGGGCGATCAGGCAGGCGAGCAGTATCCGGCTGCTGCCTTGGGCTGTTGTTCCACGATGTGTCATTTTGCGGGGTCCATAAATGAAAACTATGAAGATAGTATGGTTGTTTGCAGGCCAGAACAAGTCACCCGGTCACACATTCAGGCTTTCACCCGGGAGCATCGCCGCGTGGCCGCCCGGTCCGTGTATCCCTTGACCTTTACTTTGAATATCAGTACTTTCTACTATTATACTAATGCGACCTGCCGGCCCGTTGTTCGGGCTTTTTTTTACCCGCCAAAAAAGGCCGGAAAACAGTGTCTTTGGCATCCAGGAGGATACAGGTGGAATTGACCGGCGCGGACATTTTTGTGCGCTCGCTGCGTGAAGAGGGAGTCGACTTTATTTTCGGTTATCCCGGCGGGGCGGTGCTGCATATCTATGACGCACTTTATACGCAGACAGGATGTGCAGCACATCCTGGTACGGCATGAGCAGGCGGCTACCCATGCCGCGGATGGCTATGCCCGTGCGACCGGTAAGCCGGGTGTTGTCATCGTGACCTCGGGTCCGGGTGCGACCAATGCTGTCACCGGGATTGCAACGGCCTTTATGGATTCGATCCCGATGGTGGTGTTCACCGGGCAGGTGCCTACACACCTGATAGGCAACGATGCCTTCCAGGAAGCCGACAACATCGGCATTACGCGGCCGTGCGTGAAGCACAACTTTCTTGTGAAAGACGTCAAGGACATAGCCGTGACCATCAAGAAGGCCTTTTACGTCGCGACGACCGGTCGACCCGGACCGGTGGTGGTCGATCTGCCGAAAGACATTACGGCGGACAAGGCCGAGTTCCACTATCCGGGCAAGGTCGAGATGCGCTCCTATAACCCGGTACATGTCGGGCATGCCGGGCAGATCAAGCGTGCAGTCAAACTGCTGAAGAGTGCCAGGCGTCCGATGATCTATACCGGTGGTGGCGTTATCCTCGGCAATGCCTCGGAGTCACTGACCGAACTGACGCGGTCGCTGGGTTACCCGATCACCAATACATTGATGGGGCTGGGCGCCTACCCTGCAACGGACCCGCTGTTTGTCGGCATGCTCGGTATGCACGGGACCTACGAAGCCAATATGGCCATGCATCACTGTGATGTGCTGTTTGCCGTCGGCGCCCGCTTTGATGACCGGGTCACCGGTAATATCGAAAAATTCTGTCCCCATGCAAAAATTATTCACATCGATATCGACCCTGCAAGCATTTCGAAGAACGTCAAGGTGGATATCCCCATCGTCGGCTGTGTGGCCAATGTCCTCAAGGCGATGCTGAAGGAAACCGAGGCCGGGAAAAAAGGCCCGGACAAGGATGCCCTGAAGGAGTGGTGGGCGCAGATCGACGAATGGCGTTCGAAAAACTGTCTCGAGTACAAGATGGATGATGCGGTTATCAAGCCGCAGTATGTAGTGGAGACTCTCTACAAACTGACCGACGGTGATGCCTTTATTACCTCGGACGTGGGTCAGCACCAGATGTGGGCCGCGCAGTACTACAAGTTCGACAAGCCGCGTCGCTGGATCAATTCCGGCGGACTGGGCACGATGGGGTTTGGTTTACCGTCCGCAATGGGTGTGCAACTCGCGTACCCGAATGACACGGTTGCCTGTGTAACAGGCGAGGGCAGTATCCAGATGTGTATCCAGGAGCTCTCCACCTGCAAGCAGTATGCTTTACCGATCAAGATTATCAATTTGAACAACGGCATGCTCGGCATGGTTCGCCAGTGGCAGGAGTTCTTCTACCAGAAGCGCTATGCCATGTCGTACATGGAGTCCTTGCCGGATTTCGTGAAACTGGCGGAGAGCTACGGTCATGTCGGTATGCAGATCAAAAAGCCGGCGGATGTCGAGGGTGCGCTGATCGAGATGCTGAAAATGAAAGACCGCCTGGTATTCATGGATTTCCTGACGGATGCGACCGAGAATGTCTACCCGATGATTCCGGCCGGTGGCGGCCAGAACGAAATGATACTCGTTTGAGATGCGACATATAATCTCGATTCTGATGGAAAACGAGGCCGGTGCGCTGTCACGGGTTGCCGGGCTGTTCTCGGCGCGCGGTTACAACATCGAGTCGCTGACCGTTGCCCCGACCGAAGATCCCTCGCTGTCACGCATGACGCTGGTGACACGGGGAACGGAAGAAGTCATCGAGCAGATTACCAAACAGTTGAATAAACTGATTGATGTGGTCAAGTTGATGGATATGACCGATGGCCCGCACATTGAGCGCGAGATGATGCTGATCAAGGTGCAGGCTATGGGCGAGATGAGAAATGAGTTGAAGCGCATCTCGGATATTTTTCGCGGACGTGTGATTGACGTAACCGATGAAACCTACACGATCGAGTTGACCGGTGCCGGCAACAAGCTGGATGCTTTTATTCAGGCGCTGGATCCGGGACTTATTATCGAGGTGGTGCGCTCCGGTGTATCCGGGATTGCGCGCGGCGCGCGCTCATTGAAAGTCTAGACAGGATTTCTATTAACAGGGTGCTGTTGACAGCGGCGCCAATGACTAACATGGCAGGTACAGGAATATGAATATTTACTACGACAAAGATGCAGACATTTCCATCATCCAGGGGCTGAAGGTGGCGATTATCGGTTATGGCTCACAGGGTCATGCGCATGCAAATAACCTGAAGGACTCCGGCGTCGATGTCACCGTCGGGCTGCGTCCGGGTTCAATTTCCGAGGCCAAGGCGAAGAAATCCGGGCTGACCGTCAAGTCGGTTGAAGACGCTGTTTCCGGTGCGGATGTGGTGATGGTACTGGCGCCGGATGAGCACCAGGCGCGTTTGTACCAGGACAGTATTGCGCCGAACATCAAGCAGGGTGCTGCACTGGCTTTTGCCCACGGGTTTAATATTCATTACCAGCAAATTGACCCGCGTGCCGACCTGGACGTCATCATGATCGCCCCCAAGGGACCGGGCCACCTGGTGCGTTCGACCTACACGCAGGGTGCCGGTGTGCCCAGCCTGGTCGCGGTGTTCCAGGATGCCAGTGGAAAATCGAGGGAGACTGCACTGTCCTATGCCTCGGCCAATGGCGGCGGCCGGGCCGGCATCATCGAAACAACTTTCCAGGAAGAGACCGAGACCGACCTGTTTGGCGAACAGGCCGTGTTGTGCGGCGGGGCAACGTCACTGGTACAGGCCGGTTTCGAGACCCTGGTGGAGGCCGGGTATGCACCGGAGATGGCCTATTTCGAATGTCTGCATGAATTGAAGCTGATCGTGGATCTCATGTACGAGGGCGGTATTGCAAACATGCGTTACTCCATTTCCAATACGGCAGAGTATGGCGACCTGACACGCGGCCCGCGCGTGGTGACCGCCGAAACCAAGAAAGAAATGCGGCGTATACTGGACGAGATCCAGAATGGCGAGTTTGCCCGTGAATTCATCCTTGAAAACCAGTCCGGTGCCGCGACGCTGAAAGCGAAGCGCCGGCTCGGGCGTGAGCATCCGATTGAGCAGGTCGGCGCGAAGTTGCGCGGCATGATGTCCTGGATCAGCGAAGGCAGGATTGTTGATAAAAACATCAACTGAGGTCTGGCAGCATCTTCAGGATACGGCTGTCTGACCGGAGTTAGTCCGTGAATCGATATACAGTTATTGCCAGGGAGGGCCATGCGCCGTTACTGGCAGCCCTGGTCGCCGCCTTCATGGTGTGGCATTTCGTGAGTCTGCCGGCTTCACTGTTCTTCTGGGTGCTCGTGGGGCTGGTGATTTTTATATTCCGTGACCCGGAACGGAATATCCCTTCAATACCCCTGGCGGTTGTCAGCCCTGCAGATGGGAAAATCGCCTCCATCGATACGATTTTCGACCCTTACCTTGAACGGCAGAGTATCCGTGTAATCGTGCAGATGCACACCTACGGCGTGTTTACCACGCGCAGCCCGGTGGAAGGCAAGGTGCAGGAGCCGCCGCACCTGCCCGCAGGTGTAAAAACACCCCACGGTGTCTGGCTGAAGACCAATGAAGACGATGATGTCGTCATGGTCATGAACAGGGGGCGTCTGAATGCGGGACCGCGCTGTTATATCCGTTTTGGAGAGCGCATCGGACAGGGAAAACGCTGCGGTTTTGTCCCCCTGGGTAGCCAGATTGATCTCTACCTGCCTGAACAGTCACGCATCGCCGTTGCGGTCGGCGACTCCGTGCTGGGCGGCGCGGATGTCATCGCAAACCTGGTACATGCTTGACAAGCCCGCGGGTTGCAATAGACATGGATACAGAGGACAAAACACACAAGACTCCGCGCGGCATCTATCTGTTGCCGAATATGATTACAACCGCGGGCCTGTTTGCCGGGTTTTATGCCATTGTGGCGGCAATGAACAATCGCTTTGAGGCGGCAGCCGTTGCTATCTTTGTGGCCATGATCATGGACGGCATTGATGGACGCGTGGCCCGCCTGACAAACACACAGAGTGACTTCGGGGTGCAGTACGACAGCCTGGCGGATATGGTCAGTTTCGGACTTGCCCCGGCACTGGTGGTCTATGAATGGTCGTTGAAGTCGATGGCCAGTTTTGGCTGGGCCAAGCTTGGCTGGCTGGCGGCGTTCGTTTATACAGCCAGCGCCGCCTTGCGACTGGCGCGCTTCAATTCACAGGTAGATATTGCCGAGAAGCTGTATTTCAAGGGGCTGCCGAGTCCGTCCGCTGCCGGGTTGCTGGCCGGCATGGTCTGGGTGAGCGCCGATCTCGGCGTGGCTGGTGAGGATGTCGTGTATGCGGCATTTGTGCTGACTCTCGTCGCAGGCTTGCTGATGGTCAGTAATGTCCGATACTACAGTTTCAAGGAATTCCACTTCAAGAACCGCGTTTCGTTTATCGCAATGCTTGCCGTGGTGCTGGTCTATGCCTTTGCCTCTATTGACCCTCCCAAGGTTCTGTTTGCCGGTTTCCTGATCTACATGATATTCGGAATCGTCTATACCTTGCTGGCAATCCGCAAACGGCGAAGGGCGGCAAAACGCGGGGAATAGCCAATCGTCATTCATCGTGCTTGGCAAGTCAGCCACTTTAATCTATAGTCTTTGACCATGATCTGCATTAACAGCACAGGCTGTGTACATCGATTGGCCTCCATTCGGACAGGTTCACTTCTGCTATCCTTTCTGCGACTGCTGCCTGCGGGCAGATAATTCCATACCTGGCGAGGTCAAACGCAGCTAAACAAGAACCAGTCCAGCAGCCCGCAACGGGGAATCCGGCATGCCGGGTATCATCCTCCGGTGAAACAGGTCATGGCCGCGGCGTGTTGCCAACTCCCGACGGAGTCCGATGATGAGTAATACTGACAAATTAATAATTTTTGATACAACCTTGCGCGATGGCGAGCAGAGTCCCGGCGCGTCCATGACCCGGGATGAAAAAGTGCGTATCGCCAGGGCGCTCGAGAAGCTGCGGGTCGATGTGATAGAGGCCGGTTTCCCGGTTGCCAGTCCCGGTGATTTTGAAGCGGTACAGGCGGTCGCACGTGCGGTGAAGGAGAGCACGGTGTGTGGGCTGGCGCGTACCCTTGACGGTGATATTGACAGGGCGGGAGAGGCCCTGAAACCGGCGGCCTCGGCTCGAATTCATACCTTTATTGCAACGTCCCCGGTTCACATGCAGATGAAACTGCGCATGCAGCCGGACCAGGTGGTCGAACAGGCGGTGCGGGCCGTGAAGCGGGCTGGCAGGTATACCGATGATATCGAGTTCTCCCCGGAGGATGCCGGGCGTTCCGAGTTTGACTTTCTGTGTCGTGTCATCGAGGCCGTTATCGATGCCGGTGCGACGACGGTAAACATCCCGGACACCGTGGGCTACAACCTGCCGCACCAGTTTGGTGATTTGATCCGCAGACTGATTGAACGGGTGCCCAATTCCGACAAGGCGATTTTCTCGGTGCATTGTCACAACGATCTCGGGCTGGCGGTTGGCAACTCGCTCTCGGCAGTGCTTAATGGCGCCCGCCAGGTCGAGTGCACGATCAACGGGCTGGGCGAGCGTGCGGGTAATGCCGCGCTTGAAGAGATTGTCATGACGGTGAAGACCCGCCAGGATGTTTTCCCGTGCCGGACAGACCTCGACACCACGCAGATCATGACCTGTTCGAGGCTGGTGTCCGGGATCACCGGTTTTGCGGTGCAGCCCAACAAGGCGATCGTCGGCGCGAATGCCTTTGCGCATGAATCAGGTATCCACCAGGACGGTGTACTGAAGAGTCGCGAGACCTATGAAATCATGCGTGCCCAGGATGTGGGCTGGGCGGCAAACCGGATTGTGCTCGGCAAGCATTCGGGCCGCAACGCCTTCCGCACCCGTTTGAAGGAACTCGGTATCGAGCACGGGTCCGAAGAGGACTTGAATGATGCCTTCTCGAGGTTCAAGGACCTGGCCGACAAGAAACATGAAATCTTCGATGAAGATCTGCAGGCACTGGTTACGGAATCGGGCCTGGAGTCGGCAGATGACTGGCTCAAGCTGGTGTCCCTGAAGGTCTGCAGCGAGACCGGTGAAACACCGCATGCCAGAATCGTATTATGGATGGATGGGGCAGAGAAAAAGGCCGAATGCTCCGGAAGCGGGCCGGTGGATGCGGCATTCCGGGCAATCGAGGAGCTGGTTAACAGCGGCACTGAATTACAGCTCTATTCAGTTAACAATATTACCAGCGGCACGGACTCGCAGGGAGAGGTGACGGTACGTTTGCAAAAGGGCGGGCGCATTGTTAACGGACAGGGGGCGGATACCGATATTGTGATTGCCTCTGCCAAGTCCTATGTCAACGCCATCAACAAAATCATCAAGCCCGAGAAGCGTGCGCACCCGCAGATGGGGGATGTCTGAACAACAGCTGTTATGAATAACAGTCTCAGAAACGACTATCTCAAGGCCATGGGCGTGCAGCAGTGGGTTGCACGTGATGCTGTTGCTACAGTTGATTCACTGGACTGGGCGGAGCTTGAGAAGCGGGTGTCTGGCTGCAAGCTGTGCGGACTGCAGGAAAGTCGCAGCCGGACCGTGTTCGGTGCCGGTAACCGGAATGCAGACTGGCTGGTGATCGGTGAGGCCCCGGGAGCCGAAGAAGACCGCCAGGGCGAGCCCTTTGTTGGTCCGGCCGGCCAATTGCTGAACGCGATGCTGTTTGCTGTCGGGTTGCAGCGCGAGGATGTCTATATCTGCAATATTCTCAAATGCCGGCCACCGGACAACCGCAATCCGTCAAGGCAGGAAGTCGCTCACTGCCATGCCTACCTGCAGCGGCAGATCGAGCTGATTGATCCCCGCCTGATCCTGGCGGTAGGCGGGGTCGCTGCAAACAGCCTGCTCGATATGAATGAAAAGGTAGGGCAGTTGCGCGGCAAGGTACACACCTGGGGTGTGCAGGGAATCCCGCTGGTGGTTACCTATCACCCTGCTTACCTGTTGCGTTCGCCACTGGAAAAGCGCAAGGTCTGGGATGATCTGGTGTTTGCCCGGTCAATCTGCGCGAGCGGGCATGACGGGTAAGATCCTCTAATCGGTTATATTATCAGTCAAGATATGAGCGCCATACTGAAAGAACCGGCACTGGATATCCGCCCCATGCAAGAGGCGGATCTGGCCGAGGTGCTCGAGATAGAACGCGACAGTTACCCCTTTCCGTGGAGCAGTACTATCTTCACGGACTGTCTGCATGCCGGTTACAGTTGCTGGGTTTTCGTGCGCAGCGGGATCATCGAGGGTTATGGCGTGCTCAGCGTGGCAGCCGGCGAGTCCCACCTGTTGAATATCTGTGTACGCAAGGCGTCTCGTAAACAGGGGCTGGGCGCAAAGATGCTGACGCACCTGACGGCGATAGCCCGGCGGCATGAGGCGGAAGTGCTTTTTCTGGAAGTGCGTATGTCCAACAAGGCCGCTCGCAGGCTGTATGAATTTGCCGGTTTTAACGAGCTCGGCACCCGGCGGAACTATTATCCGACTGATAACGGACGCGAGGACGCGCTTATTTTTGCGCGCACACTCTGACTCGTGGACGGTACGTATGCGATCGTGCCGCCCGTATCGGCAGGTTGGCCCTGGATAGCGAATCTTTCCTGCAACCCGGGGGCCGGCAACACGGCCAATGCCTGATTTTCCACCTGTTTACGCCGCTCTTCAGGTAGAATACGCCACCCTTTTGCATGTGATTTCTCCCGGTTGATATGAGCAGTTACGAATACGAAGTGGCGCGCCGCCGCACCTTTGCCATTATTTCCCACCCGGATGCGGGCAAGACCACCCTGACTGAAAAGCTGCTGCTGTTTGGCGGCGCCATTCAACTGGCCGGTACCGTCAAGGGTCGCAAGGCCGCACGCCATGCAACATCTGACTGGATGGAACTGGAGAAGCAGCGTGGCATCTCGGTGACTTCATCGGTCATGCAGTTTCCCTATGGTGACAACATCGTCAACCTGCTGGATACGCCTGGCCACGAGGACTTCTCCGAGGACACCTACCGGACGCTGACGGCGGTTGACTCGGCCCTGATGGTGATCGATTGTGCCAAGGGTGTCGAGCAACGCACCATCAAGCTGATGGATGTCTGCCGCCTGCGTGATACCCCGATCTGCACATTTATCAACAAGCTTGACCGCGAGGGACGTGAGCCCATCGAGCTGCTGGACGAGATCGAGGAGATTCTCAAGATCGAGTGTGCGCCGGTTACCTGGCCAGTCGGGATGGGCAAGCGTCTAAGAGGTATTTATCACCTGCAGGATGATGCGGTGCACCTGTACGCGCCGGGGAAGAACAATCAGCGCCAGGATGTGAAAGTCATCCAGGGCCTGGACAACCCCTTGCTCGACGAGGTGATCGGTGACCATGCGGCAGAACTGCGCGATGAGATCGAACTCGTAAAAGGGGCCAGTCACGGGTTCGACCGGGAGGCCTACCTGAAAGGCCGGTTAACGCCGGTATTCTTCGGCTCTGCAATCAATAATTTCGGTGTAACCGAGTTGCTGGATCACTTCGTGGCAACAGCACCCTCACCGGTAGCGCGAGCAACGATGACGCGAACCGTGAGCCCGAAAGAGGAGAATTTTTCGGGATTCGTTTTCAAGATACAGGCCAACATGGACCCGGCGCACCGTGACCGTATTGCCTTCCTGCGGATTTGCTCGGGGACTTACAGCAAGGGCATGAAGATGCGCCACGTGCGTATCGGGCGCGATGTGCAGGTTTCCAATGCCGTGACCTTCATGGCCTCCGACCGCGGGCATGTTGATGAAGCATACAGCGGCGACATAATCGGCCTGCATAATCATGGCACCATCCGTATCGGTGATACCTTTACGCAGGGAGAGGACCTTAAATTTACCGGGATACCGAGTTTTGCCCCGGAACTGTTTCAGCGCGCGATCCTGAAAGACCCCTTGCGGATGAAGGCGTTGCAGAAAGGGCTGGACCAGTTATGTGAAGAAGGGGCTACCCAGCTATTCAAGCCAATGAAAAACAATGACCTGATCCTGGGTGCGGTGGGCGTCCTGCAGTTTGATGTGGTCGCGCACCGCCTGAAAAATGAGTATAAGGTGGAGTGCCAGTTCGAGTCGGTGGCGGTTGCAACCGCGCGCTGGGTTGAATTCGAGGATGCGGCGACCGAACAGCGCTTTCGCGACAAGGCCTTTGAATACCTTGGAGAGGACCAGAGCGGTGCACTGGTCTATATCGCACCCACACGCGTCAACCTGCAGCTTGCGATAGAGAAATGGCCGGATGTGAAATTTCACGCGACCAGGGAGCATTAGGCAAGCTGTGATTCTCCCGCCATTGCCGCTTTGCCAAGGCGACCCGCGATGACAGATCTTTCGGGATTTAAAATTCTATCCAGGTAATGATGTGATCTTCCAGCTCTTCCTTGAGAACATCTGTTTCGCTCACGGTTCTGCCGTGTACGGAAATACCGGCCCGACGCACACTCTCCGGGTCGCCTGATAACAAGGGGTGCCATGCCTCCAGCTGCTGGCCGTTTGCCAGGCGTCGATAGGCGCAGCTCGCTGGCAGCCAGTCGAACTGCTCCTGCCTGTCGGGGGACAACAGCATGCAATCGCTGACCAGGGACTCGCGCTCCGGGTAATTCGTACAGTGGCACGAATTCTCATCCAGCAGGCGGCAGGCAACATTTGTATAAAACAACAACCCTGAATCAATATCTTCCAGCTTGTGCAGGCAGCAGCGGCCGCAGCCATCACAGAGCGACTCCCATTCTCCCGGGGTCATCTCCTGCAGTGATTTTGTATTCCAAAATGTCCGGGCTTCTGTAACCATGGGCAAGGTGTCCATTCCTGTTGCTGATGATTATCCATGAAAAGCACTCTCTTTGGCGAACAAGGTCGACCATGAGCCTGGAGCGGCAGAAATGGGGCTGGGCGATGTATGACTGGGCCAACTCGGCCTTCGCCACCACGGTAATGGCCGGTTTTTTCCCGGTATTTTTTAAAGACTACTGGAATGCAGGACTGGATCCGGTAGACAGCACTTTTCGACTGGGTATCGCCAATTCCCTCGCCAGCCTGCTGATCGTGCTGCTGGCGCCGCTGCTGGGGGCCGTGGCAGACAGGCTCGCCTGGCGCAAGGCCATGTTGCTGGCATTTGCATTGCTGGGTTCGCTGATGACTGCGGGGCTGTACCTGGTCGGACAGGGAGACTGGCAGCTGGCCATGTTTCTTTATATTTTCGCCGTCATCGGTTTCTCGGGCAGTAATATTTTCTATGATTCCCTGTTGCCGTTTGTCAGCCGCGAAAAGGACATGGACAGGGTCTCCGCACTGGGGTTTTCACTCGGCTACCTTGGTGGTGGCGTGCTGCTTTCATTGAACGTTGGCATGACCCTGCATCCGGAATGGTTCGGCCTGTCAAGTTCAGTCAGCGCGGTGCAATGTTCATTTCTTGTTGTCGCTGCCTGGTGGCTGGTGTTTTCCATCCCCCTGTTCCTGTTTGTCGAGGAACCGGATGGCATCCGATCGAACTTTTCCGTGCAGGTGTTGCTGGCAGGATTCCGGCGTGTCTGGCAGACACTGCACGAGGTCAGGCAGTTACGAAACGTATGGATGTTCCTGGTGGCCTACTGGCTGTATATCGACGGCGTCGATACCATTGTCCGCATGGCGGTTGATTACGGAATGTCACTTGGATTTGACAGAAACAGCCTGATTCTTGCGTTACTGCTGACGCAATTTACGGGTTTTCCCTCGGCCTTGCTGTTTGGCAGGCTGGGCGGCCATTTCGGGGCAAGAGCCGGCATCCTGTTCGGCCTGTCCATTTATGTACTGGTAACGGTGTGGGCATCACGCATGTCGACAACCGCAGAATTCTATTACCTGGCAGTCATCATCGGATTTGCACAGGGCGGTGTTCAGGCGCTGAGCCGGTCACTGTATGCGCGCATGATTCCTGCGGGACGCAGTGCAGAATTCTTCGGTTTTTATAATATGCTCGGCAAGTTTGCCGCAATTATCGGTCCTTTTATGGTGGGCTGGGTCGGCGCGCTGTCCGGTAATCCACGTACCGGTATTTTATCCTTGCTGCTCTTGTTCGTGGCCGGTGCGGCCTTGCTGCTGAAGGTCAGGGAGTCTGGCCCTGCCCGGTCCGTATGATTGTCATTCACCGCAGCCAGGCAGACGGGCGGCATCGGTTGCCGGTTTTGCAGGGCGGAACCCTGTTTTTATGCGCTGAAAATACAGTATGTGTTATTTCATCGGCTGTCTGGATACAACATACTGTGTTCGGAGGCGTCCTGGATGTGTTCCAGGAAATTTTATAACCGACTGAATTTTAGTAATTATTTGAATATGTATAATAAAAACAATATAATATCTGTGCTAATTATTAAACCAATTATAAATCGACCCGAGGAGTTCGTGTCATGCATGATTATGTCGACCTGTTGCAACGACGTCTGCAGCATCTCAAGGTAAGTCACGATGCCTCCTCGAGAGCGATATGGGTCGAATTCAAATACGATAACCGTCCCTGTTTTTCCACTGAATTGCTCGAGGACGTCTGGACCGTGCAGCGTTCCATCCGCCAGGCCGCCCTGTCCGGCTATCATGAAAATCGTGATGACAGGCTTCTCTTTCAGGTAATCGCTTCTACCGACAAAAACGTATTCAGTATGGGGGGTGACCTGGCTTACTTTATCGGGCTGATCGAGGCGAATGATGAAGAAGGTCTCAGGGACTATGCGAAACGTTGTATCGACATTCAGTACGCCACTATAAGTCATTACGATATACCGTTTACAAGCATTGCATGCGTGGGCGGGGAAGCCCTGGGCGGTGGATTCGAGGCCGCGTTATCAGCCAATGTGCTGGTTGCCGAGCAGCAGGCACGCTTCGGTTTCCCGGAGATTACATTTGGCATGTTCCCCGGGATGGGCGCTTTATCGCTGCTGACACGAAAGATCAACCCGTCAATGGCGCGCCGGCTTAGTCATGGACCATCGTATCTACACAGCTGCAGAATTATATGAAATGGGTGTGGTCGATATCCTGGCAGCGGAAGATGAAGGGCGAGCCGCTGTCAATGACTATATGCAACGCCACATATCGCTGGCCCCCGGATACCACGGTTTCCAGGCGGCGATTGACCGGGTTAACCCGGTTAATTATGAAGAAATGTGTGACGTTGTCGGGCTTTGGGTGCAGGCTGCGTTACAGACTACCGAAAAGAACCGGCGCCTGATGGCCTACTTTGCCCGCGCCCAGGCAAGACGAAGTATCAGTTCTGAAAATATGGCTGAAGTCGTTGATTATAATTCAGCCTGATCAATAAATGATTTGTCAGTTGAGCGCGGCCCTTTTCTCAAATGCAGTTAGCTTGATCTGAAGCAGCTGGACAGCGTCATCTGTTGCGCGACTGATGGCCTGCGCATGTGTAATACCTTTACTGTCAAATTCATCAGCACCAATGTTCTGTGCAACCTTGCTGAGATATGCGAGCCGGGTTAGCCCAAGGTAAAGTGCACATCCCTTGAGGGCATGAGCATGATCGCTGAACGCAGTCCGGTTATGAGCAGCTAAAGCGGATTCAAGGCCCTCGAGATCATTTCTTGCATCGGTTTCGAAATTCCTGATCAGTTCGATAACGAAATCATAATTTCCTTCTGTAAGGTTCACGAGTTTTTCAAACTCCTCAGCATCCAGAACCGGAAATGATTCCAGGTCAGGGTCCGGCTGCGTTTCCTGCGGTTTCGCTTCGGTGGAAAACACGGCATCTGTATCATCAGTATGTAAGGATGCGAAGGTCTCCTGGAGCTTGAACAGTGATACAGGCTTGGTAAGGAACAGGTCAATTCCAGCGGCCTCGCAAGTCGCCCTGCATTCTTCAGTAGCATCTGCTGTAAGGATGATGAATGGAATGGGCGGATGACCGCCATGCGCAAAACAGTAGGCCTGGTAGGCTTCAATTCCTCCAAGATCCGGCATATTCTTGTCGACGATTACTGCATCGTACGCGCTGTCCTCAAGTGCGGTAAGGATTGCTTCACCACCATCTACGATGGTGTACTGGTGCCCGAGTTTGTCGAGCATACGCTGCAATACAAGCCGGTTGGTCGCGCTGTCGTCGCCAACAAGAATACGTAAGGGTCTGCCTGATTTCTGTTCAATGACCTGTTGGTGTGAGAAGTGAATCACATCGTCCTCCTTGCTGTGCCTCGAATAACAGGCATGTAGTACATTGATAAGAATATTTCCCTCCAGTGGTGGCTCCAGGACGAAAACCTGGTCCTGATTATTTTCATTGATGTTGACTGGATACTGCTCTGTCCCGATGAGGATTATTTTCACCCCGTCGGGGATGCTCGTATCCTCACCAGAGAGTATTCCCGCGAGTTTCTGCTCATACGGCATACTGTCTATTATCAGGGCTGTATGGTTGCCCTGAGTGAATAGCAGCCGGCCTGCCTGATCGAAAGTTGTTGCCAGATCACAGGGCATGTTCCATTCTTTCAGGCTGGCGGGGATGCTGTCCTCTGCATCTGCCTGCGGGTTTAGATACACTACCCGGCATCGGCTGGTCCATGCCTGACCGTTCACGGCCGCAGCCCGGGTGTTGGCCGCAAACGGGATATCGAACCAGAAGGTAGAACCCACACCCGGGGTACTCTGTACACCGATTTGTCCGCCCATCAATTCGACAAGGTTCTTGCAGATGGTCGTGCCCAGCCCGGTGCCGCCATAATTTCTCGATACGCTGCTATCGGCCTGGGTGAATGGTTCAAAGATCGCCTGGATCCGGTCTGCAGGTATGCCCGTGCCTGTATCGGCAACCTCGAATCTCAATACGGTCTGACCGGTGTCAATATCGCGTGGATATATACGTATGGAGATGATTCCCTGTGCGGTAAACTTGATAGCGTTTCCGACTAAATTGATAATGATTTGCTGGAGTTTATCCGGGTCACCGGTTAGCAGAAAGGGCGTTCGCGGGTCAATTATTTCCTGCAGTTGCAGGCGTTTCCCCTCTATCTGGGGCTGAAAAATTCGCATGGTTGTGTTGATCAGGGCATAAAGATCAAATTCAATTTGTTCCAGTGTTAATTGACCGGCCTCGATTTTTGACAGGTCGAGAATCTCGTTAATCTGCCGTGCGAGAGCATGACCGGAAGCATAAATGGTGTCAACATATTCCCTGTCTTCAGGTTCCAGCGGTCTTAATTTCAGCAAGTCTGTCATGCCAAGAATGCCGTTAAGCGGGGTACGGATTTCGTGTGACATACAGGAAAGAAAATCACTCTTCGCGCGGCTTGCGTCATCTGCGCGCTGCCGGGCTTCGTAGAGTCGTCGGATCAAGACGGCGGAATAGGCCGGGATCAACAGTAAAGTACATGCTAGGCCAATTGCCAATTCTTGCGTGGGTCGTCCAGTAAGGGGTGAATTTTGCAACAAATGCAAAACCTAGAAGTGATACAGAGGCAGACAGATAAAGATATTTCTCGCCGTAGCGGAACCCATTGCCGAGTGTTACCCAAAGGTAAACACCAAACCATGGTGCGCCCATATGGTCCAGTTACATAAAGTCCATAACTTAATAGCCCCAATATCTCACAAGATACCTAATAATTCGTCTTGAGGAGGATGGCATATTGCCAGATATGCTAGAGAAGATGTGAGATAATAATAGTGCAAAATCAGGAATGATCAGGATAAACCAATATTCCTTTTGACCAATAGTTCAGATACCTGCGTTATCCTCATGGTTTAATTATCAAATAAATAGATCATGAAAGCGATAGGGTATAGCGAGTACGTAGTACTGCTTGTTCTTGCTCAGGAGATCCTGTCCAGCCAATCAGATCTTAGGCACATCTTGAGCTTATGCAATGAGTCTTTGCTTGGAGAATTTTGTGCCTGGGCTGTAGTCATTGCTCTTTTTTAACCTGCACTGGAAGGTATTCCTGTTAACAAGACGGATAACGGCAGCGCAGGTATAATGCTTTAAGCGTCATTCTGTGGAGAATAATTGCTTGTTGCAAGATACTGTAATTAAAGAAATATCTTCTCATCTCAAGTGCCGGCCTGGAGATATCACGCTGGACATGCGCCTGGACGAATTGGGGATCGATTCACTGGGGGCTATTACTATCATGTACGAACTGGAAGACCGGCTGGATGTTGAAATTCCCAATGAAGTCTTTGATAAACTCACAATAGTCAATGACATTGTGAATCAACTGGAACTCCTGCTGGGAAATAGAAATTCGGAATGACAGGCCGGGTTGTCATTACAGGCCTTGGCAGCGTCTGCGGACTGGGTGTCGGTGTTGCGGCTTTCTGGGATGCTCTCTGCCGGGGACATACATCCATCGGGCCGCTGACAGGATTTGCGGACGATGTAAAGATTCAAACCGGTTCTCGACTGGAGGGTTTCCAGCCGGAGCAATACTTCCCGCGGGATGTACTGCCACTCCTTGATCGTTTCTCGCAGTTCGCACTATTGGCGGCACGGGAGGCTGTCGAGGATGCCGGGCTTGCTGCAGGCAGTGAAGATCCTGAGGCAGGCGGCCGCCATTATCGGGACGGGTTGTGGCGGAAAGCAGACGGATGAAGAAACTTATACAAAGCTCTACAAGGAGCAGGGCAAGCGTGTCCACCCGCTGACCATTCCCAGGGGTATGCCCAGTGCAGCAGCCAGCATGGTCAGCCAGCAGATTGGCATCAAGGGCCCGGTCTTTTCGGTTACCAGTGCATGTGCGTCTGGCGCCCATGCAATCATCCAGGGCCGCATGATGATTCAGTCGGGGCTGGTGGATATTGCCCTGGTCGGGGGGACCGATGCCCCTTTCACCTATGGTCTGTTGAAGGCCTGGGAAGCCTTGCGGGTCGTGTCGAATGATACCTGCCGTCCATTTTCAAGCGACCGGTCCGGCATGGTGCTGGGAGAAGGCGCCGGGATGCTGATCCTGGAGTCTGAACGGCATGCAAGCCGGCGTGGTGCGCGTATTTATGCCGAATTTGCCGGTTGTGGCATGTCATCTGATGCAGGTCATATTACCCGTCCGGATATAGACGGTATTTCCAGGGCGATAACAGCTGCCCTTGAAGATGCCGCATTGCCCACAGAATCGGTGGATTACATTAATGCACATGGTACGGGTACGGTTGCCAACGATCTGGCTGAAACGCAGGCGATAAACAGGGTATTTGGCAGGCATGCCGGCGCCCTGGCGGTTTCTTCAACCAAGTCGATGCATGGGCATGCGCTTGGGGCAGCCAGTGCGCTGGAACTGGTTGCCACAACCCTGGCGGTGGTAAACAACAGGATACCGCCTACGGCAAATTTTACAGGGCCCGGGGAGGGATGTGATCTGGATTATGTGCCCAACCTGGCACGAGAGAAACAGGTTGATGTTGCCCTGTCCAATGCATTTGCCTTCGGTGGATTGAATGCCGTCATAGCATTGAAATCCTGGGTGCCCGGTGGTTAATTAGCCAGGTTTTCTAAACAGGTAGTGGCTGTTACCGTAGACTGTGCCTTCCATGGGCGCGAAGACGGCCTTGCAGAGTGAAAAGTATTCATTCCAGTGGGCGATTGCCCTGGTATCAAAGACCGATTTGTACAGGGAAGGGATGTTGTTCCAGTAGCGCCTGTGCCATTCATCCAGTGTCCGCCAGTAATTAAGTCCATTTATAAACCAGTTTCCTTCCAGGTCGAGAATGGTCTGTATGACGAAAGAATTCGGCATGAGGCCAGACTCTTCCACCAGGGAAATATATACCAATTCTTGTCTTAGTTGGGTCTAGAAATTGTGGGATGACAATCTTTGAGGTAATAAAATGATTGAATGATCTGCCGCCTGGAATGAGTAGTTTACTTATCTTTTCATGTATCAGAGCTGCATGTTGTATACATGCTCAAATACTGCAACTGGATATTACAAGATCGATAGTTTAGATTTCCCAAGCTTCATTAAAGGTAGTTTGTTCGAAAGTACCTTCTATTAATTTAAATTTCCCACTACCTAGAATAGTCTGACGGATTTTGCAATCGTTCTGTCTCAGGTATGCGATTTGTACAGTGCTTGGGGTAATGCCAACAATCTCAAGATCGGGAAATTCCTCTAAAAGATAGGTCTCGAGAGACCCAAACCCACAGCCAATGTTGAGAATGCGCTCATGGCCTTCTATTCTTGCGCGTTTTGCAATCAGCGCGAACTTGGCCCGTTGTGCTTCTTCCAGTGATGCGCTGGAGGAGCGAATTATCTCAGGGGATTCACCATAGTAGGCCATTGAATAGGCCATGTATCGCGTATCAAGAAAGCTTGCAAAGAATTCCGGCCGCTCATCATAGTGGCTGTCCATCAGGGCTTCTGTTTCTTCCATCATCGGGCCCTGGTCTGTTGATATGCCCAATGATTGGAGAGTAACAGGGTTATCTGAAAGGCGCCTGTATTCACGCTCGAAGTAGCGGACCAGATGGTCTTCATGCCTGGCAAGTTCATCGCTACCCGGGCCAAAAATATTCTTGCTGGCGAGCAGGTCGCTGATTTCTTTATCGAGAATTGCCATCAGATATTCGGATTACTGATCCTGTTGCAGGATATCGCTCGTGGAATGTGAGCGAGTGTAACCCATAATTTGCAAACTGGCAGCAGCCAGGATCAGGGGGGTAAGAGTCGTATGGACCTTATCGACTGTGTGCCAGTGGCTTGTCCGGCAGCATGCCGTGTATTTTTGTTATCTTGTCGAGTTGGGTTTTGAAGGCCGTAAAACATTCCGGATCAAAGTGCTTGCCGCTGTGGTTTTCCATGTATTCAAGCGCGGCTTGCATGGACCAGGCATTTTTATAAGGGCGATCAGATACCAGTGCATCATAGACGTCGGCGACGGCCACGATGCGTGCCTCAATCGGGATATCTTTACCTTTTTTGCCGTAAGGGTAGCCGGTGCCGTCGAATTTTTCATGATGCCCGAGTGCGATAATGCCGCCCAGCTGCAGGTACTTTGAAGGACTGTCCTTCAGAATCTCATACCCGATTGTGGTGTGATTCTTCATTATCTCGAATTCTTCAGCCGTCAGTTTACCGGGTTTGAGCAGGATACCGTCCCTGATGCCAATCTTGCCGATGTCGTGCATGGGTGCTGACATTTCAATGATTTCTGCATCCGCCTCGGAGAATCCCATTTGTTCTGCTATGAGACGTGAATACTTCGCCATGCGAATAATGTGATTGCCTGTTTCCTCGTCCCGATATTCTCCGGCCCTCGCCAGCCGCAGCAGGGTTTCACGTTCGCGTAATCTGATTTCACTGGTAGCCTCGGCAACACGTCGTTCAAGCCAGCGGGAGCGGTCGCTGATAATCTTGTATTGCTGCGACTGGGTCAGCAGGTTGCGGCAGCGTGCGCGGCATTCATAGTGGTCAACCGGTTTCATCAGGAAGTCGGTGGCCCCGGCCTCCAGCGCATCGTAACGCACTTTTATGTCTTCAATGGAAGTCACCATGATGACAGGGATATGAGCGCAGGCCGGGTTGCTACGGAACTTCCTGATAAATTCAACGCCATTCATTTCCGGCATCTTGTAATCCACCAGCACCAGGTCGGCGGCTCTTTTTACCGTCCATTCGAGCGCCTCTACCGGGTTCGCAAACGCCTCTGTAACGAGGTTTCGCTCAAGCGTACTGACCAGCTGTTGCAGGATTTTGCGGCTGGTAAGCTGGTCATCAATGATCAGAATTGTCGCCATACGAATTCACAAGTACCTGTCAAAATCCACGATAAATGCCTTCAAGGCCGCCCGTCTTGTCCCGGGTGCCCGGCCCGCAAACCAGAATAATGTCATAACTATATGATGTAATATATGAAACATATTCTGTTACCCGACAAAACATGCTATCGGCAGAAGCGCATATATATTGAGTCTTGATACCGGGCTTGATTCCGGGCCGGTTACCGTTCCCTTGAAATCTCAACCGCCCGGTTAACTGGTCAAATTACCCTGTGCAGCCGGCCATCCTTGCAGCAGAACGCATGCCCGGTAGAATGTCGCCGAAAAGAGCCCGGGAATAGAGTATGGTTGATGATCGCAAGAATGAGCCAAAAGTGCCTTCGTTTCTGGACGTGCTGGGAAGCGTCCTGGCGAGTATGTTCGGTGTGCAAAGTAATCGTAAGCGTGAAGAAGACTTCACCCACGGGAAGCCTTCGCAGTACATCGTCATCGGCTTGATCGTGACGATAGTTTTTATTTTGACAATCTGGGGGGTGGTCAAGCTGGTGATGAAGCTGGCGGGTATCTAGTTGCGGTGTGCCGGGAAGTCACCACCTGACAGACGGTCATATCTGAACCACCGTCCTTCATTAATAATGCAGTAAAGGTCAAAGCGCCTGGATCTTTTCTTTTTGTCCTTCCAGGTTATTGATGACCGAGCCAAGTTCGGTCGCACGTGCACGTTCCTTTTCGACGACATCGGCCGGGGCCTTGTCTACAAAGCCCGGGTTGAGAAGTTTTTTCTCGCAGCGGCCCAGTTCATTTATCTTCTTCTCGAGTTCTTTAGTCAGTCGCAGGATCTCGCTGTCCTTGTCGATCAGGCCTGCAAGCGGAATCAGCAGTTTCATATCGCCGACCAGCGCGGTGGAAGACTCCGGTGCTGTTTTATTTACATCCAGCCAGGTAACGGATTCAATACGGCCGACACTCTCGAGGTAACGCCGGTTTCTGTCGAGCCGTTGCCTGTCTGTTGCAGAGCCATCCTGCAGCAGTACGGGTAACAACTTGCGGGGGTCGATATTCATGCCGCTGCGAATCTTGCGCACTCCTATAATGAAATCCTTCACCCAGTTGATTTCCGCAAGCGCATTCCGGTCGATCTTGCCGGTGTCGGGTGCCGGGTAGGGCTGGCGCATGATGGTTTTTCCCGCAACACCGGCAAGCGGTGCCATGCGTTGCCAGATCTCCTCGCTGATGAAGGGGGTCAACGGGTGGATCAGTCTTAAAACGGTCTCCATTACCACGACCAGGGTTCTGCGTGTGCCACGCAGTGCCCCGGCGTCACCGTCAGGGTCCGTCAGCACCGGTTTCGATAGCTCCAGGTACCAGTCGCAGTATTCGTCCCAGATAAAGGTGTAAATGGCCTGTGCTGCAAGGTCAAAGCGGTAGTTTTCGATGGCCTCGATGACTTCCTGTTCGGTCTGCTGCAGCAGGCTGATTATCCATCGATCGGCATCATTCAGCAGCACCTCGCTGCCGTCCTGGCCGCAGTCCTGGCCCTCGGTATTCATCAGCACATAGCGGGCGGCGTTCCACAGCTTGTTGCAGAAGTTGCGGTAGCCCTCGATCCGTCCCAGGTCGAAGTTGATGTCACGGCCGGTGGAGGCGAGGGCGGCAAAGGTAAAACGCAAGGCATCGGTACCGAATGCCGGTATGCCGTCCGGAAAGTCCTTGCGGGTCATCTTGTCGATCCTGTCCGCCATCTTCGGCTGCATCAGGCCGGCGCGGCGCTTGGCAACCAGTGCCTCCAGCTCGATGCCATCGATCAGGTCGATCGGGTCGAGTACATTGCCCTTGGACTTGGACATTTTCTGGCCGTGTGCATCGCGCACCAGCCCGTGAATATAAACCTCCCGAAACGGGACTTCACCGGTGAACTTGAGCCCCATCATGATCATGCGGGCGACCCAGAAGAAAATTATGTCAAAACCGGTGACCAGTACGCTGGTCGGGTAGAAGGTGTTCAGTTCTTCGGTCTTTTCCGGCCAGCCCAGCGTGCTGAAAGGCCAGAGCGCGGATGAGAACCAGGTATCGAGTACGTCTTCATCCTGGTGCAGGGCGAGTTCATCATCCAGGCCGTGTTTTTCACGCGCTTCTTTCTCGCTGCGCCCGACGTAGATATTGCCGGCCTCGTCATACCAGGCCGGTATCCGGTGTCCCCACCAGATCTGGCGCGAGATGCACCAGTCCTGGATATTGCGCATCCATTCGAAATAGGTGTTCTTCCAGTTGTCCGGCACGAATTTGATGCGCCCGTCCTCGACCGCCCTGATGGCCGGTTCCGCCAGCGGTGCGATCTTCACAAACCACTGGTCGGTCAGGAACGGCTCAACCACGGCGCCGGAGCGGTCGCCGCGCGGCACCATCAGTTTGTGGTCCTCGACCTTCTCCAGCAGTCCCGCAGCCTCGAGGTCGGCGACGATCTGCCTGCGCGCCTCGTAACGATCCATGCCGCCGTACCGGCCGGGGGCCTCGTCATTGATGCAGGCATCGATGGTGAGAATATTGATCACCGGCAGGTCGTGACGCTTGCCCATTTCGTCGTCATTGAAATCATGGGCCGGCGTGATTTTCACGCAGCCGGTGCCGAATTCCGGGTCGACATAGTCATCGGCGATGACGGGAATGTCACGGTCCGTCAGCGGCAGGCGAATGTGCTTGCCGATCATCGACTGATAGCGCTCGTCGTCGGGATGCACGGCGACCGCCGTGTCGCCGAGCATGGTCTCGGGCCGCGTCGTGGCGACGACGAGACTGCCGGAGCCGTCTGCCAGCGGATAGCGCATGTGCCAGAGATGGCCATCTTCCTCTTCGGAAACCACCTCGAGATCGGATACCGCGGTGTGCAGCACCGGGTCCCAGTTCACCAGGCGCTTGCCGCGGTAGATCAGGCCTTCTTCATAGAGGCGGACAAAGGTCTCCCTGACGGCCTGTGACAGGCCCTCGTCCATGGTGAAGCGCTCACGGCTCCAGTCCACGGATGAACCCATGCGCCGCAGCTGGCGGGTAATGGTCCCGCCGGATTCATGTTTCCACTCCCAGATGCGCTTGATGAATTTCTCGCGGCCGAGATCATGCCGGGTCAGGCTGTCGCTGTTGAGCTGGCGTTCGACCACCATCTGCGTCGCGATGCCCGCATGGTCGGTGCCGGGCTGCCACAGGGTGTTGTCGCCGCGCATGCGGTGGTAGCGGGTCAGCGCGTCCATCAGGGTGTCCTGAAAGGCGTGCCCCATGTGCAGGCTGCCGGTTACATTCGGCGGCGGAATCATGATGCAGTAGGGCGCACCTTCACCGGAAGGCGCAAAATGTCCTTCCCGCTCCCAGGTTTCGTACCATTGCTGTTCTATGGCGTGCGGATTGTAGGTCTTTTCCATGGCTGGCGTTATTCAGTCAAGCGGGACCCGGGCGAGGCCAGGGCGATGGATTATACCTGAAGGAAGTGTTTTTTCAGGGTTGCCCCCGACTACCGTTTATTCAGGGCTGTCGCCGGACACCTGCAGGGCCTCGGCAACCATGTCGGGCAGGGCGGATTCAAGCTGCTGACGAACGGCTTCAGACGATATCGCATCACTGTCATTCAGTGCCATGCCAATGGCCTGTTCGAGGACGGGTTGTAATGCCTGCTCCATTTGCTGGCAGACGCTGCGGGTAAGTGTGGCGGCGACTTCCTCGATCTGTTTTCGGAACGACTCATTACCCAGCAGTTCATCGGCAATCTCCCGGGGCGCCATGTCCGATGCCCGCCTGGCGAGGCGCATGTCCGGCGGCTCCGGTTCATAATCGTCGCGCACGATGTCCGTCAGTATCGGGATACCTTCTTCGTCGAGAGACAGTTCTTCAGCGTTTTTCATAGCTGGTGTGACCTCACTGGGTAGCCGCGGTCCTTGTAAAACCTGTAGCGTGCACGTGCCGCATCACGTTGCACTTCATTGCCGGATACCAGTTCAGTTACCCGGCTGAAGCGGCCGAAGTACGCGGGTATGTCTTCAGCCAGGTTAACCAGTACATCGCTGGGCCCTTCCGGCTCCGTAGCATGCCCCAGCAGAATGGGAGCCACCTGCGTTTCCTCATTTATATATACAGCATGTGGCAAAAAACTTCCCGGTCGAAAACTCCATAACAGGTCGTCGAGCTGCTTTAGTTGCTGTTCGGAAGCGGTATTGATGTAGACCTGGTGACCGTCCCTGAAGATCTTTTCCGCGAGCCGACAGGTGAATTGTACCCCCGCCTGAGGCGCCTTGTCCCCGAGGACATAGAAGTCGACTTCGGTCATCTGGCGTCACAGCGATCCAGCAGGAACTGGGTCAGCAGGGGTACCGGCCTGCCGGTTGCCCCTTTTTCCTTGCCGTTTTTCCAGGCCACTCCGGCGATATCCAGATGCGCCCAGCGGTAATCCCCGGTGAAGCGCGACAGAAAACAGGCGGCCGTGATGGTGCCGGCACGTCCGCCGATGTTGGCGATGTCGGCAAAGTTACTGTCGAGGTCCGCCTGGTACACCTCCCACAAGGGCATTTGCCAGGCACGGTCGAATGCAGTCTGGCCGGCCGTCAGCAGCTCTTTTGCAAGCTCATCATCGTTACCCAGCACAGCGGCCGTGTAATGGCCCAGCGCAACCACGCAGGCGCCGGTAAGCGTGGCGATGTCGATCACCACCTCGGGTTTGAATTTTTTGCAATAGGTGAGGGCATCACAAAGAATCAGGCGTCCCTCGGCATCGGTATTCAGGATCTCGATGGTCTGTCCGGACATGCTGGTGACAATGTCACCCGGTTTGGTGGCCTTGGCGTCCGGCAGATTTTCCGTGGTCGGGATGACGCCGACGACATTCAACGGAAGCTTCATCTCTGCGCAGGCCTGCAGGGTGCCAAGCACGCTGGCAGCGCCGCACATGTCGAACTTCATTTCATCCATGGCGAGGCCCGGCTTCAGGGAAATGCCACCCGAGTCGAAGGTGACGCCCTTGCCGACCAGTACCACCGGTTTGCTGCCTTTTTTGCCGCCACTGTATTCCATGGTGATCAGTTTTGCCGGTTCCACGCTGCCGCGCGAGACAGACAGCAGCGAGCCCATGCCGAGTTTTTTCATCGCGGCTTCTTCAAGCACGCTGGTCTTGATCGTCTTGTAGGTCCTGCCCAGCTTGCGCGCCTCGGCAGCGAGGTAGGAGGGGGTACAGATATTGCCGGGCAGGTTACCCAGGGTGCGCGCCAGCCTGACGCCGCCGGCAAGGGCCACGCCATCCTTCACGGCCCTGGCTGGCCTGCTTCCTGTCAGTCCTGCCGGGATGAATGGCGAAGCTGCGTAACGGTTTCCTGGCAGTGTCTTTCTTGCTTTTCAGGCCATTCGTCGAAAACAGTGCGCTCTCGGTGTTTTCCACCAGGGTGCGGATTTTCCAGTAGCCATCCCGCTTGCCGACCTTCAGTTCGGCCAGGTAACTGATGGCATTGGTGGCGCCACTGGCTTTAACCGCGCCTGCCGCGCATGCGACCACCTGGCAGTAGTGTTCTTCATTGAGCTCATTTTCCTCGCCGCAGCCGACGAGCATAACCCGCTCACAGCGGGCGCCTTCGGGATAGTGGATGATGAGTGTTGTCCCGTAGCTGCCGTCGATTTCGCCGGCTTTCAGAAGCCTGGACAACAGTCCCCCGGTCGCCTTGTCAAACTGGGCCGCGGCAGGAGACAGCCTGTTTTTCTCGTAAACGCCGAGGATGACGCATCCGGCCCTGGTTTCTGCCGGTTTCTCGCTCTTGATGGTGAATTTCATGCAGCGTCCCTTTATGTGATGATGGTTGTGATTGCAGTTCGCGGGCCTTGTGTTATACGGTAGTCGCGTTCCTGATCGATGCCTGCCAGCAGCGTTAATATATCAGGGAAGTGTACTGGAAGCAGGCATGATTTTCATGCTGCCAATCGGGCCCATCCGGATGATCCGTGTTTTTGATCGTTACCTGCTAAGAGAAGTGATTCACGGCTGGCTGGTCGTGACCGTCATCCTCTGGCTGATTCTTGTCAGTAATCGACTGGTGCAGTACCTGGGTGATGCAGCAGCCGGTGAGATACCGGGTAACGTGGTGTTTAAACTGCTGGGTCTGAAGATGGTCTGGTACCTGGTGCACGTGGTCCCGTTCGCCCTGGCGCTGGGCGTGATTATCGGGCTGGGCCGCATGTATCGCGATAATGAAATGACCGTGATGGCGGCCTGCGGGGTCGGGCCCGGACAGATCTACAAGCCACTGCTGACACTCGGCGTCGTCGTCGCTGTTCTGCTTGGCTGGCTGTCGCTCTATGCCGGACCAGCCGTCGAGGGTATGAGTCTGCAGGTAAGGGCATGAAGCAGAACAGCAGGCAGATCTTACGGTGCTGGGCGCGGGTCGCTTCAATGCCATACAGGGTGGCCGCCTGACGTTTTATGCCGAACGACTCTCAAAGGACAAGCAGCAGATGGAGAACCTGTTTATTGTTGTCAGCGGCCATGCTGGCGACGAAACTGCCCTGCAGCTATTAAGGGCAGAGTCTGCCTACCGAAAACGGGATACAGCAAGCGGTGATGATTTCCTGGTGCTGGTCGATGGTTACCGTTACGAAGGCACGCCCGGCATGAAAAACTACCGGATTATGAAGTTCGGGGAATACGGTGTACGTATTGATTTGCCGGGCGTGCAGAGAGTCTCCTCGAAGCTGGTTGCGACGCCAACCGCACTGCTGCTTGGTTCGGCTGATCCTGAAAAGCGTGCCGAGCTGCAATGGCGTCTCGCCATGCCGTCTGTCGGTCATGGTGTTGCTGTTTCTCTCGGTGCCGCTGTGCAAATCCTCGCCGCGACAGGGTCGTTATGGCCGCCTGGTGATGGCCATCCTGCTGTTCGTGGTCTATTACAACCTGCTGGGCGCCGCAAAGGTGTGGGTTGAGCAGGGCGACGTGCCGGCCTCTATCGGCCTGTGGTGGGTGCCGCTATTGACCGTAATCCTGGCCCTGGTCCTGCTCAACAGTGACCGGCTGGCCGGCCGCTTCGGGCGTTCTGCATGAAGATCCTGGACCGCTACATTGCAGTGGCGATTGCTGCAGGCACGGGGATTGCGCTGCTGGTCATCGTTGGCCTGGATGTTTTCTTTAACATCATCGGCCAGCTGGACAAGGTTGGCGTGGGTACCTACAGCCTCTGGAAGATGTTCCTGTTTGTCGCGCTGACGACACCGAAAAGCATCTACGAGATGTTCCCGATGGCCGCGTTGCTTGGCAGCCTGATCGGCATGGGTATGCTGGCAGCCAGCAGTGAGCTGATTGCCATGCGGGCAAGCGGCATCCCGGTCTGGCGCATTGTGCGATCGGTGCTGCAGGCCGGCGTGCTGATGCTGGTTGTGGTCGTCATGGTTGGTGAGCTGGTCGCACCACCGGCGGAACACTACGGACAAAAATTGCGCGCTGCCGCCACCAACAAGGCGGCGAGCTTCCTCGGCACCCTGGGCCTGTGGGTGCGTGATGGCAACTATTACATCAATGTAAAGAAGATCCTCAGCGACGAAAACCTGGCCGGTCTCACGATCTACGAGTTCGAGGACGATTCCAGTCTGTCCGTGATCACGACATCTGCGCAGGCGCAGGTTGAAAACGATGTATGGCAGCTGATCGATGTCGAGCAGACACGGTTCGATGATAACCAGGTGGTAGTGCAGCACTATGATCAGCTGGAGCGGCAGACGCTGGTATCACCCGAGTTGCTCAGCGTCGTCGTGATGAAGCCGCAGACCATGTCGGTTGTCGCTATTTCCCAGCTGGTTGATTACCTCGAGGAGAATGGTCTTGATGCACAACAGTACCGTTACGCCTTCTGGGGGCGCCTGATGACCCCGTTTGCCTCGCTGGTCATGCTGCTGGTATCCGTGCCCTTCGTCTTCGGCGGCTTGCGTTCCGTGCCCACGGGACAGCGTATTTTTATCGGCATTCTTGTCGGCTTCGGGTTTTACGTGGTCACCCAGATTTCCAGCCAGATGGGGCAGGTATACGGGATCAACCCGCTACTCGCCACGCTGGTGCCAGGTCTTTTGTTCATGTTGCTCGGTATTCGTGCAATTCAAAAGATCTGATTCTATTTCGGCAGCCTGACGATCACCGACTCCGAGAAGCGGTCATGCCAGGTCATTTTGTCCCGATCGACCAGCATCCACAGAAAACCCAGCCCGGCAAACGCCAGGGAAGGGATGGCGACCAGGAAACGCAACAGGGCCTGCCAGATAGTGATGGGACGTCCATCGATGTTCTGAATGCGCAGTCTCCATGCACGCATACCCAGGGTCTGGCCGCCGTGCAGCCAGAACCAGGCATAGAAAGAAAAGCAGATCAGGAACAGCAGGGTCCTGAAAAACGGATTGTGCGTATGCAGTGTGCCCCTGGTAACCAGTAACGCGATCGCCGTTGCGATCACCAGTACCGAGAGCAGTAACAGCGAGTCATAGAATATTGCGGCCAGGCGGACAAGCAGGCCAGCCGGTTTGTAGCCGGGTTTATTGTCAGGTTTGTCCATTATAATCTTTTGCTGCACTGGCCGGAATCGCGCAATTTCCCCTGACCGCATCAGCCCCGGGCCGGGTTGCAGGCCGTGAACAGCATGTAAATGGTGCTCCCTAGGGGACTCGAACCCCTGTTACCGGCGTGAGAGGCCAGTGTCCTAACCACTAGACGAAGGGAGCAGTACAGGGCTTGAAAGCGATGGTATTATACGCCCTGTCTTTTCATCTACAAGTAAATACAGTGAGCGAAGCCGGCAGCGTAAAAATACATACCGAACCCGACATTATCACCCGTGCCGAGCATTCGATTTCCCGCGGCAATATCAGCCCCAATGCGCTGAAGGTGTTATATCGATTAAAGGATTCCGGTTACCAGGCGCACCTGGTGGGCGGCGGTGTGCGTGACCTGCTGCTGGGGCGTGAGCCAAAAGACTTCGATATCGTGACCGATGCGGTCCCTGAAGACGTGCGCAGGCTGTTTCGCAACTGCCGCCTGATCGGCCGCCGTTTTCGACTCGCGCATGTGCTGTTCGGCCGCGAGGTCATCGAGGTGGCCACCTTCCGCGCCCTGCAGGATGACGATGATGACGGGGACAAGCGTCATGTCGATGGTGAAGGCCGCATCGTGCGCGACAATATTTTCGGCAATATAGGAGGCGACGCCTTCCGCCGCGACTTCACGGTAAATGCCCTCTATTACAATATTGCGGATTTCTCGATCACCGACTACGCCGGGGGCATGCAGGATATCAAGGCCGGCCTGCTGCGCCTCATCGGTGATCCCGAGACCCGCTACCGCGAAGACCCGGTGCGCATGTTGCGCGCTGTCCGCTTTGCCACCAAGCTGGGATTTCGTATCGAGAAGAGCAGTGAAGAGCCGATCGAGCAGCTGGCACCCCTGTTGGCAGATATCCCGCCGGCGCGGTTGTTTGACGAAATGCTGAAGCTGTTCATGGGCGGTCATGCGCTGGCAAACTTTGAAATGCTGCGCCATTACAGCCTGTTTGGCCAGTTGTTCCCTTTGACGGAGCAGGCCCTGACGCACGAGGAAGAACATTTCCCGTTAACACTGATCAGCCGGGGCATGGAAAATACCGACACCCGGGTCGGACAGGGCAAGCCGGTAACGCCGGCTTTTCTGTTTGCGTTGTTTCTCTGGCAGCCGGTGCGTGAGCGTGCCGCAATGCTGGAAGCCGGGGGGCAGCACAAGGCCGAGGCCCTGCAGCATGCCGGCTCGCAGATTATTATCGAACAGGCGGCGATCATGTCATTGCCGCGACGTTTTTCCCTGCCGATGCGCGAGATATGGATGCTGCAGCTGCGTCTCGAGAACATGGGCGGTCGACGCAGTATGCGTGTCCTTGCCCATCCGCGCTTCCGTGCAGCCTATGATTTTCTGTTGCTGCGCGGCGAAGCCGGCGAGGTGTCACGCGAAGCGGGCGAATGGTGGACAGAGCTGCAGGAAAAAAACCCGTCAAATGTTGCACAGGCAGACAGCGAGCCGCGTGCAGGAAAAGGCCGGCGCCGTCGCCGTCCGCGTAAACGGTCCGGTGGAGGCCAGTCATGACAGTTCGTGCTTACATCGGTATAGGAAGCAACCTGGACAACCCGGTTGCACAGGTCAAGGATGCCTTCGAAGAAATCGGATACCTGCCGGATTCCATTATTTTTGCGAAATCCAGTCTCTACGGGTGCAAGCCAATGGGGCCGTCAGACCAGCCGGATTATGTCAATGCGGTTGCGGCACTGGATACCCTGCTGTCTGCCGAGGACCTGTTCCGCGAACTGGTAAAGATTGAAGACATGCAGGGGCGAACCCGGGATGGCGAGAAATGGGGTCCGCGTGTGCTGGACCTGGATTTATTGCTCTATGGCAAAAAGAAGATCAGCAAGAAGGACCTGATCGTGCCCCATCCCGGCATGCATGAACGTGATTTTGTCATCATTCCCCTGGCTGAAGTCGCGGGCAATATCAGTATTCCGGGCCTTGGCAAGCTGGGAGGCCTGCTGGGCCAGTGCGAGAATCATTCAGTGAAGAAACTGGTTACCGGTTAATGGCTGAAGCACCACCGGGTTATATTGCCGTTGAGGGACCGATCGGTGTTGGCAAGACCAGCCTGGCGCGGCGTCTTGCAGAAAGCTTCGAGACCGACCTGGTGCTGGAAGGTTCCGACGAAAACCCTTTTCTGGAACGCTTCTACCAGGACCCGCGCGCGGGCGCATTGCCGGCGCAGTTGTTTTTTCTGTTCCAGCGGGCACGCCAGATCGAGGCCATGCGCCAGGCCGACATGTTCCAGCCGGTGCGTGTCACCGATTTCATGATGGAAAAGGACCACCTGTTTGCCGAGCTGACGCTGGATGCCGAGGAGCTGAAGCTTTACCAGCAGGTCTACGACCACGTTACCGTGGATGCGCCGGTACCGGACCTGGTGATTTATCTGCAGGCCCCCGAGGATATTCTGCTGAAACGCATTGCCAAGCGCGGTATCCGCTACGAGCGCAAGATCGATGCGAACTACTTGCGCAGCCTCTCCGATGCCTACGCCCGGCTGTTTCTTGACTATGACGCAGCGCCTTTATTGATTGTCAATGCGGCGAATATCGACCTTGTTGACAACGAGGAGGATTATGCCGCCCTGCTGGAAGAGATCCATGCCGCGAGGAAAGGGCGGCAGTACTTTAACCCGATGTCGGCGGCTATCTAGCGCGGTCTGCTCCTGCTGCCGGTTCACTCTTCGAACAAGACAGAGAATTCCCTCTCCCTTCGGGAAAGGGCCAGAAACCATGTCCGGCTTGTACAAACGGGGCCGCAATGTAATGACAGACGAAGATAAAAATTCACCGGTCACACTCGCTGACCTGCAACGCATGAAACAACGGGGCGAGAAAATCGCCTGCCTGACCTGCTATGACGCGAGTTTTACCAGGCTGCTGGAAACTGCCGGTATCGATATGTTCATTATCGGCGATTCTCTCGGCATGGTGTTGCTGGGTTATGACTCTACCGTACCTGTCACCATGGAGGACATGATCCATCATGCCGCCAGTGTCGCGCGCGTCGGCCGGCATGCCTGGCGGGTGGTTGATTTGCCCGCCGGGAGCTACGAGACCCGCTCGCAGGCGCTGGAAAATGCCCGCCGCCTGGTAGACGAGGGCGGGGCGGACATGGTCAAGCTCGAGGGCGGAACCCGCATGGCGGGGATCGCCGCGCACCTGGTACAGCACGGTATCCCGCTCTGTGGTCATGTCGGCCTGCTGCCGCAATCCGTCGAGGAACTCGGCGGATACAGGGTCCAGGGGCGCGATGAGGCCGGGGCGAGGGCGATCATGGAGGATGCGAAGGCCCTCGAGCAGGCCGGCGCCGGCTTGCTGGTGATGGAATGTATTCCATCGCCACTGGCGGCCGGGATCAGCGCCAGCCTGGGTATCCCCACCATCGGCATCGGTGCCGGGCCCGGCTGTGACGGCCAGGTGCTGGTGCTGTATGACATGCTCGGTATCGCGGCACAAAAAACTCCGCGCTTCGTGAAAGATTTTTTGCAGGATTCCGGCAGCATAGCCGCGGCGGCGGGCGCCTACATCAAGGCGGTGAAAGATGGCAGCTACCCGGCGCCGGAGCATGAGTACTGATGGAAACAATCACCTCTGTTGCAGAATTACGTGCGCACACCAGGGCGTGGCGCCTGCGCGATGAGGCGATCGCTTTTGTCCCGACCATGGGTAGCCTGCATGCCGGCCACTTGAAACTGGTGCAGCATGCAAAGGCAATTGCGCCACGGGTCGTTGTCAGTATCTTTGTCAACCCGCTGCAGTTTGCGCCCGATGAAGATTATGAAAGTTATCCGCTTACCCTGCAGCTCGATACCGGGGCACTGCTGGAAGCGGATGCAGATGTGCTGTTCGCCCCCGGCGTAGCCACCATGTACCCGGGCGGCATCAAGCGGGCAACATCGGTTGTCGTTCCCGGGCTGAACAGCATCCTCGAAGGCGAGCACCGGCCGTCCCATTTCAACGGTGTGACAACGGTTGTCGCGAAACTCTTCAACATGGTGCAACCGGATATCGCGGTTTTCGGCGAGAAGGACTACCAGCAGTTGTTGATTATTCAACGCATGGTGAGCGACCTGGACATGCCCGTGAGGATTGAAGCGGTTGAAACCGTGCGTGAACCCGACGGCCTCGCCATGAGTTCGAGAAACAATTACCTGCAGCCTGCGGAGCGTGCGCTTGCGCCGCAGCTGCACCAGGTACTGCTCGACGTGAAGACCATTGTCGAGGCCGGTGAAACCGATTTGCGGGGTGTCGAGCAGGCCGCCGTGCAACAGCTGGCCGAGGCGGGACTGGCGGCGGATTACCTCAGTATTCGCCGCCGTTCTGATCTTGCGCCGCCGGCCGCCGCTGACCGGCAACTGGTGGTGCTGGCGGCGGCCCGCATCGGGGCGACCCGCCTGATTGACAATATTTGTATATCAATAACTTAGTGGCAATACTTAATATGGAAACTATATGGGTTCCTTGCAGTCTAATGTTTGCTACAGCATAATCCCTCCCTGTTTTTGACGAGGGGTCAAGGAGCCTTTCCCGCGCATGCAAATCAGCCTGTTAAAATCCAAACTGCACCACGCCAATGTCACGCATTCGGAACTCGAGTACGAAGGCTCCTGTGCCATTGACGGCGCCTTGCTGAAGGCGGCCAATATCCAGGAATACGAGCAGATCCAGATCTACAACCTGGACAACGGCGAACGTTTCACGACCTATGCCATTCGCGCAGAAGACCATTCCGGAATCATCTCCGTGAACGGTGCCGCGGCGCACAAGGCGAATCCCGGCGACCGTGTCATCATCTGTACCTACGCAATGCTGTCACAACAGGAAGCCAGCGTCTTCAAGCCGACGTTGATCTATCTCAACGAGGCCAACCGGATCAAGGATATGCGTCACGCCATACCTGTCCAGGTTGCCTGATTTCACAACCCTGTGCCAGCGGATTTCCGCCGGCGGAATATCTCCCGGTTGATTGCACCATGCCGTACCCGTCCTGCACCGGGCCGGGCATGCAGTCCCCTTCAGGTGTGTTTTAAAACCGGATCCTGCGGTGGATTCTGTAACTATCCGGGATGAATAGGAAAAATAGCTGTTACCCTTTTCGGGTCGCTCGCGTTAAAGGTATGCGTAACCCGAAAAATCAGGAGTCAGTTATGAAAACGCATCGCATATCCCGAACCATCGTCGCCGCCATGGTGGCCGTCTCACTCGCCGGCAGCGGCAGTGCCTGGGCCGATCGCAAGAATGACCAGCGCGGCTACAGCCGTGACCACAGCGGTCAGCACGACAAACGCGGCCATGACCGGCGCCAGAGTAGTCATAATGACAAGCGTGCCTATGACCGCCGTCACGATCGTCATAATGACAAGCAGTACGCCTACAAAAAGCACAAGAAGTACAAGAAGTACAAGCAAAAGCATCATTACAAGGATCGTTACAAGCCCCGGTATTATCGGGGTTATGGCGGCAGCTCTTACTACTACGCAACAATGACGACAATGACGACGATCTGCTGATCGGTCTGTTGATGGGTGGCTTGATCGGTTATGCCATCAACAGTGCGCAGGATAACGGCTACGGATACGACAGCTACCCGCAGTCCGGTACCCGGCAGGATGCGCAGGCAGCGATCTATGAGGCAAGCAGCCCTGGCGAGGGCACCTGTCTGCAGGAACGCGAATACCAGATGAAAGTGATTGTCGGTGGCCGCACGGTCGATGCCTATGGCACCGCCTGCCTGCAGCCCGACGGTTCCTGGAGCCGGGGCCCGGCAAAAACGGAAACATTCTGACGCTGCGCACCGTCCTCCGGCCTGCCTGATCACGGGGTAGGCCGGATCAGGCGCAGCGGATCCGGGATGGACGGGCCAGGGTACAGCTGCCCGGACCGTCACAACACGCCTTCTCCGCCTGCGCTATTACAGGCCCTGCTCCGGGCGGCGCCATTCATCCACCAGCCGCATTGCCCGCTCGTAATGGCTGCCCTGCCAGTAAATCCGGCCGCAGCCGCTGCACATCCTGAAGCGGTTGTAATAGCGGCGCGTCTTCGGCTCGAGGCGTGCCTCGATGAGTTGCTTGTCAACAGCCTGCAAGATGCCATTGCAGCGGATGCAGCGGGTGAACGGCGCGATCAGCCTGTACAAATCGAAACGTGACAGGACCTCCGGCACCTGTAGCCGTGGCCGCACCTCGCGCACAAAATAGCCGTGCGTAATAATCTTGTGCTGCAACAGACTGCGGTCCCGCGTTAACAGCGTCCGCTGTTGCCTGGCAGAAATGCTCGCCACGGTCGCATCTTCATAGTCATTCGAATAGAGACAGTCAAACCCGAGCAGGCGCAGGTAGCGCGCCAGCCGCCCGAGGTTGGTATCGAGGATAAACGTCGGGTTGCGCAGGGGTGCAGGCCGCAGGCGAATCAGAGGGCTCACATCGAGGCTTTCGAACAGGGGGTAGACGCTGATGCGGTCGCCGTCCTGCACGATCCACGAGAAATCGACCGACTTGCCGTTGACGAGGATGATTTCCACCTCCGTGTGCGGCACCCCGAAGGACTCGATCATGTCCTTCACCGAGGTGCGCCGCTCGAAGTCATGCGTGATATCCGTCTTGCGCAGCCTCGGCGCGAGGAAATCATTCAACTCTTCATAGAAGCGTAACTGCACCCGTGCCATGCCTTAGCCCACGATCAGAAACACACCGAGTATCATCAACACCCCCGCCACGAGGTTCTTCGTCAGGCCTTTTTCGCCAAACAGCCATGCCCCGTAGAGCATGCCGAACAGCAGGCTGGTGCGTTTTACCGCGATCATGTAGGCGACCTCGATATGCTCAATGGCGTAAAAATGCGTCACTACCATCGCGGCCATGAACACACCTATACCCAGGTGCGCAAGCGGGTGGCGGCCAAGTGCGCGCCAGCTATGAACATTGCGCGAGGCAAACACCACGGCCGATGCAATGCCCAGGGTGACGAAATAAAACGGTCCGAAAAATTCCGGCGTGACGTGTAACAGGGCGGCCTTGCTGAATACACTTGTCAGGCTGTAGATCGCCGCCGTCATCAGCATCAGCCGCGAGCCGCGTACCCTGACGATCGCACGAAACGGTGCCAGCACATTCCGGTCCGCACCGTTGGGCGTAGTCCTGACATTTAATATCCATGCACCGCACACCACCAGCATAATCCCGGCAAATCCCGTGCGGGTAACCGACTCGCCGAGGAAGACGAACCCCGTCAGCGCGATAAATACCGGGGTAAACGCAAGATAGGGCAGGGTCAATGACAGCGGAGACTCGCGGATCGCCTGCATGTACAGCCACATGGCAAGCAGCTCCAGCGGCAGCAACAGCGCCATCCAGCCCCAGAAAACCATCGACAACTGCGGCCAGGGTTGCAGCAGCAGCCATGGCAGCAACAGCGCACCTGAAACGCCGAAGCGCACCAGTACCAGTTCCCCCGGCCGGTAGTGCGCAAGATAGCGCTTGGTCAGCATATCCGCCGTGGCAAGAAAGAACGCAGACATCAGGGTCAGGCCAAGCCAGTTCATCGTCGCAGTATATCCGCTCCCTGCAATGTGCAGTAGCAAGAACCGGGCCCGAATCTATCGCGCTTGAGAAGCGCTCCTACACTATTTGATGCCATTGCCGTGCGGATGAATCGCGCTTGAGAAGCGCTCCTGCACTATTTGATGCCATTGTAGGAGCGCTTCTCAAGCGCGATTGATTCACGCACCATCCTGTCAAACTGCTATTCTCTGAATACGACCACAACAGCCGTACAAAAACCATGCGCCTGATACCTGTTTGTCCACTGCTTGTCCTCTGCCTGCTGTTGCCGTCCCTGCAGGCCGCTGCCGCTGACGACGCACAGGCGTGGCTGGAAGCGGATGATTACAGCAGCACCCTGCAGGTCAATGAAGGCGACCTCGAATTCCTCCAGGAGCCACCGGAGGGCCGGGTATTGCAGACCCGCAACCGGCTTACCATCATCCCATCAAGCCTGCACACCGGCTGGGTACGGCTGTACCAGTGCCAGAGCAACATCGACCCGGTTGACGCGGTGCAGATTATGTATCGCTACCACGGCCTGCGTAACCTGCGGGTGACCTCGAGCAGCGGGATGAAACGCGCCTGGGTGAAAGACAACAGCGTGCAGATGGAACAGGTAGAGGAATGGGGCGAGGTCTGTATCAGGGCCGAGGTGCAGGTTCTCAAGTCTGACGCGGAGGGCGGCTACACGCTGCAGAGCGGACCCTTTCACCGGCGTTTCCTCGACGGTTATTACCCGGTCCACCTCGATTACCGCATCCGCTGGCCGGCCGGCCTGCTGCAACTGGAGTCGGTTGAACCGGAGATGCAGCAGGGATTCCCGATTCGTGTTCGCCCCGGCGAACTGGCTATCGACACCCTGTTTGAAGGCAAGCTCACGATAAAGAGCAAGTGGCGTACGCTGCGATAACGTGCAATTCGCCAGCTGGCGCTGGCTCCTGCAATTCATCGAGGGCGCGGGATCACCTGCAGGAGCGAGCGCCAGCTCGCGAAGGGTGCGCTAGAATGATCCCCAACAGGGAGAGTGCCTATGAAATGCAGTGTGGAACGCCTGATCGAGGCGCTGATTGGAATAGAACTTGCCCAGCAGCGCAAGGCAAACGAAGAGCGGCTGGAAAAGGAGCGCCAGGCGAGGTACGTGGTCACCGTCTCGCGCGGCTTCGGTTCACTTGGCAAGCAAGTCGCACAGGCGCTTGCAGACCGTCTCGGTGTGAGGTGCTGCGACCGTACCATTCTCCAGGAAGTGGCGATGCGTGCCAACGTCGACATCGAACTGGTTAAAAAACTCGATGAAAATATCGAGCAGAGCCGGGCGAAACCGTGGAAGGCCTTCTTCAGCGACAAGTCGTACTCGAAGGAACGCTACCTGCACCACCTGGTGAAGGTGGTCCTCAATATCTCGAAAAAGGGCGGTGTCATCGTCGGCCGCGGCGCCCACCTGATTCTCGGCCCCAAAAGGGCCTTTCGCATCCGCATCGTCGGCACGCCGGATATCTGTGCCGCACGCGTTGCCGCGCGTGAGGACATCGACCTCGATGCCGCGAGGAAACGCGTCAAGACCATCAACCGGCAGCGCGCGGAATACCTCAAGGAGCTGTATGGCGAAGGTATCAACGACTGCAGCGACTACGACCTGGTGATCAACTCGGACCGCTACGAGGTCCCGCAAATGGTCCACCTTGTTCTCGAGGCGATGCAGCAGGCCGGCTACGATATTCCACAAAAACTCCTGCAAACCGCCTGAGCCTGCGCATCAATCGCGCCTGCAGGGCGCGCCGGTACCGGAATCAACAAGCCGCAGGGACGGATCGCTTCCGCGATCGATCCTGCAGTCGCTGCGATTCAGAACAGAAGCTTCTCCTCGATAGCCGCGATGCCGGCCATGGCGCAGGCATCATCGGCCTCGCCACTGGGGGCCCCGGAAACCCCGACGGCCGCGACGATCGAGCCCGCCGCCTCGACCAGCACGCCGCCACCCAGCATCAGGGCATTATCGACGAAGCGCACCCCCGATTGCGGGCCCGCCTGGGTTTCTTCTGCCATTGCCAGGGTATTGGAACGGAAGCTGGTCGCCGTCCAGGCCTTGCGGGTGGCGGTATTCGGGGTGTGCTGGCCGGCATAACGGTCGCGCAGCATCACCTGCGGTGTGCCGGAGCGATCGACCACGGCCACACTGATCTGGTAACCCTGTTTGCGGCAGGCTGCCAGCGTGGCCTGCGCCAGTTCCAGCGCGGTCCCGGGGCTAAGCGCCTTGTAGCTGATCAGTGCCTCCTCCTCGGCAACAACCGGCAGGCTGGTCAGTACGGCGGCCACGGTGGCGGCTATGAGTGTTTTACTTTTCATGATGTACTCCTCGTTGTGATTGCGATGTCCATGGACCAATAGTAGACCGAAAAAGGCGCGGTGTTGCTGCCGCTTGCTTATATATTTCAGCCTGCCTGCCGAATACTCCAGGGAGAGGCCATTCATCAGCGGCCAACCCGGGGATACCGCAGCATGGAAAACAGCCACACCCTCAGCCTTTCCGGCGGACTCTACGGCGATCGCTCGGTGCTGTTTCTGTTACTGTCCAACCTGTTCACCATCGTGCTGGCCGTGCTGCAGCAGTGGGATGTCTATACCCTGATGTGGATTTACTGGGGCCAGAGCGTGGTGATCGGTTATTTCAACGTGCACCGCATCCTCGATCTCGAGAAATTCTCCACGAAGAATTTCACCATCAACGACAAGCCGGTGGACCCCACACCCGAGACGCAACGCAAGACCGCGGGATTCTTCGCGCTGCATTACGGACTCTTCCATTTTGCCTACCTGGTGTTTTTGCTGGGCGAGGCCGGCAAACAGCACACCTTCCCGTTAATATACGTCGCACTCTGTATGCTTGCCTTTTATTTCAATCACCGTTTTTCCTATCACTACAACCGCGAACGTGAGCGCGACGATATCCCGAACATCGGCCACATCATGTTCTTTCCTTACCTGCGCATCATCCCCATGCACCTGATGGTTGTCATGGGCGGAAAGTTTCTCGGCAGCAACAGCAGCGCGCTGCTCATATTCCTGCTGCTGAAGGCCGCGGCGGACGTTACCATGCACGTGGTTGAGCACGCCATGGCACGCAGCCGGGCAAGGCGCGCAACACGACCTTTGCCCTGAGTGCCAGGCCGTCCCGCACCGGACCGGCCTGCATTCAGCCCGGTTCGCCGACGTAGCCGCGCAGCGCCAGAACCCGTTCCGGCAGGGTGATGTTGATGCGTTTGGCCTTGCTCGCCGGCCTGGAAAGATCGACCTTCACCAGAGCCCGGGTACCGTCGGCATACCCGTCAATCGCACAGTCGGTAGCCAGGATGGAGTGAAACGCAATCCGGGAATGCGCAGGTCCGAATCCCCGGATTCCACCTTGTTTCAACGGGCTACCGGTTTTTCCTGTAAAATAAGCACCCCAACAGGAAACCCGCCATGCCCCCCATCACCATCCCGCAGGCCGAGACCGCGCTGTACGACTACCCGAAGTACTGGGCCGAGTGTTACGGCAGCAGTGACTTCCTGCCCGTATCCAGGGCGGAGATGGACGCGCTCGGCTGGGATTCCTGCGACATCATCCTCGTCACCGGCGACGCCTACGTCGACCAGCCGTCCTTCGGCATGGCCATCATCGGCCGGCTGCTGGAGGCGCAGGGGTTTCGCGTCGGCATCATCGCGCAGCCCGACTGGCATGCAAAAGAGCCGTTCATGGCGCTCGGCAAACCGAACCTGTTCTTCGGCGTCACCGCCGGCAACATGGACTCCATGATCAACCGCTACACCGCCGATCGCAAACCGCGCTCGGACGATGCCTACACGCCCGGCGGGCAGGGCGGGGCGCGCCCGGACCGCTCTTCGCTGGTCTACAGCCAGCGCTGCAGGGAGGCGTACGCGGACGTGCCGATCGTGCTCGGCGGCATCGAGGCATCCCTGCGGCGCATCGCGCACTACGACTACTGGTCGGACACGGTGCGCCGTTCCATCCTGCTCGATGCGCAGGCCGACATCCTTTTATACGGCAATGCCGAGCGCGCCATCGTCGAGGTCGCGCACCGCCTGTCACGCGGCGAGCCCGTCGAGCGCATCACCGACGTGCGCGGCACGGCCTTCATCCGCCGCGACACGCCGGAAGACTTCCAGGAGATCGACTCCACGCGCATCGACCGCCCCGGTCGCATCGACAGCATCGTCAATCCCTACATCAACACACAGGCCATGGACGCCTGCGAAAAACAGCGCCGCAATGCACAGCAGGTCGGCATTGACGAAAACGGCGCCGTGATCGTCGAGTTCACCCGGCCGAACAGACTCGACCGCGACGAAAACGGTCATCCGCCTGCCGTCGTTCGAGAAGGTGCGCAACGACAAGGCGCTCTACGCCCACGCCAACCGCGTGCTGCACCTCGAGACCAACCCCGGCAATGCGCGCGCCCTGGTGCAGCAGCCACGAGGGCCGCGACCTCTGGCTGAACCCGCCGCCGATCCCGCTTGAGCACGGAAGAAATGGACTACGTCTTCGGCATGCCGTATGCGCGCGTGCCGCATCCGTCCTACAAAGGCAAGAAGATCCCGGCCTATGAAATGATCCGCTTCTCGGTGAACATCATGCGCGGCTGCTTCGGCGGCTGCACCTTCTGCTCCATCACCGAGCACGAGGGCCGCATCATCCAGAACCGCTCGGAGGAATCGATCCTCAACGAGGTGAAGGACATCCGCGACAAGGTGCCGGGCTTCACCGGCGTGATCTCCGACCTCGGCGGCCCGACCGCGAACATGTACCGCATCGCCTGCAAGACACGCGAAATCGAGGCCGCCTGCCGCCGGCCGAGCTGCGTCTATCCCGGCATCTGCACGAACCTCAACACCGACCACTCCGCACTGACGCAACTCTACCGCGAGACCCGCAAGCTGCCCGGCATCAAGAAGGTGCTGATCGCCTCGGGTCTGCGCTACGACCTCGCCATCGAAGACCCGGAATACGTCAAGGAACTGGTCACCCACCACGTCGGCGGCTACCTGAAGATCGCCCCGGAACACACGGAAGCCGGCCCGCTGTCGAAGATGATGAAACCCGGCATCGGCAGCTATGACAGGTTCAAACAGCTGTTCGAGAAATTCTCCAAAGAGGCCGGCAAGGAACAGTACCTGATCCCGTATTTCATCGCCGCCCACCCCGGCACCACCGATGAGGACATGCTGAACCTCGCGCTGTGGCTGAAAAAGAACGACTTCCGCGCCGACCAGGTGCAGGCGTTCTACCCGTCGCCGATGGCCACCGCGACCGCCATGTTCCACACCACCAAAAACCCGCTGAAGAAAGTCAGCTACAAGAGCGCCACGGTGGAAAGCGTCAAGGACCCCGCGCAACGCAAACTGCACAAGGCCCTGCTGCGCTACCACGACCCGAACAACTGGCCGCTGCTGCGCGAAACACTCAGGAAGATGGGCCGCGCCGACCTCATCGGCGATGGCGAACACCAGCTCATTCCCAAAGACCAGCCGAATGACAAGGCCTACCAGGCACCGCGGCGTAAAAACTCACAGGCCGCCCACCAGCGCCGCACCAAGGGCAAGAAAATACTCACCCAGCACACCGGCCTGCCACCGCGCAGCAGCCGTTAATCTTCTATTTCGTAGCCATCAATCGCACGCCTGATGGGTACGCTTCGCTTTACCCATCCTACGATTTAAAGCCCGAACCCTACGCCAATACCGAAATTGATGCCGGTGCCTTCGCTGCTTGGGCCACGACCCGTAGGATGGGTAAAGGAGCGCAGCGACGTACCCGTCAATCGCACACCCGATGGGTACGCTTCGCTTTACCCATCCTACGATTTAAAGCCCGAACCCCACGCCAATACCGAAATTGATGCCGGTGCCTTCGCCGCCCCTGGTCCTGGGCCACAGGGTGAGCTGCCGCGCACTGATCACCGGGAAGTTATAGGTCGTCTCACCAACCCGTCCCGCCCGGGTACCGGTTAGCGTCCCGACCACGCTGATCAGCCGGCCTTCGGCATAGCTTTCGGGTTCCAGGTAACCGGCCTTGTCGAGGATAAAGCGTCCCAGCGGATCGCTGTCGCGCTGCGGCCGCTCGTTCGAATCGAGCGGGTAGGCCAGCACCTCGATCTGCGTGCTGTCTTTCATGTTGGTGGTTTGAATGATGACGCCGCCCCAGAGCACGTCTTTCCCGCTGGCCGGCTGCGGCGCGCCGGCGACACTCCGCGGTGTCAGCGAACGGTCGACCCCGCTGCTGTCAATGGTCGGACTGCTGGTACAGGCACTCAACAGCAGGAGCGGGATGAATAAAAGATTGAAACGCTGCAGCATGATAATCCTCCTCAACGCCAGTGGCGGTAGGGGTAACCATAGGGATACCAGGGGTCGTACCACGGCCGGTACCAGGGATCGTACCAACCGGGATATTCGTGGCCGTAGGGCCTTTCAGTTTCCACGGGCCACAGGTACCAGGCATTCGCCTGGACGACAGGATAAGTATAAGGATATTCGCCGACCTTGCCGGCCTCGGTGTGCGAGAGCGTACCCGTGACGGTGACCCGCCGATCCGCGGCATAGACCTTCGGGTCGAGAAATTCAGGCACGATGGCAATGAAGCGCCCGGCGCTGTCATCGGTGAACGCCGGCTCCCCGGAATCGCCCAGCGGCCTGCCGAGCACGGTAAGCCGGGTGGCGTCTTCGCGGTTGCCGGTTTCGATGATCGTACCGCCCCAGCGTACCGGCCGCCCCGGGTAGTCGGCGGGTTGCGCCCGCACCTCGGCAAGCGACGCACTGCCGGCGGGCGCTTCCCTTATCAGCGGTGGAACCTGCGAGGCGCACGCATGTAACAGCAGGGTCAGCAGCAGGGCGAAGCCGGATTTTGCAACGGGGTAACGCATGTACATAGTCTAGATGATTAGCGACTGCTCGTGTGCATTCCTTCGCCAGCTGGCGCTGGCTCCTACGATATATTGGGGCGCACGGTTCTCTTTTTTTTGTAGGAGCGAGCGCAAGCTCGCGAACAGCGCCTCGCAGGCGCGAAGCCATTATTCCACCGGTCACAACAATATCCCCCACCCCCGACACCCGTACTAACGATCTTTTGCAAACCGCCCCCCAACCCCTTATCGTTCCCGGTTCAACAAGCCGGACACATAAATACCCGCCAGCCACAAGGAAACACACAACCCATGCACTACAAAACCATTGATGCCGTGATTACCCCGGAGGGCAGCCTCGACGTCCTCTCCAGGGCCGAGGTGGCCAAGCTGCTCGATACCAGCACCGGCGGCCTCTACACCACGCTGCGCAACTGCGCGCTGGCGGTACTCAACGTCGGCAGCGAACTCGACAACGCCAAGGAGTTACTGGAGCGCTACCAGGTCCTTCGACATCGAGATCCTGCCCGAGGAGCGCGGCATCAAGCTGAAGGTCACCGGGGCGCCGGCCAGTGCCTTCGTCGACGGCGTCATGATCAAGGGCATCGCCGAGCACCTGCTGGCGGTGTTGCGCGACGTGGTCTACGTCAGCGACAAGATCGCCACCAACCCGAAGTTCGACCTGCTGTCCTCGGAAGGCATCACCAACGCCGTGTTCCACATGTTGCGCAACGCCAATATCCTGCGCCCGAACCTCAACCCGCGCACGGTGGTCTGCTGGGGCGGCCACTCGATCAGCCGCAAGGAATACGACTACACCAAGGAAGTCGGCTACCAGCTGGGGCTGCGCGGCATGGACACCTGCACCGGTTGCGGCCCGGGCGCGATGAAGGGCCCGATGAAGGGCGCGACCATCGGCCACGCCAAGCAGCGCATCCGCGACGGGCAATACCTCGGCATCACGGAACCGGGCATCATCGCCGCGGAATCACCCAACCCGATCGTCAACGACCTCGTCATCCTGCCGGACATCGAGAAACGCCTGGAGGCATTCGTGCGCACCGCGCACGGCATCGTGGTGTTTCCCGGCGGCGCCGGCACCGCCGAGGAGATCCTCTACATACTCGGCCTCCTGCTGCACCCGGACAACGCCGACCTGCCGTTTCCGCTGGTCTTTACCGGCCCGGCCAGCAGCAAGGACTACTTCGAGCAGATCGATACCTTCATCAAGGCCACCCTCGGCGCCGCGGCACAGAGCCGGTACACCATCATCGTCGATGACCCCGTGCGTGTCGCCGTCGAGATCAAGGCGGGCATCGCCGCGGTGCGTGCCTACCGCAAGCAGCACGATGACGCCTATTATTTCAACTGGCGGCTGTCCATCGAGCACGAATTCCAGCAGCCGTTCATCCCCAGCCATGAAAACATGCGCAACCTCGAACTGCGCCACGACCTGCCCGGTCACACGCTGGCCGCCAACCTGCGGCGCGCGTTCTCCGGCATCGTCGCCGGCAACGTCAAGGACGAGGGCATCCGCGCCATCGAGAAACACGGCCACTTCGAGATACGCGGCGACGCCGCCATCATGGGCCCGCTGGATTCACTGCTGAAGTCGTTCGTTGCGCAACAGCGCATGAAACTGCCGGTGACGGACTACGTGCCGTGTTATCGCATTATCAAATAACGCGGCGGCATTCGGGAACAGCCGGGGCGTGTTCGTGCACGGTCAATCGCGGATGAGATCCGCTCCTGCAATGTTAATTATGTGCGCAGAGTAGGAGCGGATCTAATCCGCGATCACCCGGCATGCGTTCCTATCGCGCTTGAGAAGCGCTCCTGCGCTACGCATCAACACCTGCAGGAGGGCCTTGCAGGCGCGGCTTGCCAATAAATACATGAGTCCCCGGCGTATTGTCGTTAAACTGCAGGCAGGCCCGGTCGCAGCACCCGCCCTCAACCGGGCCCGCAGGGGAGAACATCGTGGAATCGGATCACATCAAATGCCCGCAGTGCGGTACCGAGATCGAGGTCGGCGAGGTGCTGGCCCGGCAGGTCACGGAGGCCGTCGAGGCGCGCCTGCGCGCGGAGGCCGAGGCCCGGCTGAAGCAGGCGGTCGCCGCCGCCCAAATCAAGGAGCGCGACGCCGTCTCCCTGCAGCTCAGGGACATGCAGTCGCAGCTGGCCGAGAAGGACAAGGCGGTGAAAGACGCGGAGGCGAAGGAACTCACCCTGCGGGCACAGCAGCGCGAGCTGGCCGCGCGCGAAAAGCAGCTCGAGCAGGATGTGGAAAAACGCCTTGCCGTGCGCGAGCAGGAACTCACCCGGCAAATCCGGGAACAGGCCGGCAAGGCATCCGCGAAACAACTGGAAGCGCTGCAACTGGCGATTAAGACCAAAGACAGCGCCATGGACGAGGCGCGCACCCGCGAGGTGGCGCTGCTCAAGGAAAAGGCGGCACTGGAAGAGGCGCGCAAGGACGCGGAGCTGGTCTACCAGCGCAAGCTGGCCACGGAGCGCCGGCAACTCGAGCAGCAACTGATCGAGAAATATTCAAGTGAAGCCGACCTCAAGCTGAAGGAACGCGACAAGCAGATCGAGGACCTGCGCAAGTCACTCGCCGAGGCGAAGCGCAAGAGCGAGCAGGGCTCGATGGAAACCCAGGGCGAGGCGCTGGAGCTGGACCTGGAGGCCAACCTCGGCCTGCATTTCCCGCACGACGAAATTGCCCCCGTACCCAAGGGAATCCGCGGCGCGGATGTCATCCAGACGGTGCACACCCCGGGCATGCCGGCCTGCGGCGCGATCATCTGGGAGACCAAGAACACCAAGGCCTGGAACAGCGCCTGGATCGACAAGCTGAAAGATGACCGGCGCGCGGTCGGCGCCAACCTCGCCGTGCTGGTGTCCACCGAACTGCCGGAAGGCATCAGGACTTTCGGCGAGCTCGACGGCGTCTGGGTGTCGACGGTCGCCGCTTATATCCCGCTGGCCATGGCGCTGCGCCAGCAACTGGTGCAGGTCGGCTTCGCGCGCAGCGCCTCGGAGGGCAAATCGGAAAAGATGGAACTGGTCTACGAATACCTCTCCGGCGATGCCTTTCGCCACAAGGTCGAGGCGATCGTCGAGACCTTCGTCGGCATGCAGGAGCAGCTCAACAAGGAGAAACGCGCCTACGCCCGTCTCTGGAAAGAGCGCGAAAAGCAGATCGAACGCATCGTCGAAAACACCGCCGGCATGTACGGCGACGTGCGCGGCCTGATCGGCTCCGCCGTCCCGGAGATCAAGGCCCTGACCCTCGACGCCGAAGACCTGCTGCTGGATGTAGACGACCAGGAATAACCGCACCAGGCGCACCGTTCGCGAGCTGGCGCTCGCTCCTACACGTGACACCTTCGCGACCTGCGATCGCGCACTGTACGGATTCGCGCAGCGTTCGCGAGCTGGCGCGCCACATGCGATTTCGCGCACCTTCGCGAGCTGGCGCTCGCTCCTACAATGTGATCCCGTGCGATTATTTTGACCTGAACACCACGGGGTGAGACGCTCAACGCATGGGTACGCTGTACAGCACCGATCGCGAAGTACTGGAGACGGCCGTCCGCTGGCTGGAGGAGGGGCGGCGTGCGGCGCTGGTGACCGTGGCGAAGACCTGGGGGTCGTCGCCGCGGCCGGCCGGCGCGCTGATGCTGATGGCGACGGACGGGGCCTTCGTCGGCTCGGTGTCGGGCGGTTGCGTGGAGGAGGACCTGGTCTTGCGCTACCGGAACGGGCAGCTCGGCGGCGGGTTTCCGACCCTGATCGATTACGGCGTCGACCGCGCGACGGCGACCCGCCTCGGACTGCCCTGCGGCGGGCGGCTGGAGCTGCTGGTCGAACAGCTCGACAGCGCGGCCCCGCTCAGGCAGCTGCTGGACAAGATCAAATCAAATCAACTGGTGGCGCGGCGCGTCTGCCTGGGTACCGGCGAGGCCAGCCTGCACGCGGTGTCCGATGCCGCCGATGCCTTCAGCTACCGGGACGACACGCTCACCAAGGTGTTCGGCCCGCGCTGGCTGTTGCTGCTGATCGGCGACGGCCAGCTGGCCCGGTACGTCACGCAGATCGCGCTGCTGCTGGATTACCGCGTCATCATCTGCGACCCGCGCGATACGCCGGTGGCGGAAGCGCTCCCGGACGGTGTCGAGCGGGTGCAGATGATGCCCGACGAAGCGGTGCAGGCCTGCGTGCAGCATCCGCGCAGCGTGGTCGTGGCGCTCACCCACGATCCGAAGCTCGACGACATGGCCCTGCTCGATGCCCTCAATTCACAGGCGTTCTACGTCGGCGCGATCGGCTCGCAACTGAACAGCGAGCGGCGCCGTGAACGCCTGCAGGCCATGGGCCTCACGCCCGCGCAACTGCAGCGCCTGCACGCCCCCGTCGGCCTGCCGCTCGGCAGTCATGCGGCACCCGAGATCGCGCTGGCCATCATGGCCGAGGTCACGCAGTTGCGAAACACGGCGTCGCAGGCCGCCGCGTCCGTTCCGGTGAACGCATGAAGCCGTTCGCGACCGCTATCCTGCTGGCCGAAGTCACGCCGATGCGAAACACGGCATCGCACGCCGCCGCACACGTTCCCGGTGAACACATGAAGCCGTCCGCCACCGGTACTCCTGCTGGCCGCGGGGCAGGGCACGCGCTTCGGCGGCAACAAGCTGCTGCATCCGCTGGCCGACGGCACGCCGCTGGCCGTTGCCTGTGCGCGCAGGCTGCGCACGGTGCTGGCCCACTGCATTGCCGTGGTCGACGACAGCGGCAGCGAGGTCGCAGGCTTGCTCGCCGGGGCGGGCCTCGAGGTCATCAGCAATCCGCGCGCGCGCGAGGGCATGGGCACAAGCATCGCCGCGGGCGTGGCCGCAAGTGCCGATGCCGGCGGCTGGGTGATTGCCCTGGCCGACATGCCCGACATCCCTGCAAGCGTCATCCGCTCGGTGGCCGACGGGCTGGCGCGCGGCGCGGACATCATCGCACCGGTGTATCGCGGCCGGCGCGGCCACCCGGTCGGCTTTGCGCCGCGCCACGCAGCAGGCCCTGCAGGCCCTGCACGGTGATCGCGGTGCGCGCGACATCATCGACGCCCACCGCGACACCCTGGAACTGATCGAGACCGCGGACAGCGGCGTCCTCCACGACATCGACACCCCGGACGCGCTGTCCAGCCGCCCGCCAGCTCCCTGATAACGCTGCAAAGACACCCGCACCACGCAGCGGCCATGGCAGCCTGCCGAATATTCAACTACCATCACGGTTGCCCCGACACTCCCTCTCCCTCCGGGTGAGGGTTGGGGAGAGGGAATAAAAAATCAAGGAACCTTTGATTGATGTATGACATCACGGAATTCAGATCTTGCACGACCTGTAGGGTGCGTTTTACGCACCATGTCTCATCGGTTTGTGCGGGTTCCCCGGTGCGTGGAACGCACCCTACGAGGGCTCAGGCAATTCAAACCGGGTCAACAGGAGGTCGGTCATGCTGCACTTGAACGTCAACGGTCAGCGCCACGCGCTGGACATCGACCCCGACACGCCGCTTTTGTGGGCGCTGCGCGATCACCTGCACCTGCAGGGCACCAAGTACGGCTGCGGCATCGGCCTGTGCGGTTCCTGCACGGTGCACATCGATGAGCGCGCCGTGCGCGCCTGCCTGGTGACGGCCGGCGCCGTCAGCGGCAAGGCCATCACCACCATCGAGGGCCTCGGCGTGGACAGCGCGCCGCTGCAACTTGCCTGGGAGGCGTTCCAGGTGCCGCAGTGCGGCTACTGCCAGCCGGGCATGATCATGGCAAGCATTGCCCTGCTGCGCGACAAGCCCTCGCCCACCGATGCCGACATCGACACCGCGATTACCAACATCTGCCGCTGCGGGACCTACAACCGCGTGCGCCAGGCAATCCACGCGGCCGCGAAAAAGCAGGAGAGCAAAGATGTCTGAAGCCATCAAGCTGACACGCCGCGCCTTCCTGGTGCGCGGCAGCGCGGCCGGCACCGGCCTGTTGCTGGGCTTTCACCTGCCGGCGCGGAACAAGCTGTCCGCCGCCCCCGCAACAAATGCAGACGCCGGCCAGCCGGCCGCGGTCAATGCCTGGATCGAGATCGGCGCGGACGATCAGCGTGCTGATCCGCGTCGCACGCTCCGAGATGGGGCAGGGCATCTTCACGGCGCTGCCCATGCTGGTGGCCGAGGAACTGGACTGCGACTGGAGCAAGGTGCGCGCCGAGTACGCCTCGGCCAACGAGAACCGGCGGCGCGACAATGTCTTCCAGTCGATGAGCACCGGCGGCAGCCGCTCCATACGCGGCTCCCAGGATTACCTGCGCACGGCCGGCGCCACCGCGCGCGAACTGCTGGTCAGCGCCGCGGCCGCCCGCTGGCAGGTGCCGGTGGACGAATGCAGCGCCGCAAACAGCGTGATCACCCACGGGCCCACCGGCCGCACGCTGCGCTTCGGCGCCGTGGCCGCGGCGGCCGCGCAGCTGGAAGCGCCGGACCAGGTGTTTCTCAAGGAACCGGAGGAATGGCGGCTGCTCGGCACCCCGGTGCCGCGCCTGGACGTGCCGGACAAGATCGCGGGCAAGCCGGTGTTCGGCGCCGACGTGGAACTGCCCGGCATGCTGCACGCCGCGATCCGCGCCTGCCCCGTGTTCGGCGGCACGCTCAAACAATATGACGCGGCCAGCATCGAAAAGCGGCCCGGCGTCGTGCAAGTGGTGGCGCTGAAGGATGCCGTGGCGGTGGTGGCGAAAAGCTGGTGGCAGGCGCACCAGGCCCTGCTGGACCTGTCCGTGACCTGGGACGAGGCCGGCAACGGCGGCATCGACGACGCCGCCATCCGCGCCAGTCTCGAGGCCGGCCTCACCGCCGCCGACGCCGTGGTCATGGCCGAAACCGGCCGACCGGACAGCGCCTTTGCAGCGCCCGCCAAAAAGATCGAGGCGACCTTTTATGCGCCCTATCTCGCCCACGCGACCATGGAACCGATGACCTGCACCGCCAACGTGCACAAGGACGGCCGGGTCGAGGTGTGGGTGCCCACCCAGAACGCCAGCGCCAGCCTGGAGACAGCCGCGCGCACCGCGGGCGTCGACCCGCTGCGGGTCGAGGTGCACAACACCCAGCTCGGCGGCGGTTTCGGCCGGCGCGGCGCCAACCAGGACTTTACCGAGCAGGCGGTGCGCATCGCCATGGCCGTCGGCCGGCCGGTCAAGCTGTTCTGGTCACGCGAGGAAGACACGCAGCATGACTTTTACCGCCCGGCCAGCATGGCGCGCTTCACGGCGGCGCTCGACAACAAGGGACGGCTCACCGCTATGCAGGCGCGCGTCAGCGCACCGTCCATCCTGACCTCGCTGGGCATGAAGCCCAATGACGGGACCGACGCGGTCGCGCTGCAGGGCATCGCCGACCATTTCTATGCCGTGCCCCATTACCGGGCGGACTATGCCCTGCGCACGCTGCACGTGCCGGTCGGGTTCTGGCGTTCGGTGAACCATTCCCAGAACACCTATTTCCGGGAACACTTTATCGACCAGGTGGCGCGCGCGGCCGGGCAGGACCCCTATGAATTCAGGCTCGGCCTGCTTAAGGATGCACCGAAACAGCGCGCGGTGCTCAAGGCCGCCGCGGACAAGGCCGGCTGGGGCACGCCGCTGCCCGCCAACACGCACCGCGGCATCGCCGTCGAGACGGCCTACGGCAGTCACTGCGCCCAGGTGGTGGAGGTCCGCGTCAACGCCGACGGCACGTTCAAGATGCTGCGCGTCGTCTGCGCCATCGACCCCGGGCACGTGGTCAACCCGGACACCATCGAAGCCCAGGTGGAAAGCGGCATCACCTACGGCCTGACCGCCGCCCTGTTCGGCGACATCAACATCGACAAGGGCCGCGTACAGCAGGGCAACTTCCACGACTACCCGATGCTGACCCTGGCACAAATGCCGGTAGTCGAAACCCACATCGTAGCCAGCGGCGACTTCTGGGGCGGCATGGGCGAGCCGCCGCTACCGCCGGTTGCCCCCGCACTCTGCAACGCCCTCTACGCCGCCACCGGCACCCCCATCGACTCACTCCCCCTGAGCACCCATTCCCTGCACCCCGCCTGACAAAAGCCACCCGTCGTGCAGGAGCCAGCGCCAGCTGGCGAATTATTCACGCACCCTTCGCGAACTGGCGCTCGCTCCTACATATGATCCTGCGCACCGTTCGCGAGCTGGCGCTCGCTCCTACGGGTGATCCTGCGCACCGTTCGCGAGCTGGCGCTCGCTCCTACATGTGATCCTGTGCACCATTCGCGAGCTGGCGCTCGCTCCTGCATGTGATCCTGGACCGATGGGGTCTGATCACATTGATTTCCTTGATAATACCCAAATCGGGGCCTATAATACCCAAAATGGGTATTTAATGAGAGTGCTGCCATGCCATCAACCACCATCGGTGACGCCTTGTTCACCAAAACACAACAGCGCGTGTTGAGCTTGCTGTACGGAAAACCCGACCGGAGTTTTTACACCAACGAGATCGTGCGCCGGGCTGACATGGGGCGGGGCACAATCAGTCGTGAACTCGCCCGGCTGGTTTCTGCCGGTTTGCTCGTGATCACCCGCGTGGGGAATCAACACCACTACCGGGCCAACCCCGATACTCCTGTCTATAACGAGTTGCTGGGCATCGTCAGAAAGACGTTTGGCATCGCCGATGTGATCAGGGCGGTGCTGGCGCCAGTGGATGACCAGATTGACTGGGCATTTGTTTATGGTTCTATCGCCAAAGGTGAGGATGCCGCCAGCAGCGATATTGATTTACTGGTTGCAACGGAGTCTTTGGCCTACGCCGATTTAATGAAGGTTCTTACGCAGGCCGAGCAGTTACTTGACCGGCCAGTTAACCCATCCATCTATACACTCGAGCAGATCAAAAACAAGGTGCATGATAAAAATGCATTCTTGAGCCGGGTGATGGAACAGCCAAAGCTGTGGGTTAAAGGAAGCAAGGATGACATTGGATGGACTGGACAATTTAGTAAAAATTAAACAACTAAAAGTTGAGCCACCCGATCAGACCGAGTTTGACGGCATGGTGAACTCAGCCAGGAGTCGTCTACAGGATTCCAGGATCGAAGGGTTATCCGAGGGTGGCCGGTTTTCCCTTGCGTATAGTGCAGCCCATGCATTGGCCCTGGCAGCAATGCGCTGGCATGGGTATCGTTCAGACAAGCGCTATCTGGTATTCCAGTGTTTACAACATACGGTTGAATTGGAGCATGCAAAATGGCGTGTGCTCGATAAATGCCATACGCAGCGTAATCTTGCTGAGTACGAGGGTCATCTGGAAATCACGCCACAGTTACTTCAAGAATTAATTGACATAACAGAAGAGTTGTTGAAATCAGTTGAAGCCCTGGGCCCGGTAAAAAACATCTCCTGATCAGGTTGCAGTCATCAGGCTTTCAACTTTCCCGCTAAAAAAACGATTACCCCAAAGTTTCAGGCTCTTCCTCTCTGCAGTGTTCAGGAAGCGTTCGACATCCTGAATGGCTTCATTCCAGTTAACTGCTGCTACTTTCTCAAGCAGAGTGCGAGTTAACCACCCGGCATCAATCTCTATAGCTTGTCCTTCCCACGGGCCATATTGATGCAGCGCAGCCTGCAGGTGTGGAAGATTGGGCTGGATCCCTTGTTTCACGTACCAGTTAAAGTCATACCAGTCACGGCCCTTCAAATAAGGCCTGCAAAGCAAGGCATGAATCTTTAGAGAGAAATTACTGCTTAAATCCTGGTGGCATACCTCAAAATCCAAAGGAAAGTCCAGGTAGCTGAATTCAAAGCCTGAGCCCTCTGGCGGGTCCACATCAATTTCCAGTTTGATGTTGAGTTTCTGGTCAGAGTTATCTCGATAGAAAGACAGGTTCAATTGATTGCTGACTGAATTATTTTTAAGCAAGGCCTTTTTTACACGCTGATCCATTCGGCTTTTGTCGAGCACCTCGGATTGCAGTCCGAACTCCTTAAGCCCCTCAATCAGGTGATCAAGATAGCCACCCCATTTGAATTCCGGGTTGGGTTTCCTGAGAATGAAGTCGAGATCTTCGGAGAATCTAGGCAGCTTATGCAAAATGCGCAAGCTGGTCCCGCCTTGAAACGCAGCCACTTCAAAAAATTCCGCTCGCCACAATGAATAGAGCGCAATCTCCTGCAGTATCTCTTTGGTAGCCTGTTCCTCCTCCACCGGATTACTGGCTTTATAGCTGTCCAGTTGCTGTTGAATGAGTTCAATCATTGCCTAACTCCCTGGCCAAAGACTCGAGAAACACTGTAACCCGTTTGTGCTTGTAAACCAGTTGCAAGGTTCTGATATCTGTACGCGTTACCTGCCGCAGGTATTCGTAATCAATACGCAGGCCGTCCTGTAGCCACCCCATTCCTTTCCATTCAATCTTCCTGAGGCACACCAGGTCCATTAATGCGCGGACAGGCCTGGCGACAAGTGCGGTTTGCTTATTGATCTGCTCACGATCAACCAGCTCAAGAAAATAACCCGCATGCGTCGCCAGTGGATGAAAGCTGAAGTTTCCAAATAACGGATATTCGTATTCATGAGACTTGCGGCCGGGTGTCACGCTTGCTGTTGTATACACCGACTCGGGGATCCAGCCATGGTGCGCCAGCGCAGTTTCAAACGACACATAGCTCCCCGGTACGAATACCTGGGCCAATGCAAAAGGGTGGGCCGTGTAATCACGGTATCGCTCAGCTAATAAATAGGTGCCCCGGCGCAGACGCAGCAACTCGCCTGCTTTTATGGCCCGGTTCACCAGACTATGCCGGCGTTGAGGGGTGCCACTGATCAGCCGGGCCAACTGCGTATCAACAATCACCCGATTTTTAAAACCCTCGTTAATCAGCTGTTCGGTTAATGTCTGCATGGCGCTACGACGGTGTGGCGTTAAACAGAGTAGATAATTACAGAAACTTCCATAAAATGAAAGTATTAAGAATTATTATACCGTGTTGTTTTTTCAACCATCTGATATATATGCTTATTAAGCAACCAGATGCCACAGGGTGCAATTGAAAAAATGATCATTTCTTACGCAGAGACACCGGCCACGCCCCACACACCAGGCAAATGCACCCTACAACTGGTGGCAGCCAGTCACGCAGGCCGGGACAAGGAGCATGGCGACGGATCCGGCGCAGGTGCCCCCGGTTCCACCCCTTCACGGCTGACGCCATTTTTCAGGATCCCGGGCGCAGTGCATTACAGCGAGCACAGTAATTTGGTCGCCTTCCAATACAAAAAAGACACCATAGGGGAACCGGCGTAATAACGCCCGCTGTACCGTTCTGTAAACAATGGGGAAGCGTGCAGGATTTGCCTGTATCGATTTCAGCGTTCGTTCCATGACCGCCAGGAAATCAGAACCAAGACCGGGTACTTTCTCGTTGTACCATTTACAGGTCTCGACAAGATCCTTTTCGGCTTCCTGCCGCAGGATCATTTTGTAATTCATCCGTGTTTTAGAATTCTTTCCTTAACATCCTTCCAGGGTGACCCGCTGTCCGGGTCCTGGTGATAGGCGTCCAATCGCTGATCCAGCTCTGCGCGCTGGGTATCGGAAAGCTCAATAGCTTCAGGCACTTCGGCAATACTATCCCAAAGATCTTCGACCAGGCGTAACCGCTCCGTTACCGGCATGCCAAGTAAGTCATTGACTGTGATGGGTTTCATAGCTTTCAACCTAGCACTCCCTGTAATACTTTTCCAGTTCAGTATCTGTCTGTTACTGCCGGATTCCGCTGCGCTCCGTTTAGCGTGAGTGGTGCGGCATATATATACGTTACTGCCAATAGCACAGGTGTCTCCCGCATCCACTCGACGCTATCGTCAGATTTCATTCTGTTAGATCAGGTAGCGGTCAATATCAAGTGAGCCATGGAAGATACCCAGGATATCTATGTCTCCTGACTCTTTTATAAGGTAGGTAATTCGATAATGACCGTAGAGAAGAATACGCACATTTCGGCCAGATATTGTTTGGTACTTGTGTCCGATCTCAGGGTGCTCAATTAACACCTGTGCTTTTTCGAATATAGATGATATGACTTTTTCAGCAGCATCCGGACTGTCTAGTGAAATGTACTCAAAGATATCCTGAAGCCATTGAGCCGACTCCTCAGTCCATCTTATTTCTGCCATGATCGGATACGGTGCCCCATTTCCTCGTTGGAAATAGTTCTCCCTTTATCCGAGTCCGCCAGGCCTCGTTGGACCATCAAATTAAACGCCAACTCCCGCAGAATCTCATCATATGAGCTATCATCCGGTTGATTCTGAATCAGTTTTGTAAGTTCGTCTTTGACTGTCGCCATGAGTTCCTCCTTTCCAAAATTAATTCTAGCCCCTGGAGGTAAAAATTGAAATCTAACATCCGGGCTACCCGGCTGGCTACGCCGCATCCTCATCGACTTCAACGGCAATCTTCAGGCCCAAGGCGTGCAGCAACCGATCCAGGCTGTTCAAGCCGGGGTTGCCCTTGCCGGATAACATCCGGTACAGGCTTTCCCGGTTCAGCCCGGTCGCCTCTGCCAGTTTGCTCATACCGCCGAGACGCGCCTCGGCTACATTACGCAGTGCGATCAAAAACAGCTCCTTGTCACCATCCTCAATGGCGGCATTCAGGTAGCCCGCCGCCTCGACTGGATCTGCAAGTGCTTCGATCAGGTACTCCGAGCACATAGGCCGGGAAAAGGCGCGCAGCAACGGACCCGGCAAACCAAAACTGAAACTACGCCACCCCGCGCCGCTTGCCCGCCACGTCCAGATCCCACGTCGCCTGTAGATTCATCCACAACTTCGCAGATGTCCCCAACACCTCCGCCAGGTCCAGCGCCGATTCTGCCGTAATCCCGCGCTTGCCCTTGATGAGTTCATTAAGCCGCGCACGCGTCCACCCCAGTTCCACGGCAAATGCCGTCTGGGTAATACCCGCCGGCTGCAAGAATTCTTCCAGCAGGATCTCGCCGGGATGAAAGGGATTGGCCGGTTGTCTCATCGCATCAACTCACTCAATGGTAATCCACCACCTCGACTTCAAAGGCATTGCCATTCTGCCAGCGAAACACGACCCGCCATTGCTCGTTAATGCGGATCGAGTGTTTGCCCTTGTAGTGACCCTTGAGTGCCTCCAGCCGGTTGCCGGGCGGCACTCGCAGATCCTTCAGCTCGGCGGCATCATGCAGGTACAACAATTTACGCCGTGCGATGCGTCTCAAGTCAGCTGCAAAGGCACGTGTCGCCCGGGAGTGGCGGTCAAAATACAGGTCTTCGGCCAGCCGGTTCCCGAACGAATCAATCATGTGTTATCAGGTTATCGGATAACGATAATATTTTCAAGAGGCCAATCAGAAGAGTTTTCATAAAACCGCCCGCCACAACCACAGAAGAAAACCTGTGCCCGGCACACAATCTCTCCTATTATCAGAACAACAGTCCAGCGATCCCGCGTGTATCCGCCCATGCCCTACAAGACCCTCACCGATCTCCCCGAAAGTGTCCGCAACCACCTGCCCGAACACGCCCGGGAAATCTACCTGGCCGCCTTCAACAGCGCCTGGGAAGAGTACGCCGCCCCCGGCGATCGGCGCGGCAAGGCCTCCCGCGAAGAGGTCGCCCACAAGGTCGCCTGGGCCGCCGTCAAGAAACTCTACGAAAAAAAGGCAGACAAATGGCACCGCAAGCAGGATGCGCCCCGCGCACCCTGAATCAACGCAGAGATTTTCTTTTTCAATTTACAGACGTTCCATTGTATTGTAGGAGCCAGCGCCAGCTGGCGAACACCCGACACCCACTGCACCCGCACCAAAGGCACCCCCACCCCATGACCACCCCCTTCACCCCGTTAAGCGAAGCCGAACTCGAACGCCTCGGCGAGTTCCTGCTGGACCGCATCCCCGAAGACGCCGATGCCGACTACACCGAAGACACCGATGAGGGCATCCTCGATGTCTCCGAGCTGGATGGTTTCCTGACCGCCATCGTCAGCGGCCCGGTGATGATCCCGCCCTCGCAATGGCTGCCGGCGGTGTGGGGTGATTATGAGACGGTGTGGGAGAATGAAAAAGAGTTCGAGGAGATCCTCACCCTGATGATGCGCCACATGAGCGATATCGCCGCGATGTTAATGGAGCAGCCGGCAGATTTCGAAGCACTCTTCCTGGAGAGTGGGGTGAAAGAAAAGACCTACACCATCGTCGACGAATGGTGCGAGGGTTACCTGCGCGGCGTGGCGCTGGCAGCCGCGCAGTGGGACAGCGCCGGAGAGGAGATGGCCGTGCTGCTCACGCCCATTCGCGCATTTACCGAGGCAACGCACTGGCGCGGGCACGATTTCGACAGGAATGAAATTGAAAATCTGCAGCAGGCCATCGAACCCAATGTCCGCGAGATCCATGCCTGGTGGCTGGCGCGGCGATCTGAAGATGCATCACCCATGAAGCCGCAGCGCCGGCTCGAGCCGCGGGTGGGCCGAAACGACCCGTGCCCGTGCGGCAGCGGGAAGAAATACAAGAAATGTTGTCTGCATTGATGCGGGCAGGCGGACTAGTCTGCGGGCGCGACTTTCAATCCAACCCCGTGTAGGAGCGGATCCAATCCGCGATGCCCATAATTCAACCGCTGTAGGAGCGGATCCAATCCGCGATGCCCATAATTCAACCGCTGTAGGAGCGGATCTAATCCGCGATGGTTTTTGCTATACGATGGCCTCAATTCCTATCACCAATTTCAAACCCAGTGCTTCGAGCGCAGCTTCCAGCCGGGGCAGTTTCGATCGGTGGTGCGGGTCGAGTAAACGACGCACTTCTTTTTCATCAGCGCCCAGGCGTTGCGCGAGTTCTGTGTTCTTTATACCGGCATCCTTTACCGCCATGTAAAGCGCTGCCTTTACCGCTACCTGCGCCGGCACCGGCACCCTGTGCTGCCTGTGTTTTTTGGGGCTGGGTTGCGGGATGGATTCTCCACGGTTAATCCGCCCTGCAATAGCTTCTTCAAGTGCATCTGCCGCATTATGCAGGGATTCCCCGACAGAGTCTCCGTCAGTTGCCGCTTCCGGAAAGTCCGGGAAAGTAACCAGAAAAAAGCCTGCCTTGTCTTTCTGCACCCTGGCGGGGTAGGCGAATTGTTCATTCATCGTTCAATATCCGATTTGCTTAGCCCAGGATCCCGTAACAATTTCAGCAACAGGCCGGGTCCGATTTCCTTCTTGCGATCTTTCAGAATCGTGAAGCGTTTCCCGAGATACAGCGTCGCATGACTGCCTTTGCCCCGTTCATGCACCAGTTTCAGCTGCAGGTTTCGATTACGCGCAAGGCGTCGCAAACGTTTCAGCAACTCGTTACCATTCACAGACAAGTATCGGACAAAAATGTCCGTGTATCAAGTTTTAATATAAATTCCACGGTGTATCTCCAGAGAATCCAGAGCTAAACCGTAATTGAGGCAGGTATTTATATCTGTCAGCCAGTCACTGACTACTGTGTCAGATAAGGGAGCGCCTCGCAGGCGCGATGCCTTTTGTGTCGACCAGCGATGACTTGAACCGGCCTTCCCGGAGTGTGCCGGTGCGGCGGTAGGATCTGTTAATCGTCCGGACAAAATCCCTGCTCAAATCCTGCATGACTCTGGATACACCGTCTGGTGTGGACGGTGTCATGAGTAGATGCACGTGGTTGGTCATCAAGACATAGGCATGCAGGCAGCAATCATGTATTCGGCAAGCCGGGTCCAGTAAATTCAGGTAAAGTCGGTAATCTTCATCGGTATAGAAACAGGCCTGCCGATTATTACCACGCTGGGTAACATGTTGTGGGACACCCGGGATGTTCAGGCGGGCTGGTCGTGGCATGCGATGACTCCGAAAATGGAGTCATCACGATAATGGCATGGGTATTCAGTGGAAACCGGTGGAAGCTGTATATGTATGTCAGAAAATGTATCCGACCCCTTTAAGATTTTTTTATAAAAAACCGGGATAATTGGCGTATGGAATCATTTCATTGGGACAATAACTTTGTAACAGGGTTGCCTGACATTGACCGCCAACATCAACATCTGGTCAGTCTCATCAACAAGTTCGGAAATCTTCTGGCTGAAAATCAAATTGTATTTGTTGATATTGAAGCGATCTTCAGGGAGCTTGCTGACTATACCCGGTACCATTTCCGGGAAGAAGAAGCATTGATGTCCCAGGTTGGCCTGGACCGGCGCCACCTCGATCCTCATGTCGAGGCACATCATGCCTTCCTGCAAGAAATAACTTCCATGCATTCTGCTATCTCCCGGGATAATCCTGATTCAGCAAAAAATCTGCTGGACTTTCTTACTCACTGGCTTGCCTATCATATCCTGGGTACGGATCAGAACATGGCAAGGCAGATTGAAGCTGTACAGTCCGGGGTGAATCCGGGGCGGGCCTTTGAAGCAGAAGAGAGGGAGAGTGACAAGGCTACCAAACCATTGCTGATCGCCCTGAACGGGTTGTTTGAGCAGTTATTAATGCGCAACAAGGAGCTGATTCAGCTAAACCTGTCGCTCGAGGAAACAGTAGCACAACGAACCAGGGAGCTTTCAGAGGCCAACCTTCATCTTGAAAAACTTTCCCTGACCGATGTTCTCACCGGACTCCCGAATCGTCGCCATGCCATGCGAAGTCTTGCCTCTGTATGGGAAGAATCGATTCAAAATGATACGCCACTGTCTTGCATGATGATCGATGCGGATCATTTCAAGGAGATTAATGACAACCATGGTCATGATGCAGGTGATGTCGTGCTGTCTGAATTGGCCAAAACGCTGCAGCATTCCCTGCGAACTGACGATACTGTCTGCCGCCTGGGCGGCGATGAATTTTTCATTATCTGTCCCGACACGGATATAAAGGGTGCAATACATGTTGCAGAGCTGACCCGCGAGAACGTATCGGAACTTCGTGTGCCTGTCGGAGACGGCGCCTGGCATGGCAGCATCAGTGTCGGAGTTGCATGCCGGACTCCTGATGTAAAGACCTGGGAAGGGTTGGTCAAGGCGGCGGATCAAAATGTTTATGCTGCCAAGCAGGCAGGCAAGAATTGCGTGAAATAAAATAAAGGGGTCGGATACATTTTCTTCCAGAAAATGTATCCGACCCCTTTAATTAGATGGCCTCAATTCCTATCACCAATTTCAAACCCAGTGCTTCGAGCGCAGCTTCCAGCCGGGGCAGTTTCGATCGGTGGTGCGGGTCGAGTAAACGACGCACTTCTTTTTCATCAGCGCCCAGGCGTTGCGCGAGTTCTGTGTTCTTTATACCGGCATCCTTTACCGCCATGTAAAGCGCTGCCTTTACCGCTACCTGCGCCGGCACCGGCACCCTGTGCTGCCTGTGTTTTTTGGGGCTGGGTTGCGGGATGGGTTCTCCACGGTTAATCCGCCCTGCAATAGCTTCTTCAAGTGCATCTGCCGCATTATGCAGGGATTCCCCGACAGAGTCTCCGTCAGTTGCCGCTTCCGGAAAGTCCGGGAAAGTAACCAGAAAAAAGCCTGCCTTGTCTTTCTGCACCCTGGCGGGGTAGGCGAATTGTTCATTCATCATTCAATATCCGATTTGCTTAGCCCAAGATCCCGTAACAATTTCAGCAACAGGCCGGGTCCGATTTCCTTCTTGCGATCTTTCAGAATCGTGAAGCGTTTCCCGAGATACAGCGTCGCATGACTGCCTTTGCCCCGTTCATGCACCAGTTTCAGCTGCAGGTTTCGATTACGCGCAAGGCGTCGCAAACGTTTCAGCAACTCGTTACCATTCACAGACAAGTATCGGACAAAAATGTCCGTGTATCAAGTTTTAATATAAATTCCACGGTGTATCTCCAGAGAATCCAGAGCTAAACCGTAATTGAGGCAGGTAGTTATATCTGTCAGCCGGTCACTGACTACTGTGTCAGATAAGGGAGCGCCTTGCAGGCGCGATGCCTTTAATCCAACCACGCAGTTGTTTCTTCAGAACACTACAATTCCAGCACCTCCCCCTGCTCCGGCACATCCGCCCGCAGCCCCAGTTCACGCTCCAGCCGGTCACGGAAATCCTGCTTGGACTGTAATTCGCCGTGCACGACATGCACGGCCGTGCCCTTGTCAAAACTTCCGGCCCAGCGGCACAGGTCATCGGCATCGGCATGCGCGGACAGGCCGCCGACAGTGTGGACCTGCGCGCGTACCCGGTACATGTCGCCGTGTATCTTGACCTTGTTGTCACCCTCCACCAGCTTGCGGCCCAGGGTACCGTATGCCTGGTAACCGACAATCATGATATGCGTGCCATTGCGGGAAATATTTTGCTTGAGGTGGTGCACGATGCGTCCGCCGTTGCACATACCGCTGCCGGCGATAATGATGGCGCCGCTCTTGACTTCATTTAACGCCATCGACTCTTCCACGCTGGTCGTGAGGTGCAGTTGTTCCAGCGGCGGCATCTCGTTGATATTGCGCCGCAGGCGCGTTGCCTCCTCGTCGTAGAGGTGCGGGTAGTCCCAGTAGACCTTGCTGGCCTTGATGGCCATCGGGCTATCAAGATAGACCTCCCAGCGGTCCAGCCCCCATTCATCATAATATTTGCCAAGGAAATACAGAATTTCCTGGCTGCGGCCAACCGCGAAGGCGGGAATCAGCACGTTGCCGTGCTGGTGCCGGGCTGCGCTGATAATCTCGCCGATTTCATCGATCGTCTTCTGCCGGTCACGGTGGAGGCGGTTACCGTAGGTGCTTTCGATCAGCAGGTGGTCCGCCTCGCGGATCACGGCCGGGTCATTCAGGATCGGCGTGTCATACTGGCCCAGGTCTCCGCTGAATACGATCTTGCGCTGTACGCCGTTTTCATTCAGCCACACCTCGACACTGCACGATCCCATGATATGCCCGGCATCCTGAAAGCGGATGCTGATGCCCGGCAGGATTTCCTGTTTCTCGCAGTAGCGCATGCCGACGATGTTCGCCAGCGCACCGCGTGCATCCTGCACGGTGTACAGCGGTTCGATCAGCGGCTTGTTCTTGCGCTTGCGCCACTTGTTCTCGTACTGCGCATCGCGTTCCTGCAGCGAAGCGGAATCCTCCAGCAGGATTTCACACAGGTCGCCGGTCGCATGATGTGCATAGATCGGTCCCTGGTACCCCTGCTTCACCAGCAGCGGCAGCCGGCCCGAGTGATCGATATGCCCGTGGCTGAGGACCACGGCACTGATGTCATCCGGTGAAAACGGAAACGGCTCGCGGTTTTTGGCTTCCACCTTTCGGCGGCCCTGGATCAGACCGCAGTCCAGCAACACCAGGTGGCCGTTGGCACGCAGGATATGACACGAGCCGGTGATTCCGCTGGTCGCGCCATAGAATTCGATGTGCATGGTCAGGCCCCCCGCAAGCTGCAATGCATGAGATCAGTAATTTTACACCGGGTCAAATAAAGGGGTCGGATACATTTTCTTCCATTTTCTTCAGGTTTGGGTTTTCCTGGGTCTGCCGCGTTTCCCCTGTCC
>CAWHCQ010000012.1:0-171842 GCA_963827755.1 uncultured Gammaproteobacteria bacterium
GGGATACCCAATGTCGGTGTGGATGCGGACATTCAGGACGTGATTCGTACCCATGACGGCCAGCGTGTGGTGCTGGCCGTCAGTCCCGCCGGCCTGGTTGAACTGGAGCCGGACGGGCCGCAGTGGGATGCGGAATTCGGCAAGGCAAGCGGGACATCCGGCACCGTCATTCGTCCCGACCTGGAAAAGCTGGACCTGTCGGTCAAGGAGTTTCTCGTTCTCGATACACTGCGTGCAGATGACTCCGGACGCGTTGTCGGTCCAAAGGCCGCCAAGCTCGGTGAACTGCGTCATGCGTATCCGGAGGCCGTGGCGCCGGGCGTCGCCATTCCCTTTGGCGTGTTTCGGGAAACGGTGCTGGACAAGCCCTACGAGAATACCGGCAAGACGATGTTCGAATGGATGGTCGAGCAATATCGCACGATGCAGTCCATGCCGGAAGACTCTGCCAGGCGGCAGGAATTTACCGAACAATTCCGCGCCGAGGTGTATGAGCGGATTGCATCGGCAAAGCTGGACGACGATTTCAGGAGCGCACTGCGCAAGGCCATGGATGAGGCCTTCGGCACAGGCAGCTATGGCGTGTTCGTGCGCTCCGACACCAACGTCGAGGACCTTGCCGGTTTTACCGGTGCCGGTCTGAACCTGACCCTGCCGAACGTGATCGGGGTGGACAATGTGATTGACGCCATTCCGCGGGTCTGGGCATCGCCGTTCACGGCCCGGGCCTTTGCCTGGCGGCAGTCGCACATGGAAACACCGGAGCATGTCTACCCTGCCGTGCTGTTGCTGAAGTCGGTGGCGAATGACAAGTCCGGCGTGATGGTGACCCAGGACATCGATACGGGCGACCGCGCGATTATTTCAGTGGCCGTCAATGAAGGCGTCGGTGGTGCGGTCGATGGCCAGTCTGCAGAATCCCTGCGCATTGACACCCGCGATGGTTCGGTGCGGGTGCTGGCCATGGCGACGGCCCCCTGGCGCCGCAACCCGGTGGCCAGCGGCGGTGTCGAGAAGGTCCCGACCAGCGGCAGTGATACGGTTTTACAGCCGGACGAGATCAGGCAGCTCATACACTTTGCCAAAGAACTGCCGCAAAGGTTTCCCTCGATTACGGATGACGAAGGCAAGCCGGCGCCGGCGGATGTCGAATTCGGTTTTCTGAATGGCAAGCTGCAGCTGTTTCAGATACGTCCCTTCCTGGAAAGCAAGCAGGCCCGTGGCAGCAGTTACCTGAACAACATGGACAAGACGCTGGAAGGCCGCCTCGATCAGACAGTAAACATGCAGGAGATACCACGATGATTAAATTCCTGGCTGTGCCGCTGTTGCTGATGCTCGGCATTCCCGTCCCTGGTGACGCGCCTATCCGCTCGATGGTTACGCGGAGACCGGCATCCGGCGGGTGGAAGGCGAGCGCCTGGCGAATGAAGGCGTTATCCGCGGACGCAAGCAGCCGCCGGGGGCGCAACTGTCGACGGCGGAAGTGGACTTGCGGCTGCTGGATTACCCGGACATGGAACTGCCGGCACCGGACCCGGCATTCAACCGGCAGATCCTGAAGCTGCTGGGTAGCAATGCAGGCCGCTACGGAATCGCCGTACTGGACCTGAGTGACCCGGAAAATCCCCGCTATGCCGAACACCGCGGTGACTACAGGCAGAATGTCGGCAGCGTCGGCAAGATGGTGGTGGCGCTGGGCCTGTTCCAGGCACTGGCCGATGCCTGGCCGGATGACCTGGCAAAGCGCCGCGGATATTCTGAAAAACACCATCATTACCGCCGATGAATTCAGTCACTGGGACCATCACAAGATTCGCCTGTTCGATGTCGAGGCACAGAAACTGACCCGGCGCACAATGAAGGATGGCGACCAGGGCTCGCTCTGGGAGTACCTCGACTGGATGCTGTCCGCCAGTTCCAATGCGGCCGCCGCCATGACCATGCGCGATGCCATGCTGCTGAAACAGTATGGCAAGGACTATCCCGCCTCCGGAAGAAGAAATCCAGCGGTTCTTCAGCGAAACTCCGAGAAAGGAACTGACCGCACTGTTCCAGGCGACCTTCTTCGACCCGATCACCCGCAACGGCCTGGATATCGAACCAGTTGCGCCAGGGCAGCTTTTTTACCCGTACCGGCAAGAAAAAGGTGCCCGGCGGCGGCAACAGCTACGGGACTGCCCGGGAACTGGTGCTGTTCATGCCTGCGCATGGAACAGGGACGGCTGGTGGACGAGTTTTCCAGCCGCGAGATGAAGCGCCTGCTCTACATGACCGAGCGGCGCATTCGCTATGCCTCATCCCCGGCACTGCGGGACTCGGCCGTGTATTTCAAGTCCGGCTCCCTCTACAGCTGCCAGGAAGAAGAGGGTTTCAAATGCGGCAAGTACATGGGTAATAAAAAGAACTACATGAACTCGGTCGCGATCGTGGAAAACTTCAACGAAGGCCGCCCGCTGCATTACATCGCGACCCTGATTTCGAATGTGCTGCGCAAGAACTCGGCCGTCGACCACCAGACCATGGGCACGCGCATTCACCGGATTATGGAGAAGGCCAACCCGGTACCGCCACCCGCGCTCACTGAACCGGAACCGCTGGCGAGCGAAGTGCAGCCCGGGATAAAAAATTGAGGTGCCGGCAGATTCACGCATTGAGTAGGACGGGTCCGTCGCTGCGCTCCTTGTCCCGGCCTACGATAGGACAAACCTCGTTACGGCGTAGGCCGGATCAAGCGCAGCGGATCCGGCACTCCAACTATCAGGACTCATCTGCCCTGTGCGGTCCCGCATTCTGCACGACGGATTTCAGTTCTTTCATAATCTCGCGCAGTGAGCGCGAGTCACCTGCGGCCTTCCTCACTGATGCCGAGACGTTGCACCAGTAACTGGTAGAGGTCGGCTGGTAAAACATTTTCCAGGTACTCGAGTGCGGTACCGCGCAGATTGATATCCTTGCTGAAGGCGGCTTGCATGGACATATGGACGGCATCCGGGTCGAGGGTAAGTGACAGCAGGGTAAACACATGTTCCATGTTACGGTTGATGTGCGGGACTTCCCGGGTCTTCCACAGGGGTATCACCCAGGTTCAGCTTCATGCTGCGGGACTCCCATTCTTCCATTGAGGCCATGAGTTCCTCGCGAATTGCCGAGTAGACCGTTTCACGGGGTATTTTCAGGCTGGCACTTCTCAGACGCATCCGCGCCAGTGCCCTTGCACAACTGTAACGCACGTTAAATGACGCATCCATCATGCCCAGTAACAGGCCGTCAATGGAACGCGGGTTGTGGCTGGCCTCAAGGACGCCCGGCAGTCGTTGTCGCGCCAGCATCGGCACGTCCGGATCCAGTAATGCATCGGTTAACTGGCCGGGAATTCTCGGTACCAGCCAGCGCAACTCGGTGCGTACATCATCCGCAATTTCATCATTTTCAAGCAGCGGGATCATATAGGGTGTAAGACGGACATCGATCAGGGAAGCATTCAGGGCATGCTTGATGCGATCAGTGTCGTTGGAGCCAAGATCGGCTATCAGGTCTGCGAGGGATGTACTCTCGTCCTCTTCGTCAATGGAATAGCCTGCATCGGTCTTGCGTTCCTGCATGGCGTCAATTTTCGTTTGCAGGAAGTCCCTTTCTGAATATGCGTTGGACTCCGCCAGGATATGCTGGGTGGTGGCATCGATAATATCTTCCTCCTCGATTCGCACTACTCCCTTGCGCAGGCTGCTTGCCAGCTGGTTGATGTAGCCACGATTTAGCCGGGTAATGACATAGAGTGCGAATATGGCAACAAGGACAGCACAGGCAGCCACAATGGCCGTGGGAAGATCCGGAAGAAGAAACAGTAAAAGCAGGATAATACCACTGCCAATCAGATCACCGAGCCGGTCACTTGCCACATCAATGATGGTCTTGGTGGGACGTTTCTTGTGACGGGGCAATGGCGTATACAGCAGTTCAAAAGCGGAGCGGAAAAGGGAAGTGACAAAAACGGCATGGCTGCCGCGCATCATGATCATTGTCCAGAGATGCGTAACTACCGTTCCGAATATTCCGAACAGGGCAACGACGGCGGGCAATATGGCAATCGTGGCACCGATACCAAATCGCTGCAAAATGCGACGACCGAGCAATGTCTGCAAGACAAACCCCAGCACCCCGATGAAGGCATAAAACGATCCAAAGAACGCGACCAGTGACTCTGTATCCTTGTAATGGGCAGCCGCTTCGGCCTTGAATGCGTAGTCCACCAGCGCTGCCATGACTGCGATCAGCACCATGAGGGCTGCCATCCACTGCAGATACGGGGTATGTGAAATGATCGTGAAAGCGGAGCGGGTCCTGGCCTGATGCTCCACCGGCACTGCCCTGGTTTGTGTGCCAATCCCCATGACGGCTACCAGGCAGACCATGTGCAGACCGCTCAGGAACAGCAACATGCTGCGTACATTTAACTGGCTGGCGACCGTGTCTGCCAGCATACCGCCTATGACACCACCCAGCGTGGCCGCGGCAGCAATGCGGGCGACCCGTTGTTTTGCTGAATGCGGGTCGAAACGTTCGTTGATAATCGACCAGAAGCCGCTGATCAGGATGGCGCCAAAGACGGCCATGTGCAGGTACAGAACGATGGATGCGATACCCGGTTGATAGTCGAGCAATACCCATTCGCCCATAAAAAGAACGGCGCTCAGTCCGAATACGCCGGGAATCAGCCTGGCGGGTGTGATAGTGTGAAAGCAGCCGCGACATCAGCAGCACGCCCCCCATGGAGACAATGGCGGCCGCGATTACCATCTTGGGAAGATTGGTTACATCAAAATTGGAAAGAAACAACGCATCCCGGGTCGCCTTGCCGGCGACTTGCTGTGCGATCATGGTGGTTGCTGCAAACAGCGCAAACACCAGCGCCCTGGAATCGGACTTCGTGGCGTTCACCATGAGCTGCGAGTTACTTCTTTGATGCAGGTTTTAACAATGAGGTTCATGCCAATGGGGTACCCGGCACCCCGGTGGTGAATGCCGGTGGGATCAATTTGTGCACGTGTCACAGCACCCCGGCACTGGAGCGACATTTCCCCGAAAACAGTGATAAGGGATAATACTGAAATAATATATGTATATATATCAATAATTTAATAGTCACTTCTCGAGTGGAACATAAGGTATTTTTTGTGAATATTCACGCTTGTTTTCATACAATTCAAGCTGACTTTGCTTAGGTCGAAATAGATAAAAGTGATATAATCTTAGCTTAACTTAGAAACCTACTCGTAGCTTATATGAGAAATCTACGTATAACCATTTTTGGACTGGTCGCGCTGTTCACATCCGTGCAGGTATCTGCCGACGGGATGGACGGCTACCCTTCCCTGTGGGAAAGCCATGATCACGGTCTGCAGCAGCAGCTTGAACACGGTCCTGAAAGACCTCGGTCTCGACAAGGCCGTGCGCAACAAAAAACTGGGGGTGACCCTGGTTGACATTACCGATCTGGAAGAACCCCTGGTGGCCTCTGTCAATGGCGACACAATGCTCTATGCAGCAAGCCTGCCCAAGATCGCAATCCTGATGGGCTGCCTTTGTAGAAATCGACCAGGGCAACATGGTATCTGGATGAGGATACCCGCGCTTCATTGACCCGGATGATCAGGAAGTCCTCCAATGCCGATGCAACCCGTATGCTGAATCACGTTGGCAAGGACCGGTTGCTGGAAATCCTGCAAGACGACGAGTACGACCTGTATGACGAGCGCGTTAACGGCGGTCTTTGGGTCGGCAAGGAATATGGCAAGTCAGCCGCCTACAAGCGCGATCCCTTGCACAACCTTTCTCATGGCGCTACTGCCATGCAGGCGGCAAGATTCTACTACCTGATGGAAACCGGTCGCGTGGCCAATCCCGAGCTGACGGGTGAAATGAAAGCGATGCTGGGCAACCCGGGCATCAAGCACAAGTTCGTAAAAGGCCTTGCCGCTTTCCCTGATGCAAAGATCTTCCGCAAGTCCGGTTCCTGGAGCCGCTGGCATGCAGACAGTGCAATTGTCGAGGCCGATGGCCGCAAATACATTATCGTGGCACTGGCTGAAGACAAGAGCGGCGGCAAATGGCTGAGCAGCATGATCAAGCCTATCCACGAGTTCATGGTACCCAGCAAACTGGCGAGCAATACTCACCAGTAATTCTCCCTGCTCTGCCCCTTATGGCAGACATATCTGCGGCAGCACATCACAACTTCTCTCCTCGATTAACAGGTGTGCAATTGCACGCCTGTACACTTGCAGCTATATGAAGCCAGCTTGTTTGTTTTGCGATGTAGGATGAGCCCTTGTACACTCTGCTGAACCAGTAGCAGGCACTCCTTCATTAACCAGTCTACCTGATGAACACGGCATATAATCAACGTGGTTTTTTAACTGGCCTTTTGCCTGTTTTTCTGTCGCTATCGCTGATCGGATGCATCAATCCTGCAGTCAGGACAGAGCCACACGAAATGCTGAATGCCACCTTGTGGCAACGGACCTCGGCTGAATACATAGGCGTTGCCAGCCAGGCCTGGCAACTGGCACAGCTCAATCTCGACAAGGCACTCGCAGACCCGCAGTGGTCAGCAGCCCTCGAGCAAACCGGCAACTACACCGGCTTGCCACCCGCCATCATGCTGGATCTGGATGAGACCGTACTTGATAACACGGCTTATGAAGCCCGCATTATCAAACAGCTGGGACAGTACACGCATGCCAGCTTTGCTGACTGGTGCCGGGAAAGCAATGCACCCGCAGTCAGCGGGGCTAAACCATTTCTTGATTATGCAATGGGCCAGGATGTCGCTATCTTTTATTACAGCGCACGCAGGGAGAAACTGCGTGACTGTACATTGCGAAACCTGCATGAACTGCAATTGCCGCTGCCGGATGAGTCCAGGCTTTTTCTGAGCAATGGAATGTCCAAGACTGAATACCGCACAAGGGTGGCGCAACACTATCGCATACTGTTGCTGATCGGAGACAACATGGAAGATTTTATCGACGGCTCCAAGAACCGGCCCCGACATGCGCCGCAAACTGGCCACGGACTACGCGGACCGGTGGGGACGTCAGTGGATCATTCTACCCAACCCGATGTACGGCCACTGGGAATCGTCCATTTACAACTTTGATTACGCACTGCCGCGTGCAGAACAGTTGCAGCGTAAAATGCAGGAGCTCGGGGAATAGCCGTATTGCACCCTATCCGGCGAACCCTCCTGCCGAGACCCTGCGATGTTCACGCACCAGCATAATGCCAACTACCAGCCATAGCACCACAAGTGACACATTAAAAATAAAGAACTGTTTGGTTGCCAGCGAAAGGAACTGAACGCCAACCAGGACGGTCAATGCCGCAAGGCCATCGCCGAGGCGGACATAGAGCGTATCGATGGCCGGCTTGCCGCGGAATTTCAGCTCCGAACTTATCGGTAACCAGAGTACGTGGCGTGAGGTGTTATTGATCGAGTAGTCCGTCGCATTTTCCGCAATCTTCATCATCTTTACGATAGCAAGGATCGGCAACAATGCCATCGTGGTATACGACACCAGGGCGATCACGGGAAGCATCAGCAAAATGGCAGCAAAACCACCGTACTTGAGCAACCGCGAGGCAACCAGGGATTGCAGCAGCAACGCGATGATGTTCACCCAGAAATAGAAGTTTCCGTAGAACGCCGTGGTCCCGTCCCGGGTAAACGTACGCATCGCCTCCGGGTCGGTCATCCCCTGCGCAGCGGCCTGTTCCGCCAGCGCTTCCTGGATCACCCGAAACAGCAGGTTCTCGCCGTTGGTGTTCACCCAGTTGGTCAACAGCGTAACCAGGGCTGCAGCGAGCATGAAACGACTGACGAAAACAAGTTTGGCACCGCTCAGCAGGAAACCGGCGCCCTTTTCCGCGGGTTTTTCAGAGGCTACAGCGGGAATAGCGTCTGCAGGTTCTGCACTGGCGCGTTGACGCGCATCAACGATGCGGGTCAGCAGGATGGAAATGAACAGCGGTATTGTCGCCACGATCAGCAGACCCTCGGTCGGTATAATCCCGTTATCCACCAGCAGATCGACAATCCATGAACCCGCCGCCGCACCGGACGTGGCGCCAATGGCAATCATGGGCAACAGGCGTTTACCGGACTCGTTGGTATAGACGTCGGCACAGAACGTCCAGAACTGGGCAACCACGAAAACCCCGAACATACCGACCCAGAGGTAGAAGATAATGCCTGATACCGGTAACTGCTCAAAGAAGAATCCTGGCTGGAAGAACCAGAAAATCACCATGTTGGAAATACAGAACAGGGTTGCCCGCGTAATCAACGTGGAACGGTCCCAGCGGCCGGACAGGCGTGCATACCAGCCGACGATGAACAGCAGGAATACGCTCTGGGCAAAGCTGGAATAGGCCTTGACCTCCATCTTTGACAGTCCTGAAATATCCGATATTGAGATCCAGCCCTCTCTCAGTGGCTTGATAAAATAGTAGGCGCAGAGAATAAGAAAGACATTGGCGAACATGAGGAGCGCAGTAGAGCCCTCGCCGGGCCGCACCTCGGTGAAGATTTGCAGGAATCGCTCTGTTCTTGAAAGCTGCATATTAGTTGTACAGATAATTCTGCTGTAAATAGAGGGATTCTGTACAGCGTTAAGCGAGGACATCGCGGTCACTTGATCAGGTTACGCTGATTTTTTCCATACCGCCCATGTAGCCCTGCAGTACCTCGGGTATTGCAATCGAACCATCTGCCTGCTGGTAGTTTTCCATAACCGCAACCAGTGTACGCCCCACCGCAAGGCCCGATCCATTCAGGGAATGCAGCAGTTCCGGCTTGCCGGTTTCGGGGTTACGCCAGCGTGCCTGCATGCGGCGTGCCTGGAAGGCCTCGAAATTACTGCAGGAGGAAATTTCCCGGTACTTCTGCTGTCCCGGCAGCCAGACTTCGAGGTCATAGGTCCTGGTGGCGGAGAAGCCGATATCGCCGGTGCACAGGTCTACGACACGATAAGGCAGTTCCAGCTTCTGCAGAATGGCCTCCGCATGACCCGTCAATTGCTCCAGCGCCATATACGAGTCCTGCGGGCGTACGAGCTGCACCATCTCGACCTTCTCGAACTGGTGCTGGCGAATCATGCCGCGGGTATCCTTGCCATAGGAGCCGGCTTCCGAGCGGAAGCAGGGTGTGTGTGCGATAAAGCGTATCGGCAACGACTCTGCTTCCACGATGGTATCGCGGACGAGGTTCGTAACCGGCACCTCGGCCGTCGGGATCAGGTAGTAATCGGTATCGCCAGACAGCTTGAACAGATCTTCCTCAAACTTGGGTAGCTGACCGGTGCCACGCAGGCTGTCCGCATTGACCATGTACGGCACATATACTTCGCGGTAGCCATGCTTGCGGGTATGCGTATCCAGCATGAACTGGATCAGTGCGCGGTGCAGGTGAGCAAGCGGTCCCAGCATCACACTGAAACGCGTGCCGGCAAGTTTTGCACCAGACTCGAAATCCAGTTGACCGAGTTGCTCGCCCAGCTCTACATGGTCTTTGGGTTCAAATTCGAATGCGGGCGGCTCTCCCCAGGTGCGTATCGTCGGATTGTCATCCTCACCCTTCCCGTCCGGCACCGATTCATGCGGAATATTCGGGATGCCCATGAGGATCGCGTTCAGTTCATCCTGCAGTCCTGCCAGTTGCTCTTCTTCTTGCTGAGCTGTTCGCCCAGGCCCTCGACCTCTTTCAACAGCGGGGCAATATCCTCACCTGCGGCCTTGGCCTTGCCGATGCCTTTGGAACGCGAATTACGCTCCGCCTGAAGCGCCTGGGTTTGAACCTGGATGTCCTTGCGGCGTTCTTCCAGCGTCTGCAGCCTGCCAGTATCCAGAACAAAGCCACGACGGGATAGTTGTTGTGCAACACGCTCAAGGTCGTTGCGTAATAATTTCGGGTCAAGCATTGTTAACTCTTCTATGTTACAGGGTGAATATAGTTTGCACAGGAGCAGAAATGCGCTGCGTCTTTATCTAAACGACCAGAGTTCCCGGCCAGCTGACGATATGGCCCGGTTCGATATCCTTGCGAATATGCTCGAGTATGTTACCCACCTTCACCGGCACATCAAAAAATTCAATAACCAGGGGCAGGTCCAGTGACATATCAAGCAACCCGGATGAGTGTATTTTCCCTGATTTTCCAAAACCACTGATGCCCCTGAATACCGTTACGCCCTGTACCTTTTCTTCATCGTGCAAGCGCTCTCAGAAGGTTCTCCATCTGACCATTTCCCTCGGTCAGGTAAATTCGCACAAAGATGACATCGAGAGTTTTCATAACTGCCTCGCTGCAAGCACGCCGACAGCGGCTGCGCTTACGCATACAATAACACTGGCCAGTACATTGACAAGTGCCTTGCCGAGCTGGCCGGATTCCATGAGATTCAGCGTTTCCATGGAAAAGGTCGAGAATGTTGTAAAGGCGCCGAGGACGCCGATCAGCATAAATCCGCGGCCGGCCGGACCAACGGCCATGCGTTCAGTCAGCCATATATAGAGGAAGCCGATGAACAGGCTGCCCACGACGTTGACCGTGAGCGTGCCATACGGGAAAGACGTTGCAGCACGACTCTGGACAGCCGTGGAGATCCAGTAACGCAGGACGGCCCCGATCGCACCACCAGCCGCAATTGCCAATATCTGTGTCATCTGCGCATCCTGATATTCATGGCGACAATGGTACACGCAGGCTGCGCTGCTCTCCAGCGGTCGATGCGGTTACAGGGGCGGAGTGTGAGCATTTGCGAAGACACGATTCAGTGAACGACTCCTGACGAAGCTGCGGAACGATCCGCTGAGACTGACGTATCCGGGTACATGACTACCCGTGGCAAATAAATAATCCAGGCTTATGCTTCCTGTCCAGCTCGCGAAGATGGGCCAGCTTTTCAGCGATTTTTATCTCCAGGCCGCGTGCGACCGGCTGGTAATAGTCACGCGCCGGCATGTCCTCCGGAAAATAGTCTTCACCCGCCGCATAGCCCTCCGGTTCATCGTGGGCATATCGGTAGGCCTTGCCGTAACCAAGTTCCTTCATCAGCCGGGTGGGTGCATTGCGCAGGTGAACCGGGACCTCCAGTGAACCGGTCTTGCCGATGTCTGACCTGGCAGTGTTATAGGCCTTGTAGACCGCATTACTCTTGGCGGCACAGGCCAGGTAAATCACCGCCTGTGCCAGCGCCAGTTCACCCTCCGGACTGCCAAGACGCTCCTGCACATCCCAGGCATCGAGGCTCAGGGTGAGTGCCCGCGGATCTGCATTGCCGATATCTTCGGACGCCATGCGCACGATGCGTCGTGCGATATAGAGGGGATCGCAACCCCCATCCAGCATGCGTGTCAGCCAGTACAGGGCTGCATCGGGCGACGAGCCGCGAACTGACTTGTGCAGCGCGGATATCTGGTCATAGAAATCATCGCCGCCCTTGTCAAAACGGCGACTGCCACCGGTGATGACCTCGTTGAGTATCGCTTCATGGACAACAGGCCTGTCTCCTGTTTCATCCGCCAGGTCCGCAACAATCTCCAGCAGGTTGAGCGCGCGCCGCGCATCTCCGTCAGCGGCCTGTACGAGCCGGTCACGCAACTCATCAGCCAGCTCGATATCGCGCTCGCCCAGCCCATTGATGCGGTCGCTCAATGCCAGGTCGATGATTTTCCGCAGATCCTCCGCCTCAAGGCGTTTCAGCACATAGGTCCTGGCGCGCGATAACAGGGCGCTGTTTAATTCAAAGGATGGATTCTCCGTTGTCGCGCCGATAAAAATGACGGTGCCGTCTTCGACATGCGGAAGAAATGCATCCTGCTGGGCCTTGTTGAAGCGATGCGCCTCATCGATAAACAGAATGGTCAGGCGGGATTCCATTTCACGCACCTGCTGTGCTGTCGCCACGGCATTGCGGATATCCTTTACACCGGCAAGCACGGCCGACAGGGGCAGGAATTCTGCCCGGGTCTGTTCTGCAAGCAGCCTCGCCAGGGTGGTTTTTCCGGTACCCGGGGGCCCCCACAACACCATTGAGTGCAGGTTGCCCTCTTCTATGGCACGACGCAGGGGTTTGCCGACACCGAGGATATGGGCCTGACCGGCAAATGCATCCAGCGTGCGTGGACGCATACGGTCAGCCAGGGGTCTCCAGGCTTCAGCTGCATGCGTCATATAGCTTGCAGCACGAAAGGATTACCTGGCATCTCCAATAACATCGGTATTGGCCGGGGGAATAAAGCGGAACAGTTCCGGGTCAAGATCCCGGTTGCGCTCGAGATTGAAAAAAGAAAAGGTCGTTGTATTGCCGAAACTGTCGAGTGCCCGCATACTCACCAGCGTGTCGACATCAAAATACAGCGTGATCGCCGTAACATTACTGTCAGCGGACTTCGGTGTCAGCAGCACCTGCCTGACTGTAGTCCCGGAGTCCAGTTCCTCGATGGTAAAGACCTCTTCCATTGGCCGGGAACCACTCAGCAGCATGGCCGGTGTGGACGTCAGCACATCGGCAACTTTTTGCACGGATACCTGTTCGAGATCTTCATCATAGGACCAGAGGCGTTCTCCATCGGCTACAATTTGCTGACGGTACGGTGTTTCGTAATCCCAGCGGAAAAGTCCCGGGCGCTGTATCCACATATGGCCTTGCGAGGACTGCTGTATGTTGTGCTCGCTGTCGACCACCTGCTGGTCAAAATCGGCCTCCAGGGTACGCAGACCATTGAAATAATCCAGTGTGTAGTCTGGCCCGGGTGCAGCCTGGATTGCTCCGCCCGGCAGGAGCAGCAAGCCGGCGACAATGAGTCTGTGTGTCATTGTATTCATGCGTCTGGTGGCGGTGGAGCCAGCACTTCCCGGCTGCCGTTGTTTTCCATCGGCCCGACTATGCCGGTCAGTTCCATGTGCTCTATCATGCGTGCAGCACGGTTGTAGCCGATTTTCAGGCGCCGCTGTACCCCGGAAATGGATGCGCGGCGCGTCTGTGTAACGATGGCAACTGCCTGGTCGTAGAGGGGGTCGGACTCCGTATCATCACCCCCGCCGCCGCCTTTTTCAGGTGACAGGCCGGGAACATGATCTGTCTGCACCTCGAGTATCTCGCTCATGTATTCCGGCCCGGACTTGCCCTTCAGGTGGGCGGCCACCCTGTGAACCTCCTGGTCGGAGACAAAGGCCCCGTGAACGCGAACGGGCACCGCGGTGCCCGGCGGGAGGTACAGCATGTCACCGTGTCCCAGTAATTGTTCTGCCCCCATCTGGTCAAGAATGGTCCGTGAGTCAATCTTCGAGGACACCTGGAAGGCAATCCGGGTGGGTATATTGGCCTTGATCAGCCCGGTAATCACGTCTACCGAGGGACGCTGGGTCGCCAGTATCAGGTGGACCCCGGCAGCGCGGGCCTTTTGTGCGAGACGTGCAATCAGTTCCTCGACCTTCTTGCCAACGACCATCATCATGTCGGCCAGCTCATCGATCACAATGACAATGAAGGGCAACTCCTGCAGCTGCGGATGCTCGGTTCCCTCAAGTGCTTCTTCAGGTTTGAACAATGGGTCCGGTATGGGCTTGCCGGCATCAATGGCTTCTTTCACCTTGCGGTTGTAGCTGGTGATATTACGCACGCCCAGCGCAGCCATCAGACGGTAGCGCCGCTCCATCTCTCCAACACACCAGCGCAGGGCATTGGCTGCCTCGTTCATATCCGTCACGACCGGCGTCAACAGATGCGGAATCCCTTCATAGACAGATAATTCCAGCATTTTCGGATCAATCATAATCAGGCGTACATTTTTAGGCAGTGCCTTGTAGAGCAGGCTCAGTATCATCGCGTTAACAGCCACGGACTTACCCGACCCGGTTGTACCGGCCACCAGCAGGTGCGGCATCTTTGCCAGGTCGACGACGACCGGCAAACCGCTGATATCCTTGCCCAGCGCCATGGTTAATCGCGACCCCGATTCATCGTATTCGTGCGAAGCGAGTATTTCGCCGAGAGTGACGATCTCGCGATACTCATTCGGTATCTCAAGTCCAATGACCGACTTCCCGGGAATCACTTCGACCACCCGTACACTGATAGCAGACAGGGCCCGGGCAATATCCTTGGCAAGGTTGCTGACCTGACTGACTTTGACACCTGCACCGAGATCTAGTTCAAAACGGGTAATGATCGGTCCCGGATTGACTGCGACGACTTCGACCTCGATATTGAAATCGAGCAGCTTCATTTCAACAAGACGCGACATTGCCTCCAGCGCCGAAGGTGAGTAGCCGTCCTGCGAGGGAGCCGGACCATCCAGTAATGACAGCGGCGGTAACTCGGTATTCGGCGGCGGATCGAACAGCGGAACCTGGCGTTCGCGCTCGACACGCTCGCTGGGTTTGGTTTTCTGGATCACCGGCTCGATCCGGATGGGCTTGCGCTGCGCAACTTTTTCCTGGCTGGACCTGACGACCTCTTCACGCTGCAGGCGGCTGCGCCTGGCTTCGAGCCTGGCGGGTATTTCCCTTGCATGCCCGATCAGCCAGTCAGTCAGCCGCAGGGTATATTTACCGATGAAATCCATGACCGCCAGCCAGGACAGACCGGTAAACAATGTTGCCCCGGTCAGAAACGCCGCCAGCAGAAACAGGCTTGCGCCAACCGGACTGACAATGTCGACCAGGCCGTTGCCAACCACTTCGCCGAGGACGCCGCCGGAACCCGCCGGCAATCCACTCGCCGCGGCATCGGGTTGTATTGCAGCCAGCCCGCAACCGGCAATGACCGTCATCAGGAACCCGGCCCAGCGTATCGCCAGGATGTGGAGATCGATGCCGCCCGTGGGGGTATGCCCGCGATATACCAGCCAGCCACTGTAGCCAATCATGACGGGAAACAGGTAGGCCAGGTAACCGAGAAGATAAAGCAGGATATCAGCCAGCCAGGCGCCGATCAGGCCACCGACGTTCTTGATATAGGTGACGGCACCGCTGCTGGACCATCCCGGGTCAGCCGGGTAATAACTCGCCAGCGATACCAGCAGGTAAATCGCTACGGCACCGAGTATCAGCAAGGCACCTTCGCGCAGCCCGCGCGACACCTGGTGTGTCAGCCGTTCTTCAGCCTTGGTTTTCCGTCGTGCCTGTGCCAAATCATCTGCTTCCGTAAGTAGTCGTTACGCCAGTTTCACTTTATTCGAGCAATTCTATCAGGGCCGGGTGGATGATAGCACCCGCTGCAACGTTTATCCCTTTTTGCAGTTCGGGCCTGGATTTCCAGTCAGGTTCGCAGATTGCCAGTACGTACGGCAGCAATGTCGACGAGAGCGCCTGTGTCGCGGTACGTGGCACCGCACCCGGCATATTGGTGACACAGAAATGCAGCACGCCTTCTTCAACATAGGTTGGATTTTCATAGGTCGTCGGGCGCGTGGTTTCGATACAGCCGCCCTGGTCCACGGAAATATCCACAACAATGCTGCCTGCCTGCATTTGCCTGATCATTTTGCGGGAAACAATATGGGGTGACTTCTCGCCCGTTACGAGCGCAGCTCCAATCAGCACATCGGCCCCGGCTACTTCCCTTGCGAGCGCATCATGATCGGGCAGCAGAGCCGTGACATTGTTACCCAGCGAACGCACGGCGGACAAGCGCTCGCTGCGCACATCGAAAACCACAACCTCGGCACCGCTGGCCGCTGCCAGCATGGCCGCATGAGTGCCGGCGTTACCCGCACCGATGATCACCACCCGGCCCGGGTCTGCACCCTCTATTCCGCCAAGCAGCAGGCCTTTCCCGCCTTGCTCCTGGTGGAGCAGGCAGGTACTCACCTGCACCGCGAGGCGGCCGGCAATAGCACTCATCGGCGCCAGCAGGGGAAGCCCGCCGCTGTCAGTCTCGACTGTTTCAAATGCGACAGCTGTCAGCCCGATTTTCTGCAGCGCATGTAGCAACTGCGGATTGGGAGCCAGGTGCAGATAACAAAACAACAGGTGTCCGCTGTACAGGTGCCGCAGGTCCCCCGTAACAGGTTCCTTGACCTTGACGATCAAGCCGTCCTCGCCATAGGTCTCCGCTGCATCGATGCCGATACCGGCACCTGCAGCGATGTATTGATCATCGGGATACCCGGATAATGCGCCGGCATTGTGCTCGACAATGACCTGGTGTCCGGCATTCGAGAGCACGCGACAGGCATCCGGTGTCAGTGCAACCCGGCCTTCAATCGGCTTGATTTCTCGCGGAATCCCTATTCGCATGGCTTTACGCTGCCCCTCAAGTTCCGTAACATTCGCTTCTGCCTGGCCCTCACCCGGAACCAATCTCCGGATGACCTGTCTGTGATCACTACCAGCCTGGCCTCGCAGTTTCAGCGTCATCAGCTGTAAATTAACCGGAGTCATTATACATGAGTGATATCAAGCACTGCCGTCTTCTAATTCTCGGTTCAGGACCGGCCGGCTATACAGCCGCTATTTACGCAGCTCGTGCCAACCTCTCCCCTGTCCTCATTACGGGCCTGGAACAGGGTGGCCAGTTGATGACGACGACGGAAGTCGAGAACTGGCCGGGTGGCGCCGCCGACCTGCAAGGGCCGCCACTGATGGAGGACATGCGTGCACATGCAGAACGCTTCGATACCGAGATCATTTTTGACCACATTAACAGCGCTAACCTGGGCCAGCGCCCGTTCCGGCTTGAGGGGGATTCCGGCGTCTACTGCTGTGATGCACTGATTATTGCCACCGGGGCATCCGCGATGTACCTGGGGCTGCCGTCCGAAGAGGCCTTCAAGGGCAAGGGTGTGTCAGCCTGTGCAACCTGCGACGGGTTTTTCTACAAGCAACAGCCTGTCGCCGTCATCGGTGGCGGTAATACGGCAGTCGAGGAGGCGCTTTATCTTTCGAACATCGCCTCTCACGTCACCGTGGTGCATCGTCGTGATGAATTAAGGTCTGAAAAGATATTGCAGGATCGCCTGTTCAAAAAAGAGGCGGAAGGCAAGGTCACTATCGCCTGGGACAGTGTACTCGAGGAAGTGCTCGGGGATGACAGCGGCGTTACCGGCATGCGCATTAAAAATGTCAAGGATGAGAGTACAAAGGACATTGAACTGCAGGGCGTTTTTATCGCCATCGGCCACAAGCCGAATACCCAGCTGTTCGAAGGACAGCTCGAGATGAATAACGGCTACCTGAAAGTAAAGAGCGGGACCGACGGAGGTGCCACGACGACCAGCATCGACGGCGTCTTTGCAGCCGGTGATGTCAGCGATCACGTATACCGGCAGGCCATCACTTCCGCCGGCACAGGCTGCATGGCCGCCCTTGATGCAGAGACCTACCTGGCTCACGCGGAGCATCAACGGGGGCGCCTCGACAGCTGCGACCCGGCCTGAAAACAGCCGGTCATCAGCAAGCTGATGTTTGTTCATGCATACGGCCATCATCCAGCAGATAACGGACATATCCGGTGCAGACTGGAACCGGGTCACTGGCAGTGGTAATCCTTTCCTGCGCTTTGAATTTCTTGCCGCACTGGAAAATCAGCAATGCGTCGGTGATCGTTATGGCTGGCTGCCCCGGCATATTGCTGCCTATGATGACGCCGGCAATCTTGCCGGGCTGGTACCCCTTTATCTCAAGGATAATTCCTACGGAGAGTTTGTCTTCGACTGGGCCTGGGCCGATGCCTGGGCACGTGCCGGCAAGCCCTATTATCCGAAACTGGTGGCGGCAATTCCGTATACCCCGGCTACCGGTCCAAGGCTGCTGGTAGCGCCAGGCGCTGACCGCGCCCGCGTGGTCAAGGCGTTGATCGAAGCCGCGCTCTCGCTCACCGAACACAGCCACGCATCATCGCTGCACTGGTTGTTCACGGACAAGCGCGACACGGATACACTCGTCGAGCACGGCTTTATGCGGCGCACCGGCTGTCATTTTCACTGGACCAACCGGGACTACCGCAACTTCGAGGAATTCCTCTTCGCAATGACCTCCCGCAAGCGCAAGAAAATCCGTCGCGAACGACGCTATGTCGAGGAAGCCGGCATTCAGATGTCGATCGTGCACGGCAGCGAGGCAACAGAAGCCCAGTGGGCGATCATGCATCATTTTTACCAGACAACGTTCGAAAAAAAATCGGGTATTCCAACCCTGTCGATCGGTTTCTTTCACGAAATCAGTCGCACCATGGGTGACCAGGTCGTGCTGGTTTTTGCAAACCTGGGACGACAGGCAGTCGCGGGCGCAATCATGCTGCGAGGCGATGATTCCCTCTACGGCCGGCATTGGGGATGTCTGCAGGACTACCACAGCCTGCATTTCGAAACCTGCTACTACCAGGGAATCGAATACTGCATCAGGCATGGCCTCGGCCTGTTTGAACCGGGCGCCCAGGGCGAGCATAAGATCAGTCGCGGCTTTTTACCGACCCTGACCTGGTCTGCACACTGGGTTCAGGACGAGGGTTTCAGACCGGTGATCGAACGCTACCTGCTGCAGGAACACGAGCTGGTGGTCAATTATGCCAACGAACTGTCAACCACGTCGCCGTTCAGGAAAACAGCTGCAGAGAATCCCGTATGACACGCCACCAGGGCAAGGCACCCTACTGGATAGACCCGCATGATCCGGTTATTGACTTTCCGGATGTCGGGCTTGCCTTGAGTGAACCCGACGGACTCCTGGCCATCGGCGGAGATCTTTCCAGAGAGCGACTGTTGCTTGCCTATTCACGAGGTATCTTCCCCTGGTATGACCCGGAGCAGCCGATATTATGGTGGGCACCTGACCCGCGACTGGTCCTGGAACCCGCCAGGCTGAAAATATCTCGCAGCCTGAAAAAGACGCTCAGGCAGGGTAAATTCACGCTCACCATGGACAGCTGCTTTAGCGAGGTGATCAAGGCCTGTTCCGGCCGGCGCCCGAAACAGGCAGGCACCTGGATCAGTGCCGAAATGCAGGCAGCCTACACGGATTTACATGCGGCGGGGTTTGCCCATTCGGTGGAGTGCTGGCTGGATGGCGAGCTTGCCGGTGGCCTCTACGGTGTGTCGATCGGGCGGATATTCTTCGGCGAATCCATGTTTACCCGGGTGACAGATGCCTCGAAAGTCGCCTTTGTAGCCCTGGCCCGCCAGCTGGAACGCTGGCATTTCCCGCTGATCGACTGCCAGGTCTACACCAGCCACCTGGAAAGCCTGGGGGCATCGTTCATGCCCCGCCAACAGTTCTGCGCGCTTCTGCAGCGGGAATGCAGCGTCCGGGCTGATACCCCGAGCTGGCGCCTCGATGCAGATATCAATCTTGTCTGACAGGATCGCCGCCAATCCCGGCTTCAGGGGATATTAAAACAGGGTATATCAGGTATAATGCGCGCCAGTCCAAACTTGATGACTACAGATACTTATGGCAAAAGAAGAACACATTGAAATGGAAGGAACGGTAACCGAGACCCTTCCCAATACCATGTTCCGGGTCGAACTGGAAAATGGCCATGTTGTAACGGCCCATATTTCAGGCAAGATGCGCAAACACTACATTCGGATTCTGCGCGGCGACAAGGTCACCGTTGAATTGACCCCGTATGATCTCAGCAAGGGCCGGATTACCTACCGGGCACGCTAGCCTTTACCTGCGCCCTTCAGTGCGCTGTTTCTTTTTCCTGAATTTCGAAGGCCAAACCGGCACCTTCCAGGTGAACGATCACGTGCCCGCCATGGGCCAGCCTTCCAAATAACAGCTCATCGGCAAGTGGCTTCTTGATGTGCTGCTGGATGATACGCGCCATCGGACGCGCGCCCATCTTCTCATCGTGACCGTGTACGGCCAGCCACAGGCGCGCTGATTCATCCACTTCAATGGTGACCTGCTGCTCCTGCAGTTGCGCCTCCAGCTCGAAGATAAACTTGTCCACCACCTTCTCCATGACGGCAGGCTCAAGGGCGTTGAAATGCACAATGGAATCGAGGCGATTTCTGAATTCCGGGGTAAACATCTTCTTGATGATTTCCATCGCATCCGACGAATGGTCCTGGCGCGTAAACCCGATCGATGCACGGCTCATCTCGTGGGCGCCGGCATTGGTCGTCATTACCAGCACCACGTGACGAAAATCAGCCTGGCGACCATTGTTATCGGTCAGCGTGCCGTGATCCATAACCTGTAACAGCAGGTTAAAAACATCCGGGTGGGCCTTTTCGATCTCATCAAGCAAAAGCACAACATGCGGGTTCTTTGAAATAGCCTCGGTCAGCAATCCACCCTGGTCGTAGCCAACATAGCCTGGAGGCGCACCGATGAGCCGCGAAACCGTGTGCCGCTCCATGTACTCGGACATATCAAAACGCACCAGCTCCAGGCCCATGATCCTGGCAAGTTGCCGGGTCACCTCTGTCTTGCCCACCCCGGTGGGACCGGCGAATAAAAATGAACCAATCGGCTTGTCTTTATTACCGAGGCCGGAACGTGACATCTTTATGGCCGCTGTCAGGGTCTCGATGGCAGGATCCTGGCCATAAACCACCATTTTCAGGTCCCGCTCCATGGTGCCCAGCGTTGCCTTGTCCGAGGCGGAGACTGATTTTTCGGGAATACGGGCCATCTGGGCAATGACATGCTCGATATCGACGACGCCGATGGTCTTTTTGCGTTTCGATGCCGGTCGCAGGCGCTGGCTTGCCCCGGCTTCATCAATGACGTCAACCGCCTTGTCCGGCAGGTGACGGTCATTGATATAGCGATCTGATAACTCTGCCGCCACGCGCAGTGCGCGCGGTGAGTATTTAACATTGTGATATTCCTCAAAGCGGGATTTCAGGCCTTTGAGGATCGTAACGGTCTCCTCGACACTGGGCTCGTTTATGTCAATCTTCTGGAAACGCCGCGAGAGGGCATGATCCTTTTCGAAGATTCCGCGGTATTCCTGGTATGTCGTTGAACCGATACACTTGAGGTCGCCACTTGCGAGCATGGGCTTCATCAGGTTGGAGGCATCCATAACGCCGCCGGATGCGGCCCCTGCACCAATCATGGTGTGGATCTCGTCAATAAAGAGAATGGCGCCCTCCTCTTTCCTTATTTGCGCGAGCACGGCTTTCAGTCTTTTTTCAAAATCGCCACGATACTTGGTGCCGGCAACCAGCGAACCCAGGTCCAGTGAATAGATCGTGCTGTTTAACAGGACCTCGGGCACATCGCCTTCAACGATCATTTTCGCGAGACCTTCAGCCAGGGCGGTCTTGCCCACGCCGGCCTCGCCGACGAACAGGGGATTGTTTTTGCGGCGGCGGCAGAGAATCTGGATGGTGCGCTGGATTTCATCCCGCCTGCCTATCAACGGGTCAATCCGGCCCTGCGCGGCCATTTCGTTCAGGTTGCTTGCAAAACTTTCCAGCGGCTGCTTGGCGGTCGAGTCAGGCAGCTCGCCCTGGTCACCGTTTTCCAGGTTTTCCTCGGGCTGGTCATACACCTTTGAAATACCGTGGGATATGTAGTTAACCACATCAAGCCGGCTGATATCCGACTTGTTGAGAAAGTAGACGGCCTGCGATTCCTGTTCACTGAAAATTGCGACCAGCACATTAGCGCCCGTCACTTCAGTTTTGTCAGATGACTGAACATGAAACACGGCACGCTGCAGGACTCTCTGGAAACCCAGGGTGGGCTGCGTTTCCCGGGTATCGTCTTTCGAAAGCTTGGGTGTCGTTTCCTCGAGAAAGTTACCGACTTCCTTTTTAAGCGACTCCAGGTCAGCACCACAGGCCCTCAACACCGCGACCGCGGTAGGATTACCCAGCAATGCAAAAAGCAGATGCTCAACCGTCATGAATTCATGATTTTTCTCCCGCGCTTCCTTGAAGGCGAGATTAAGTGTGAATTCAAGCTCCTTACTCAACATGAGTTAAACCCTCAGAGTAGTCCTATACTGCTTCCATACCACAGAGCAACGGGTGCTGATGACGTTCTGCATATTCGGTGACCTGCGCAATCTTGGTTTCCGCCACCTCAAATGTAAAAATACCACACACGCCTTTTCCGTGAGAGTGCACCATCAGCATGACCCGGGTAGCCTTCTCACGATCCATGCCGAAAAACTTCTCCAGTAATTCGACAACAAATTCCATCGGCGTGTAGTCATCGTTGAGCAAAAATACCTTATACATGGAAGGTTTTTTGAGTTTCGGTTTGGCCTCTTCCAGGGCCAGCCCCTCATCGCTTCTGTGTTCCTGTTCGTTTGCCATAATCAGCGCGCCACCCGGACCCTGCTACATTCATATCAGCTATGGGAACATTTTACCACGAGTCGGCCTGTTCAGACGCCGGCAAACCGACTCCTGACGCCAATACCCGTGTGCCCTTCGGACGGGGTATTTCCGTCTGAATCGGCATATTTAATGCGTACTTGACCGGCCCGGGCTTGATTTCGAGGCCGGTTTACCCTGGAGCATAGCGCCCGCCTTGCATGCTTGAAGCAGCGCTCGCAGGAGATCCGGGCAGGCACAAGGCCCTGGAAAAGAGCGAAAAAAAACCGCACATGCCGGTGTGCGGTTTTTATCAATTTAGCCGCCCGATATAATAATCAGGCATTGGCGATAATCGCCTCGCCGAATTCAGAGCAACTGACCTTGGTCGCTTCTTTCATCAACCGGTGCAGGTCGTAGGTCACCGTACCGGCCGCTATAGCGCCGGATATACCGTTGACAATCCTGTCTGCCGCTTCATTCCAGCCGATGTGGCGCAACATCATCTCCGCGGAAAGTATTAACGAACTGGGATTCACCTGGTCCTTGCCGGCATAGCCTGGCGCCGTACCATGGGTGGCCTCAAACACGGCAATCGAGTCCGAAAGATTCGCACCCGGCGCCATACCGATGCCACCGACCTGTGCTGCCAAAGCGTCTGATATATAGTCTCCATTGAGATTTAATGTCGCGATGACGCTGTACTCGGCCGGACGCAGCAGGATCTGCTGCAAGAAGGCATCGGCAATCACATCCTTGACGATGATCTCCTTACCGGATTCCGGGTTTTTGAATGAACACCAGGGCCCGGCATCAATCTCATGCGCCCCGAACTCCTCTTTGGCCAGTTCATAGCCCCAGCTTTTAAAGGCGCCTTCCGTGAACTTCATGATGTTGCCCTTGTGAACCAGGGTCACCGAACTGCGGTCCTGGTCAATTGCATACTGAAGCGCCTTGCGCACCAGGCGCCTGGTTCCCTCTCTGGATACCGGCTTGACCCCGATACCCGACGTTTCCGGGAAGCGTATCTTCGTGACACCCATTTCATCCTGCAAAAAGGCAATCAGCTTTCTGGCCTCCTCGCTTCCTGCCTGCCACTCGATGCCTGCATAGATATCTTCCGAGTTTTCCCTGAAGATGACCATGTTGGTTTTTTCCGGCTCCCTGACCGGGCTTGGCGTGCCGTCAAAATAACGTATCGGCCTGAGGCACAGGTACAGGTCAAGTTCCTGCCGCAGAGCAACATTCAGTGAGCGTATGCCGCCCCCGACAGGGGTGGTCAGCGGCCCCTTGATCGCCACGCTGAACTCGCGGATAGCCTCCAGTGTTTCCTGCGGTAACCAGGTGTCGGGGGCATAGACCTCATTGGCCTTTTCCCCGGCATAGATCTCCATCCAGGCGATCGAGCGCTTGCCGCCATAAGCGCTGGCGACGACAGAATCGACGACATGACGCATAACCGGTGTGATATCCACGCCGATCCCGTCGCCCTCTATGAAGGGAATGATGGGCCGTTCCGGCACCTTGAGGGAGAAATCGGCATTGACCCGGATCTTTTCACCGGACTCCGGAATAACAATATTTTCATACATCTTTTGATTACCTGGTTAATAAATGACTAAAAACCGGGATTGTACCCGAAAAAAAGCCCCTGCATGAGCAGGGGCTTTGCTTGCTTCAGTTGTCTTGATATTACCTGGACAAGCTGTTGATGCTTAGGGCTCTTCACCGGATGCCATAATCAGTGCTTCTTCGATGGCGCCCGGAGAACACATGATGCTCATGAAGGTACCACCGGTTTTACTTGCCACCATCGGCAGGTGTGGCCAGTTGATAGCGATGCGAAAGCGGGCAAACAGTGCGTATGCCGTGCCATCTGAAACCACGATTTCATAGGGCAGGTGAGCCGTTGAACGCGGCGTGGCCTTGTCGATCCTGGACATGATGAATTCATCGCCGCTGCAGTCATCGGCATCCTGGCCTTTCAGGGCGACACCGAAGACAGTTTCATCCTTGCCGGGAATATCGATGCGATAAACCTTTGCAGTTGCACCAAGGCCGGCAGCCAGTGAATCTTCAACCGCCTTGACAGCCTCCGCCTGGCTGTCATATTCGGCCAGTTCGCTCGGATCGTCGAAATATTCCATCATTACGGTGTAATGATATTTCCGCAGGTCTTTAGCGGTGAGGTTCTTCTCGGAACCGAAATCCTTCTGGGCACCCAATGCCCCTTCCAACTGGGCACGGATATCAGCCAGATCAACAGCCATCCGGTAAGCGGAGGCCATGTAGATCGGGTTGGTATAGACGATTTCAGTGGAATCGCCGTTTTTGGTGACCGAAATACGCTGAGCAGCACCGTAGGCACCGAAATCGGATTTCGCTGCATGTGCCTTGAGTGCATTACTTGTGACAACGATGATGTGGGCTCCGGCATAGGGTGAATACTCACCAACGACCTCAAAACCTGCTGCAGTGACCTTGGACTTGACTTCGCCAGCCACGGAATTGACATCACCGCTGCTGGTGCCGGCAAGTACGAAGGGCATTAAAATATCATCAGCCAGAGCACTACCTGCTGACAAAATGATCATGAATCCAGCAATTACTGTTTTTCTTAGCAAGGCTATCATTTACCTTATCCTCCAGACGCTTTTGTTAGAAAGTTCAAGTGTGTTTATGGTTACGTTGATGCGTTGCGGCTCTGCCCGGAATAGCCAGATTACCTTGGCGCCTGAACGAGTTGCGAAGTATATGGGAATCATTCCTATTGTGCGAGCGACAAAATGCCATCACCACCCACTATTCAGACTATCGGTTTACTGTAATGTTTCAAAGTTCGTAAAAAAACTCAATATATAGATTAAGTTCATTGAATAATATATGATTTGGAAGCCACATCTTACCGTTGCCGCCGTTCTGCAACATGCCGGCCGTTTTCTGCTGGTAGAGGAAAGGGTTGCAGGGCAAAGGGTTTACAATCAGCCGGCCGGACACCTCGAGGACAACGAGACCCTGCCGGATGCGGTCGTGCGCGAAACTCTCGAAGAAACGGCCTGGCAGTTCAAACCTGACGCTATGGACTGACATTGAAGATTATCAAACTCATTGTTGTTATCGTGATTCTTTGCGGAACCGCCCGGTTGCCAGCCAACAGTTTCAGCCAGGATCGTTATGCTGAACACGAGATCATCGCCACCCCGACGCTTGCTGCATTCTCCGTGTGTTTTGATCATAGCTGTGAGAGTGTTGAAACCCTTTCCATTACCGTGCAGGAATGGGCGCGTGTCACCGCACCCCTGGAAATAGCGGGTGAGACTGCAGAACAAGAACGTGCTGCAATTGCTGCGGCCATCGCAATCATGGAAGAAATCGTCGGGCAACATATCGGCACCTACCGGGACCTGGGTGAAAACCTGCGTGGCTTCGGCAAAGCCGGACAAATGGACTGCATTGATGAATCGACCAATACCACAACGTATCTTTATCTGCTCGAGCAAGCCGACTATTTAAAATGGCACAAACTCCTGGACCGCTCCACACGATTCGGGATCCCGGCAGGAATGCCGCATACAACGGCAGTCATCGAGGATATCAACACGCACAGCCGGTATGCCGTGGACTCCTGGTTTTTTGACAATGGTCTGCCGCCTGCCGTGGTGGAACTGTCAGCATGGAAGAAAGGCTGGGACCCGGGCGATCCACCGCAATGAGCAGGATTGTCACAGGGTTGTCCGGAGGCGTTGATTCGGCTGTGGCCGCATTGCTTCTCAAGCAGCAGGGACATGATGTCAGTGCCGTCTTCATGAAGAACTGGGATGAAGATGACGAGGCGGATTATTGCCCTGCCTGGAAGGACCTGGAGGATGCACGCGCGATAGCCGGGAGACTTGATATCGAACTGCACACGGTCAGTTTTTCCGCACAATACTGGAACCGGGTGTTCAGGCATTTTCTCGATGAATACCAGGCCGGTCGGACCCCGAGCCCGGACATTATCTGCAACCGTGAAATCAAGTTCAGGGCATTCCTTGACCATGCCATCGGACGGGGAGCCGACTTTATCGCCACTGGCCACTATGCACGTATCGAAAAAGAGCCGCGGGTTCGACTGCTCAGAGGGATCGATACCGACAAGGATCAGACCTACTTTTTACACAGTCTCTCCAGGGAGCAGCTCGGCAAGAGCCTGTTTCCGCTTGGCGACATGCACAAGTCCGATGTGCGCAGGCTGGCACGCGAACAGGGTCTGCCCGTGCATGACAAGAAAGACAGCACCGGCATCTGTTTCATCGGTGAACGCCGCTTCAGTGCTTTTCTTGCCCGCTACCTGGAAAAGAACCCCGGTGAAATACGCACGCTTGAGGATGAGGTCATTGGCACTCATGACGGCCTGATGTTCTATACCATCGGGCAACGACAGGGGCTGGGTATCGGCGGGCGCAAGTCCGCTACCGGAGAACCCTGGTATGTCGCCGGGAAAGAGGTCGAATCCAATATCCTGCGTGTTGTGCAGGGCGTTGATCACCCGGCGCTCTTCAAACAGGGATTGCGCGCCAGCCAGTTACACTGGATTGCCGCAGACTCGCCACCGACTCCCCTGCTCTGCCGGGCGCGTATTCGCCATCAGCAGGCATTGCAGGCATGCACGGTCATGCAAGAGGACCCGCAGACCTGCACTGTCAGATTCAAGTTCCCGCAACGCGCAATCACGCCGGGACAGTCCGTGGTGTTCTACGCTGACGATGAGTGCCTGGGCGGGGGTGTCATTGAAGAGGCCCTGCCCGGTGAGGGCATGGCCGCATGAGCGTGCCTGTTTACAATCGTACCCTTGCGCTTGCCGGTATCTTCCAGGCGGTCAGGCTGGTTCAGCAAACGGCACGCGGCGAACCGCGTGACAGTGCGGCGACTGCAGCCAGTATCGGCAGCATTTTCAACACGGATCCTGCAAATGTAATCGATGTCTACGGCGATATTGCAGGCATTGCTACCGGCCTGGAGGTGCTGGTCCGGCAACTTGGTAATGATAAAAAAAGCAGGGACATGGAGCTGACCCGCTATGCCATTACACTCATCCACCTGGAGAACAGGCTGAAAAGTCAGCCGCAACTGCTGCAACACATTCGCTCCGGAATCGAGGCATGCCGGCAAGAAATACAACCCGGGGAAGCGCTTCGGGCACCGCTCATTGCCGGACTCGCGGATATCTACAAACAGACCATCAGTACCCTGCAGCCCAGGCTCCTCGTCAAGGGCGAACCCGCAGTGCTGGGCAGCATGGACAGTAAAAACATGGTGCGCGCCCTGCTACTTGCAGGCATTCGTTCTGCTGTCCTGTTGCGCCAGTCCGGCGGCAGCCGTTTGAAACTTGTTTTTCAGCGCGGGCAGTTGCTTGACTGTGCAAGGGAGCAACTGCAGAAGATGTCCCGATAGGCCCGGGCGGCGCGGACCAGCCAGGATAATTCAGTGTATAATCCCCGCTTTTATGTGGCCCCGAATCCGCTTGCGAGGCCTTGTCCGGCACCAGATCGTCAGGAGTTTGTATGAACAACAGTTTTAATACCCGGGATACGCTCGTCGTCGGGGATGCTTCCTACGAAATTTACAGCTTGAAGAAACTGGCAGAGCAGCATGATATTTCGCACTTGCCCTGGACCCTGAAGATACTGCTGGAAAACCTGCTGCGCTACGAAGATGGCAAGACCGTCACACGTGATGATATAGAGGCCCTGATCAAATGGGACCCGCAGGCCAGTCCTGATTGCGAGATTGCCTACCGCCCTGCACGCGTCCTGATGCAGGACTTCACCGGTGTGCCCGCGATCGTCGATCTTGCAGCCATGCGTGATGCCATGACCCGGCTCGGCGGCGATCCGGACAGGATCAACCCCCTGCAGCCGGCCGAACTTGTCATCGACCACTCAGTCCAGGTCGACAGCTTCGGTTCGAACAAGGCCATGGACCTCAACAGTGCACTTGAATACCAGCGCAACCAGGAGCGTTACAGCTTCCTCAAGTGGGGGCAAACGGCCTTCTCGAATTTCCGCGTCGTGCCGCCGGACACCGGTATCGTTCACCAGGTCAATCTCGAGTACCTGGCAAGCGTGGTTTTTGAAATGGAGAAAGACGGCGTAACCCAGGCCTATCCGGATACGCTGGTCGGCACCGATTCCCATACCACCATGATCAACGGCCTGGGTGTACTGGGCTGGGGAGTTGGCGGGATAGAAGCGGAAGCCGCCATGCTGGGGCAGCCGGTTTCAATGCTCATACCACAGGTTGTCGGGTTCAGGCTGGAGGGCCGCCTGCCGGAGGGTGCAACGGCAACCGATCTTGTGCTGATGGTCGTGGAGATGCTTCGCAAGGAAGGGGTGGTCGGCAAATTCGTGGAATTTTTCGGTGACGGTCTGAATGACCTGTCACTGGCAGACCGTGCCACGATCGCCAACATGGCCCCCGAATACGGCGCGACCTGCGGTTTCTTCCCGGTTGACCGGGAAACCCTGGACTATCTCAAATTAAGTGGCCGCAGCGATTCCCGTATTGCACTGGTGGAGGCTTACGCACGCGAGCAGGAGATGTTCAGGCAGGCCGGATCAGGGCAGGCAAATTATACAAAGATCGTTGAGCTGAACCTGGCGGCAGTGGAACCCTGCCTTGCCGGGCCGAAACGTCCACAGGACCGTGTCCCCCTGAAAGACATCAAGCCCCGCTTCATGCAGGCACTGGAGGAGCTCAAAGCAGAAAGAAACATTGTCAGTCATCCTGTCAGTGTAGACATTGATGGCAACAGCGTTGAACTGGGTGACGGTAGCGTGGTGATTGCAGCGATCACCTCCTGCACCAACACCTCCAACCCTTCCGTGATGGTGGGCGCCGGGCTGGTTGCCAAAAAGGCCGTGGCACTCGGATTGCGCGTCAAGCCCTGGGTCAAAACATCACTCGCCCCGGGATCCCGGGTAGTTACCGGCTATCTTGAAAAGGCGGGCCTTGCCGGGCCACTGCAGGCACTCGGTTTTCACACTGTCGGTTATGGTTGTACAACCTGTATTGGAAATTCAGGCCCGTTACCGGAACCGGTGTCAAGAGCCATCCATGAAGGTGATTTATCGGTTTGTGCGGTACTCTCGGGTAACCGTAATTTCGAAGGTCGCGTACATGCCGAGGTACGTATGAACTATCTGGCCTCACCGCCCCTGGTGGTTGCCTATGCACTGGCAGGTCGCATGGATCTTGACCTGCAGAAAGACCCGTTGGGTACGGATTCGAACGGCAACCCGGTTTACCTGAAAGACATATGGCCGGAGCAGGATGAAATTCGCGCAGTCGTTGGTTCAAGCGTCAACGAGGCTGAATACCGCAAGACCTATGAACAGGTATTTTCCGGCGAGACGCGCTGGAATTCACTGAAATCACCGGCGGGCAAACTGTACGAATGGCAGGCGGACTCCACCTATATCCGCAAACCGCCCTACTTCGAAGGCATGACCCGTCAACCTGACGCGATCGGTGACATAAAGAATGCACGCGTGCTGGCATTGCTGGGTGACTCGGTTACAACAGACCATATCTCTCCCGCCGGCGCCATCAAGGCCGACAGCCCTGCCGGCAAATACCTCGAATCCCTGGGCGTAAAGCCCGCTGACTTCAATTCGCTGGGGTCGCGCCGGGGAAATCATGAAGTAATGATGCGCGGTACTTTTGCAAACATTCGCCTGCGCAATCAACTCGCGCCTGGCACAGAAGGTGGTATCACGGTACATCAACCGGGCGGTGAGCAAATGAGCATTTTTGATGCCTCGCAAAAATACGCCGCTGAAAATGTTCCGTTGATCATACTCGCCGGCAAGGAATACGGTTCCGGGTCATCTCGCGACTGGGCCGCCAAGGGACCCATGCTGCTGGGTGTCAAGGTGGTGATTGCAGAAAGCTATGAACGTATCCACCGCTCCAACCTTATCGGCATGGGCATACTGCCGTTGCAATTCAGGTCGGGTGACACAGCGGAGAACCTCGGCCTGAGCGGAAAGGAATCCATCGATGTTGCCGGCCTGGCTGACGGACTGGTGGATGTGACCCGGGTGACGGCTACGGCAGCAGATGGCAAAAAGATTACTTTTGAGACCAGGGTACGGATCGATACACCCCAGGAATATGAGTATTACTGTAACGGCGGCATCCTGCATTTCGTACTGCGCCAGCTGGCTGCCTGAATCCAACACACAGATCGAGGCCTGTTATGGAATTGTCATCACTCACTGCGCTGTCGCCCATTGATGGTCGTTATGCTTCAAGAACGGAATCACTCCGCCCGATCTTCAGTGAATACGGCCTGATACGCCACCGGGTTGTGGTGGAGGTGCGCTGGTTACAGGCACTCGCGTCGCATGATGCAGTCAGGGAAGTGCCTGCGCTCAGTACACATGCCGGGAATATACTCAACGATATCGTTGAAAAGTTCAGCGAACAGGATGCACAACGCGTCAAAAACATCGAGACAACAACCAACCATGATGTGAAGGCCGTTGAGTATTTTTTAAAAGAAAAAGTCGCCGGTAATCAGGAACTGGAAGCGATCAGTGAATTCATTCACTTCGCCTGCACTTCGGAAGACATCAACAATCTCGCCTATGCACTGATGCTGCGCGAAGCACGTAACCAGTCACTCCTGCCCCTGCAGGATGAAATTATCCGGGCTATCAGCGAAATCGCACGGAACAATGCCGACATACCCATGCTGGCACGCACGCATGGACAAACGGCATCACCGACCACGATCGGCAAGGAAATGGCCAACGTTGCCGCCAGGCTCAGACGCCAGCGCGAACAGTATTCGGCCATACCCATGCTGGGAAAAATGAATGGCGCCGTGGGTAATTACAATGCTCATATCGTGGCCTACCCGGATATAGACTGGCCTGCATTCTCCGGCCGGTTCATCGCTGGCCTTGGGCTGGAGGTCAATCCCTACACCACGCAGATTGAACCACACGACTACATGGCCGAGCAGTTTGATGCCCTGTCACGGTTTAACACGGTATTGATTGATTTCAGCCGGGATCTTTGGGGTTATATCTCGCTGGGATATTTCAAGCAAAAGACCGTGGCCGGAGAAGTAGGCTCTTCAACCATGCCACACAAGGTAAACCCGATTGATTTTGAAAATGCGGAAGGCAACCTGGGTATTGCAAACGCCCTGTACTCGCATTTTGGTGCCAAATTGCCGATTTCACGCTGGCAGCGTGACCTGAGTGACTCGACTGTCCTGCGCAATATCGGCGTTGCCGTTGCGCACAGTGTCATTGCCTATGAATCATGCCTGAAAGGTATTGGTAAATTACAGGTCAACCAGCAACGAACAGCTGAAGATCTCGACAACAGCTGGGAGGTCCTTGCCGAGGCACTGCAGACGGTGATGCGCCTTCACGGCGTTGATAAGCCCTATGAGAAACTCAAGGACCTGACACGCGATCAGCAGGTCAACCAGGCAAGCCTGCAGGCCTTCATACAGACACTGGAACTGCCTGACGATGTGAAAACGCAGCTTGCCAGTCTGACGCCGGCTACATATACCGGCAACGCAGCTGAACAGGCCGGCTCCATCTAGCTGTGCAGTTCTCCTGAATCTGTGTCCGGGGGTAGTTACCCCTGTTAACGACAGAGTTCCCTCATTTCATCGTAGTAGCGCCTGACCCGCGGTGACTTGACGGCCCCCGGCTTGCGCTTTGCACGATCATAATTGAGCCTTGCAGCCTTGCAGTCCGACTTCCCGGCCGCATGTTTTCTCACAGAACGACGCCTGGCCTGCAGCTGCTTTTTCTCCCGGCGCCTGGATTGCTGCAGTAACCGGTGCTCTGCATCACGCAGGCCACTTACACGAGTTGCAGGGGCCTTGCCGGAAGCAGGCGTGACAGTTTTTATTTCCGCTTTGCCGCGCTGCGGAGCACGGTCACTGAAATGGACCTGCCCGTCTTCATCGGTCCACTTATACACGTCCGCTGCAATGGTTTTGTCCGCTACCGCCAGTACAATCAGCGCTGCGACAGGAATCAACACGTGAACTGTCATCATTCCCTGAATACCCTGAAAGAGATTCATCCTGGAAAATGAACCTTAACGAATATACGATCAGGGAAAGATCAGGAAAAGGCCTGACTTGTTGTAAGACGCAGGCGCAGCCCGGGTGGTGAGAAACCCCCGCTGACTGCCCTGCAAGTCAGCAGCCCGGGATTGGCTGGCCTTGCATTCATGCGGTGAGCGGACGGCAATTAATTCAGAATTACCTCAGCGCTTGCTGAACACCAGCCGGGTAGCAGGGTGAATATTAATATGTTCCAGCGGGATCCATTCCGCTGAAATACTGTTCAGGCGGCGGTCCGGTCGCAGCCGGCGGTTGTGAACGCCTTCATCTGCAGCACCCAGGCCTGCTACTCGCCTGTCGGTTACTTTTCTTCGGTTATCCATTTTTATATGCCTGTTAAGTCGTACTGTCATTAGTGTAGTAAATAGTTGACGTTTCTGGCAATAATTTCAATTGTACAAAGGTCTTACAGAGCCGTCGAAACAACCGGGCTGCCAGGCGTCTGTCCCGGGAGGAACGAGAGGGGACTGTAAAACAACGCATTTATGGACAATAATGTTAATAACCGGTAATTGAAACGTTCGGGGAGAGGGCATGAAGAAACACAAGGAGGCGGCAGAAAAACCGGATAAGGGCATTGCCACAAACGGCCAGACCGGACGGGAAATACTTCTCCAGTCAAGGGAGGATATTCGCAGGACAGCCGTTGAACTTGCCCGGCAGGCAAACCATAACCTGCTGCTCCATACCATGAACCTGGAAGCCGCGATCTTCGATCAGCGTCCCTTCCTGGATGCTGTAAACCGGCTGGTACTGAATCACCATGATGCCAGGTTCCTGGTCCTGGTCCAGGATGGCCGCAAGGCCATACAGCACTCCAATCGCCTGATCGAGCTTTCACGCCGCTTGAGTACACAGATCCAGTTCCGACGACCGGCTGCCCAGCACCGGGACTACCAGAAGACGTTCCTGCTGACCGACCAGGCTGGTTATCTGCTTTGTCCCCTGCCAGGGCGCTACGAGGGTGAGGCCAGCTTGAATAATCCGGGCATGGTGCGGGATCTGGAGCACTATTTCATGGAAGTCTGGGATCACGCCGAACCAGACACGGAAACGCGGCGCCTGGACCTGTAAGCAAAAAAAGCGGCAGTTACCTGCCGCCCTGTTGATTGCCTGCAGTACCCGAAATTATGGAAATGCGGGGATAACCGGCTCGGTACCCTCGATGTGCGCTTCCGGATGATGTTTCTTGACCAACTCGGTCATCTCCTCAACCCTTGCCTTGGGTACATCCACCATCATCAGCAGGCTGCCCCCCTCAATCGCTTTTTCAAAATCCTTCAAACGCGTACTGGGCGCAGAAATACCAATCATGCCGGACATCCAGGCACCAACCCCGGCGCCGGCAAGACCGATACCCAGGATTGCACCGCCGCCAAGCGCCAGTCCGACGCCGGGGATGGCAACCGCCGCAATACCCGCCAGAATGCCGGTGGCTCCGCCAATAGCAACACCCCGCTCGACCGCCGGGACAAAATCACTTTCCTGCAACAGGTTCGCTTCCGGCAGGTTCGCTTCCAGCAGGGCATGATGATCGGCTGCAGCTATGTGAATATGACGCTGCTCGATTCTGGCCAGCAGCAACTCGTCGACAATGGTTTTTGCACTATCTACATTGGGTAAAAGAAAATAAAGCCTTCTCATGATTGACCCCTTGTCCGTAGCGGACGCAGTTTACATAATGATTTCGAATGTCATAGAACCATCCATACTTTTGAATATAAGACATATTTCCAGCATGCGCCAGTATTAAAAAAGTACCTGTGCCTGCAGGGCTTTATACCGGCACCCGCTTGCGGACATCGCCGCCGGATTCGAGGTAGGCGCGATAGTCATCAGCCGTATCCAGGTCACGACGCAGCGTCAGGCACTGGTATTTAATCCGCCGCTGCCGGAGCCGGGCCCTGGTCAACTCCAGTACTGTTGAGGTACCCCAGGGAATATCGTCAAATATGAACGCACAGGGTTCGCGCATACCGATCAGGTAGTAGCCGCCATCTTCAGCGGGGCCGAGTACAACCCCGTTGTCCTGTTCCAGCAACGTAAATGCCTCTTCCAGGTCAGCGGCAGACAATGTCGGACAATCAGCACCAACCAGCACCAGTGATCGACCGGGTCTGCCTGAGGATTGCAGCGCATGCGACATGCGGCGCCCGAGATCACCCTGGATTTGTGCATGCAGTTCAACACCGTGTTGCTGTCTGCACTGCTCGAAAAAAGGATGCGACACGCCGGGACTGCACCACAGTTCTACCGGACATAAACCCGAACCCGCTGCCGTCTCCAGTGTGGCGCGAACCAGGTCGCGGTAGAGTTCAGCCGCACCGTCCTCGCCGATAGTCGCTATCAGTCTGGTTTTGACCCGTCCAGGATCAGGCGCCTTGCTGAATACCATTATCCTGGCGTCGGCATATTTCATCGGTTGTGAGCAAGCGTAGTATTTTGCCAGCAGCACCGGGTCAATGCCGACGTAGTATGCAAACCGCAAACCCCACATCTTCAGGATGGTCCTTGCAACACCGTGTTTTTCCCAGCGACGTGGCGACGTGACCAGCTTTTGATCGACAACAGCCGGGCGGGAATGTCGTTTCAGTGAACGACTCAGCGCGACGTCTTCCATCAGGGGAATATCCGGGATACCGCCGACCTGCTCGTATAGTTCACGCCTCAAGAACATTCCCTGGTCACCGGTGGCAATACCGCTAAGCCGGGAGCGGTAATTCATCAGCAAGGCAATCATTCCAAACACCCGGCGTTCGCTGGAAAATTCGATATTAAAATGCCCCCACTGCACGCCGGGCTTCTCCAGCCTCGCCAGAATATGCATATCCGCATCGTCGACAGGAAGGCTGTCGGCATGCAGAAACCAGATGATGGCCCCATTCGCCACGGCAGCGCCGGCCCGCATTTGACTCGCCCGACCCTGCGGAGCCCGAATAAGCCGGTCTGCCAGCGCAGTACTGACAGCCAGCGTTCCATCATTACTGCCCCCATCGACCACGACAAGCTCATGACCACGCTGACGCATGGCCTGCAGTCTTTCAAGCGTCAGGACGATTTGCCCCTCCTCGTTCAGGGCAGGAATAACAACACTGATCCTTGCAGGATTAACAGCAGCGACCGCCATCAGACTGCTGCGCTTGTGCGTTTTGCGGCTCGCTTTCACAACGGGCAGATGATTTTGCCTCGACAGAAAGGCTTATAAAGCCTCCCTTATAGGCATGCCCGGTGAGCAGATCGTGGGTATGGCCGTTGAGCAGTCCCGCGTCATAATCAACCGGGCAACAAAGGGCTTCCTGGCGTTCCCTGGCGCCTTCTGAATATCTTTCACGGACACTGTTTTCAACATTCATGGACATACGAATTCTCCTGCAGGTATTTGTTCCGTCATATCTCAAGCGCACCGCTGCAACCCGAACCCTGCCCGGCTGTACAACCATAACAGTGATCGGCAACCCTGATCGGGTTACCCGTCATTTCTGCAGCTTCTACGTCTGAAATATGCAGCCGGGGTTTTTCCCCAAGCCGTGTCGGAAGGTCCAGCATCTGGTTGAAGTCACAATCATATACATATCCCTGCCAGTCGACACTGATCAGCGAATGGCACATAACGGCGGAAAGGTTTTCATCCTGGTGGGCCTCACGCAGCAGCGCCATGTATTGCGCGAACTTCCCCTGGCTCACCAGCGTGCTGCCAAATCGCTTGATAGGCATATTCGCCAGTGTCAGCAGGCGGTTGAAACAAATACCGTACTCGTCTGCCAGGTGGGTCTTGTAGTCCTGTTGCAGCGCTTCCTGCGGCGGCGGCAAGACCGCCCCCTGGGGGTTATACACCAGGTCGAGTTCCAGCCCCGAACCTGCCTGACCGTAGCCGAGTCCATTCAGCAAGTGGAGCGCTTCGAGGCTGGCCTCGAACGTCCCGTCACCCCGCTGCGTATCAACGTTTTCCTTTATATAACAGGGTAATGAGGCAACAATCTTAACCCTGTTTCTGGCAAGAAAACTCGCCGTATCCTGCTGGCCGGGTTCAAGGAGGATAGTCAGGTTGCAGCGGTCGATGACCGCTATCCCGCGGCTTGTCGCGGCAATGACAATCTGCCTGAACCACGGGCTGATTTCCGGGGCACCACCGGTCAGATCCAGCGTGGTAACACTTGAGGCATCCATGAAGCGGATCACTGCAGCGAGCGTGTCCCCGTCCATCATTTCCGTGCGTCCGGGGCCCGCATTGACATGACAATGCAAACACGACTGGTTGCACTTGTAACCGAGATTCACCTGCAGGGTTTCCAGACAACCGCGCCTGATGGGTGGAAAATCACTCTCGGTCAACAATGGCAGGGTTGCATGCATATTTGTTTTACCTGGAGCTTCTCATGGTAAAATTCTGTTCAGTAAACCAACCAGAAAACGTACTTTCCTCGCCTTTAACAGGTGTGCATAGCTGCTGTTAATTGCGCGCCGGTGAACCTGTGCATAGCTTGGGTAAGCATGGACAAGATCGGTAATATTCTTGACCCTGGCATTCACTTTCATGGCCAGTGCAAGCTCGTGAATCAATTCACCGGCATGCGGCCCAACCAGGCTGGCCCCCAGAATACGACCCTTGCTGATCAGTATCTTCAAAAATCCGGATTCTTCCCCGTCGGTTATAGCGCGGTCCACATCAGCCATACTGAAGCGGGCGAGTTGATAGTTGACACCCTGCTCGTCGGCCTCTGCCTCTGTCAGGCCTACTGCTGCGACTTCCGGGTCAGTATAAACAACCCGCGGAACAACCCGGTAGTCGGTCTTTTTCGGGATGCGAAATACAATATTGGCAAGCGCAATCCCGGCCTGGTATTCAGCCATGTGGGTAAACTGGTAAGGACCGGCGACATCACCGACAGCGAAGATATGTTTTTGTGATGTGCGCAACCGTCGGTCAACCGTAATACCTTTGTTGCTGAATACTACACCAGCCTCTTCCAGCCCCATGTTGCGGATACAGGGACGTCGACCTGCGGCTGCCAGTATCAGGTCTGATTCAACCGTACTGCCATCTTCCAGCTGCAACTGCCGGCTGTTGCCTTCACGCCGCACGCCTGAAATCCCGGCACCGCAGATGACCCTGATTTTTTCTCTTTCCAGAACGTCCTGCAGCACAGCCGATATTTCTGCATCGCCCTGGGCAAGCAACCGATCTGCCATCTCGATTATGGTTACCTTGCTGCCGAATCGGGAGAATGCCTGGGCCAGCTCAACGCCAACGGGGCCACCGCCGATGATTGCCAGCTGCTGCGGCAGCGCCCGCCGTGAAAAAATGGTCTCATTGGTTTCATAACCGGCATCTTCAAGCCCGGGAATCGGTGGAATGGCCGGTACTGTGCCCGTTGCAATCACAAACCGCTTTGCGGTAATGATTTCTTCGTCAATTGAAAGCTGGTGTGAATTGATAAAAACAGCCTTGCCGAAGCGCACATCACAGCCATAGCTGCGAAAGCGCTGTGGATCATCATGCTCCTGTATTCTTGCGATGACCTCGCCGACCCGGTCCACTGCAACGCCAAAATTAATGCCCGGCATCGCAGACAGCAGTCCTTCATCGGCGCCCCGGCGTACGGTGTGCGCGGTACGTGCCATATGTATGAGGGTTTTGCTGGGTACACAGCCACCATGCAGACAGTCACCGCCGAGGCGGCCTGATTGCTCGACCAGCATCACCTTCAGACCCAGCTGCGCAGCGACGCTGGCGACCACCAGCCCACCCGGCCCACCGCCAATGACTACCAGATCCTGTTTTCTGCCCATAAGAAGTAGTCCTAGCCCGTCCTGTTGCGCCGTAAGCGCATAATTATCCGCGAGCCAAAGGCAACGGTTGCAATGATCGCAATTGCCAGCAAGGCCTTCCTGATGAAGTCCTCACCCCCGGCGACCACTTCACGTCCGGCATATCCGAGATAGGTATAGGCCGCGCCACCGGGTGCCATGAAGACAAACGATGTAATGACATAGGTGAGCAGCCGAATTCTCGTCAGGCCAAGCGCATAGTTGAGCAAATTAAAAGGAAACAGCGGTACCAGGCGGACAAAGGCGACAAAGCGCCAGCCCTCGCTTTCGACACCTTCGACCAGTTGCCGCAAACGTTTGCCGGCACGCCGTGTTGCCCAGTCACTGGCAATGTAGCGTGCTGCCAGGAATGCAAGTGTGGCCCCCAGGGTGGCGCCTGTCAGGTTATACAGGGTCCCGAACACCGGCCCGAACAATGCACCACCTGCGAGGGTGAATAACAGGCCCGGCATGAAAAAGACCGTGGCTATTGCATAGCCCGCGATAAAAACCAGGGGCGCGGCCCAGCCCAGCTGGCCGAGCCATTGCTCGAGTGCAACAACGGAGATGTGCTCGCGGTACACAAGGGCGGTGCCGATGCCGGTGGCAAGGACCAGTAACAGTAAAATACGTCGCACGGTGTCAGGAGGACTTTTCATCACTATCCCGGCGGCGGTTGATGGCGTAGTCCGTTACCTTGCCGATAAATGGCATCAGCAACAGACCGGGAAGTTTTATGCACTGCCCGGCATCCCTGAAGGTATCTATACCGATCGTCATGTTTAAATGCCCGTCCTGTGGCTGGTCCCTGTAGGTACCAAACAGGCGATCCCAGATGGAAAGATTAAATCCGAAATTGCTGTTGGTTTCATGCTGAAGATGCGAATGATGTACGCGGTGCATGTCCGGGGTGACGATGAACAGCCTCAGGATTCTATCAACCGCCAGTGGCAGGCGAACATTGCTGTGATTGAACATTGACGTGGCATTCAGCAATACCTCGAATATCACGACAGCAAGCAGCGGCGGTCCGAGCAGCAGGATGACGGCAAACTTGATCAGCATGGAAAGCAGTATCTCGAGCGGGTGAAAGCGTGATCCGGTTGTAACATCGAAATCAAGATCGGCATGGTGTACGCGATGCAGGCGCCACAGGGCAGGCACCGCATGAACCATCACATGCTGCAGATAGATTGCACCGTCAAGAACAATGACCGACACAAGAATAGCCAGTGGAAAAGGTGCATCAAGCTGGTTAAACAGGCCCCATTGCTGCTGCAATGGCGCGGTCGGCCATGCCCACGGCTGCAGCGGGAAAAACAAGTCGCAGGATGAGGGTATTCAGAACAACCAGTGAAATGTTATTCAGCCAGCGTGCCGGTTTTGACTGGCTGAGCGGACGACGTGGCGCCAGTATTTCCCAGGCAGCCATTAGCGCGAATACCCCGAAAAATGCACCGAGCCTGACAACAGCCTCCCAACTCGTTATTGCTTCATCCATGGCCTTGAATATCCCCCGATTGTGCTGCAGCAGGAGTGCTGAATTGTAAAACCCTTTCGAGCGCTTCAAGCACGACTTCAGTGCCCGCTCCGGGCTTGTGAGCGTAATGCCCCAGGTAGCGCCGCCAGTGCCTGGCGCCCGGTTCCCCGGCAAACAGGCCCAGCATATGCCGGGTAATGTGTTTGAGCGGCACACCTTGCGCAAGTTCCGTTTCTATGTAATCCAGCATTCTGATGAACAATCTCTTCACGCCCGGGAGCCTTTTGCACAGCAGCGTAGAAACGCGTATCTACTTCGGCCAGCATATACGGTTCATGGTAGGCGACCCTGCCGAGCATTACCCCGTCGACCTGTGCCAAATGGATTTCCGCACTGTCCAGGTCACTGATACCGCCGTTTAGTATTATTTCAAGATCCGGAAACTGCTGCTTGATACGGTAGACATAATCATGGTTCAGGGGCGGAACGGTGCGGTTTTCCTTCGGGCTGAGACCCTGCAGGATTGCCTTTCGCGCATGGATGATGAAAGTTTCGCAGCCGGCACCACTTACCGCGTTGATAAATCCGCCAAGCTCTTCGAATGAATCCCGCGCATCTATGCCGGTTCGGCACTTGACGGTCACCGGGATTGCTACGGCAGCTCGCATGGCTGCTACACATTCAGCCACCAGCCCGGGCTCGGCCATCAGGCATGCACCAAAGCGGCCTGATTGAACCCGGTTACTGGGACACCCCACATTCAGATTGATCTCATCATAGCCGTAATCCATCCCGAGACGCGCACAATCAGCCAGTGCATGCGGGTCGCTACCACCGATCTGCAGCGCAACCGGGTGCTCACGATTATTGAACCTGAGGAATCGGTCCCGGTCTCCGTGCAGCAGGGCGTGCGTAGTCACCATCTCTGTATAGAGCAGGATATTTGCCGAAATCAGGCGCAACAGATAGCGACAATGACGGTCTGTCCAGTCCATCATCGGTGCCACGGAAAAACGATGGTTTATGCGCCTTGAAATGGTTACACCCCTGCCGTTCATAACCGCAGCCGGATTAGCGGCCGTCTGCCCTGAAAACATCACCTGCTGCTCGTATCGATCGTCGAGCAATAACTCTGGCAATTGTAAATTTAACGCTTTTGTATCAACCGTTTCGGTGATATAGTCAAAAAAAATAGCAGGGAAATTACTGTTTGATTTTACAATATACCGATTTGCTAAAGATATTCACCAACATACAGGGTTTATTCAGAAATGACTTGTAAGAAAAACAGCATGATTTTGGTATTCATGGGGGCTACATTACTTGGCCTTGTCGGCTGTGAAAGCCAGCCTTACAAACCCTGGCAGCCCGCCGACTCATCGTGGGAGAAAGATGATCAGGCTGACAAACAAGCCGCAATGACGAAGGCCGCGGAACAGGCCACCGCGGCAAAACAAGTGCCGGCATCTACACCGGTCAGGGCAGCGGAGCCAGTCCCAATGCGGGGTTCACCCCCGGTTACGGAGGCAGAACCTGATAGCGAAGACATGCCTGTTGCACAACCGATGCCACGGCAAGCTGACATCAAACCTGCTGAACGGGCCTCCGGGGCACGTGCACCGGCAAGGACAACCGGGGATGTACTGCTCATCGACAGCATCCAGTCGGCACCCGATATCAGGACTCCGCGCAATGGCATGAATATGGACAGTGTACGGCGCCAATTCGGTAATCCGTTATCCGAGGGCAGCAGCATTGGCGACCCGCCCATCACACGCTGGGAATACAAAGGCTTCTCCGTGTATTTCGAGCATGACCTGGTCTTGCACTCGGTCACCCACCGCCCGAACCGGAACTGATTTCCAGTTCCGGTTTCACCCGCTACCGGCCCTGTCGGCCGCTACGCGGACACCTGCCACACGAAGACAACTCGCGCCCGGGTAAAACTGTGGTCAGGGGTTTGATTTTGACGGATAATATTTTGCCCGGACCACTCCAAGGATAAACAGCATGATCCTGATTTTACACGCCGACACTGACAAGGACGGGGCTGAATATCGACAGTTGATGGAATTCCTGTCAAATATGGACAATATCCAGTCACGCGTGCACGACGAAAAAGGCACCCAGCAAATACTGACCGAAATTTACCTGGTGGGCGATACGGCTTCACTGATACTCGATGATATGGCGAGCCTGCCCTGCGTTGACCGGGTGGTGCGTGTTTCAGAGGAATACCGGGTGCTCGGACGCCACCACGATGATGTGCGCCCCACGCATTTTGAATACAACGGCATCCGCTTTGGTCAGGACAATCTGAATGTTTTTGCCGGTCTGTGCGCGGTAGATAATCCCGAGCATGTCGAGCAAATGATGAAGGCGCTGAAGGAACACGGTCAGCAGTGCACACGCATGGGTGCCTACAAACCACGCACCAACCCCTACTCGTTCCAGGGACATGGAAAAAGCTGCCTGCCCTATGTTTTCGAACTGGCCGGGAAATACGACATCAAGGTCATTGCCATGGAGGTCACCCACGACTCGCATGTCGCCGAGATTCATGAAGCCCTGGAACTGACCGGCAACCCCACCGGTGTCATGCTGCAGATAGGCACACGCAATACACAGAACTTCGAATTGTTGAAGTCGATCGGGCGTGACCCGGACTTCCCGGTGCTGTTGAAACGCGGCTTCGGCATCACCCTGGAAGAATCGCTCAATGCAGCTGAATACCTCGCCAGCGAAGGCAACCGGCGCGTGGTCTTCGGCCTGCGTGGCATGAAGACCAACATGGGTGACCCGCATCGCAACTTTATCGATTTTGCCCATGTCCCGGTCGTCAAACGTCTGACGCGCATGCCTGTCTGTATTGATCCATCACACTCGGTTGGCACCCGTGACAGCACACCGGAAGGTATCCTCGATGTCTTTCATGTCACTGCACAGGGCGTGATTGCAGGCGCCAACATGGTACTCGTCGATTTCCACCCGGTGCCAAGCAAGGCCCTGGTGGATGGACCACAGGCCCTGCGGATGAATGAGCTGGGGTATTTTCTCGACGATATCAGGATAGCCCGGGAAGCCTATGAGAAACGACTGGCGCTATGCGAGGCCCATCGCGCCGCCACCGCCACTGCGGCCTGATGCGGGGCCCGGCTGTTTTCTGTATGCGCGGATAGACTATAGTTGACAAGGTCAACATAAAGTCAGGGGCCGGGAAATGCAGCTACAAAAGATCACTTTCAGCATGGTTATTTTACTGCTCGGCTCCTCCCTGCTGGCAGAAGAAAAAGTATCGAGGGTGGTTGAGACCCCCTACTCTGAACAAAAAGTCGTCTATGACTTTTATCTGGACAACCCGCAGAAAATCAATGCCGCCCTCTACTGGGTTCGCTCCCTGATGAATCCCTTGATGGAGGAGCCCTATGGGTTGGCACCTGAATTCCTGGATATCAAGGTCGTAATCCACGGCACGGAAATCGTGACGGTTGCCCGCAAGAACTATTCGAAATACCGGGACGCCGTGGAACGTATGCGCTATTACGCCAGCCTGGGCGTGGAATTCAAGGTCTGCGGGCTGGCAGCTGAAGATTATGACTACGGCAACAGTGACTTTTATGAATTCATAGAAGTGGTCCCTTCGGCGATCACCGAACTTGCCCACTGGCAATTGCAGGGCCACGCGCTGATCACGCCCGTTGTTATGGAGAAAAAGTTTTCAATCGAAGAAATCCGCTAGCAAGGCCTGATCACCAGGCCCCTAAATTAATTGTAGGAGCCAGCGCCAGCTGGCGAAGCGCGAGCTGGCGAAGCCCAGCTGGCGAAGCAGCTTGTTCGCGAGCTATCGCTCGCTCCTACGGTCGGGGCACAGCCTGTTTATCAACCTTCATCAACAATGGCGGAAGAAACAGAAAGTCCGCTACAAGGGCAAAACCGATGGTGATGGCAGTCAGCAAGCCCATGTCGGCATTCAGTTTAAAGGCCGACTGGGTCAAAACCATGAAACCGGCGATAAGGACAAACGATGTCACCCACAGCGCCATGCCCACCGTTGAAAAGGCATAGCGCACCGCATCGGCGGAATCCAGCCCCTGCTCACGCCTTGCGCGCAGGTACTTGCTCAGAAAATGCACCGTATCATCCACCACGATACCCAGGGTCATGCCCGTCACCACCGAAAGCGCCAGCCCGACCTCACCCACCAGCAGGCCCCACAGTCCAAAGCCCATCGCCGCAGGTACCAGGTTCGGAACCAGGCTTACCAGGCCGATTTTGACAGAGCGCAGGGCAATGATCAGTACCAGGGAAATCAACACCAGGGCAATCGTCGTACCCTTTAACATGCTGCGGATATTGCGATAACCGATATGCGCGAACATGACGGACGGACTGGCCCCGTCCGTCTTCATATGGGGTGCATTCTCCGCCAGCCATGCCTGTGCTTTTTGATTAAGCGCCAGTAACTCGTTCGTGGAAATACTCTCCAGGGAGACCGTCATCCGGGTGGCCGTCTTGCCGATATCGATCTGGTTATTCAGGTCCAGCCCGTAGGGCAAGGACATTTCATAAAGCAGGAGGTACTGTGCCGACAGATCACGTTGATCGGGTAGCCGATGCCATTGCGGGTCATCGCCATGCATATTCCTGTTCAGGCGCTTCATGATATCGGTCAGTGTATTGACGTGCAGCACACCGGGCTGCTGCAAATACCAGTCCGCAAAACGCGCAACATCGCTGAGAAAGTCCGGATCGCTGATGCCACCGCTCTCACCCGTACCGAGTGAATAGTCAATTGTATAGATGCCGGTCAGGTTGCTCGTTGCAAACTCGGTTGCATTCCTGAAGTCAATTGACTTGTCAAAGTATTTGACAAACTCATCGTTTAACTCATTGCGCGGAATAAAGGTCACCAGCACAATAACGATTAACCCCATCCCCCAGAACAGAAAATTACGGCGCTTTATAACGAACTCTGCAAGGCGATCCATTGCCCTTGCACGCCGCGTTTCACCGACCTTTACCCGGACAGGCAGGCAGAGCATCAGCGCAGGCAGGAAGCCAACGGACAGTACAAAAGCAATGCCCACGCCCATGGCGACGATATTGCCAAGGTCACGGAACGGCGGCGCCTCGCTGAAGTTCATACTCATGAAGCCGATCGCCGTTGTCAGTGTTGTCAGGAAAACCGGCTGAAGGTTTATTCGCAGGCTGTCAATAATGGCAGCGGTCTTCTCCAGTCCCCTGCGCATGTCGTGCAAAAAACTGATAAGGACATGCACGCAATCGGCCACTGCAAGGGTCAGGATAATAGTGGGGGCAGAGGCAGACGGTGGTGTCAGCGGAATCCCCAGCCACCCGGCCAGGCCCATGGCAGCCACGATGGAGAAAATAATCACCAGAAACGTGGCAATCGTTGCCGTAAACGAATGCAGCAGCAGCAGAAGTGTCAGGACAACGACCGCAAACATCATCGGTATCAGGGTTTGCTGGTCATGAATACTCACCTCGGGGAAGGAATTATTCATGATCACCATGCCCGTCAGGTAAACATCCAGGTCAGGATTATCAGCCTTTACCTGCTTGACAAGGTCGCGTGCGAAGGCGGTCACTTCGGGTACTTCCTTGCCGGTTCCGTCATCGGGCAGCTGGATGGTTACATTGACACCGGTGACCTGGCCATTACCCGAAATCAGGCGATGAACAAGCAGGGGCTCGTTAATGGCAATATCACGGATGGACTGATAACCGGCTGCATCGATACTGGCGCCATCCGGCACAAGATCATCGACAATCAGGTCGTCTTCTTCGGCACGGGTGTGCTGATAATTGGTTATCGAGTCGACACGGATAGAATAAGGCATCTGCCAGGAGGCATTTGTCAGCCAGGCGACGCTTGCAAGGGTATCAGCCGTGAAAACATTGCCGTCTTTTGGCGCAAGCACGAACAGTACATTGTCTGTTTTCGTGTAGGTATTCTGCAGCTGCTCAAATGCCTGCATCTGGGGATTGTCTTCGCTGAAGAAGACACGGTAATCGGTTTTGAACTGAAGAAACCTGACGCCACTGCCGGCCAGGACAACCAGCAGAAAAGACATTATCAGAATAGGAAATTTCCAGCGAACCAGCCACTCTCCATATGTTTTACCCATCAACTTTCCCTATTATGATCAGGCCGTTTCATTCACTCTCGTGATGATAGCCGAAACCGGCAAATCGTTATTGATTAACCTGCCGGATATGCGCACTGGCTTCTTTTTCAATAGCTTGTAATATACAGACTCCATGGGGTGAATTCCAACCCCGAGTGAGACATAAGCAGTTCTTTGTTAACAAATAATCGGAGAATTCCTACCATGAGCGCTATCAGAATGTTATTCCTTTTTATGGCCGCCTTTATTTCCCTGGGAATATGGCTCACCGGCTTCACCAACGTGCACTGGCTTCTGTATATCCCGCCTGCAGCGCTGCTCTTCGCGGGTCTTACCGGCATTTGCCCGGGATACATGATCTTCAAGAAACTTGGTTTTAAAGGCCAGGAATCAGGCAACCCGCTCTGACGCAGGGATAACCGATTACCTGCTGAAATATATCGTCCCGTGCAATCCAGCACGGGACATTTCTCTATCACGCGCATGTCACAATCTGCCGGTACCAGCACAACAGACCACGCAAACCACAGCGCCCTGATGCCCGCTTTGCCGGGCAAGGGTGAGACGCTGGTCTGGACAGGCCTGTCGGGCGACAGCCTGCCGCTGGCCATTGCCAATGCAGTGCAAACGCTGGAAGGCCTGCTGGTCATCATTACCCCCGACATGCAGTCTGCCGAGCTGCTGCAAGAGCAGTATGCTTTTTTCAGCCGCGATGCTGACAAGCCCGCCATTATTTTTCCGGACTGGGAAACCCTGCCCTACGATAATTTTTCACCGCACCAGGACATCATTTCCCAGCGGCTTGCTTCCCTGTACCGGCTGCCTGAACTGCGTCGCGGATTGCTGATCGTGTCCGCCCCGACTGTCATGCAACGGCTGCCCCCGCCTGACTATATTTTCGATAACAGCCTGCTGCTGAAGACCGGTGACCAGCTGGAACCCGCGGAAATGCGGGTACGCCTGGAGAGTGCAGGCTATCGCTGCGTGTCCCAGGTAATGGAGCACGGGGAGTTCGCCGTGCGCGGTTCCCTGCTCGACCTGTTCCCCATGGGCAGTGAGCAGCCGTTTCGAATTGATTTTTTTGACCGGGAAATCGAGTCAATCAGGACATTTGACCCGGAAACCCAGCGCACCATCGAAAGCCGCGACGGAATAAAGATGTTGCCCGCACGTGAATTCCCGATGGACGAGGCTGCTATCCGTGCTTTCCGTCAGCGTTACCGTGCCCGCTTCGAAGGTGATCCGCAGGCCTGCAATATCTACCGTGAGGTGAGCCAGGGGACTGCCTCGGCCGGCATCGAGTACTACCTGCCCCTGTTCTTTGAAAAGACCAGTACCCTGTTCGAGTATCTCCCGGATTCCAGTTGTATCGTGAAACTGGATGCGACCGACAGGGCCTGTGAGAACTTTTACATCCAGTTGCTGGAGCGCTATGAATTCAGACGTCATGACCTGCAAAGACCGGTATTGCCGCCAGACCAGCTGTTCCTCGAAATGGAACAACTGCAACAACAGCTGAGCGGGTATCCCCTGGTCAACATCAGCCTGTTCAGGGAGGTGCAAAAAGGCAAGGGAACGGTTGATCACCATGCAAAACTTCCCGGCAATCTTCGAATCAGGGCGCGGAGTGAGCAGCCGGCAAGCGCCTTGCAGGATTTCCTTGAGAACACACCCTGCCGCACCCTGCTGACGGCGGAATCCACGGGTCGGCGGGAAACCCTGCTCGACCAGCTGCGGGGTTTCGGCATACACCCGCAACAGGTCGACAGCTGGCAGGCCTTCCTTGATTCGGAAAACCCGCTGTCGATCACCGTTGCACCGCTCGAGCAGGGGCTGGTGCTGGCGTCCCCCGCCCTTGCAATCATTCCGGAAACGGCCATTTTCGGAGACCGTGCGCGACAGGCACGCAGACGAAAACCGGCACGTGACCCGGCCAGCATCATCAGGAACCTTACTGACCTGGAAATCGCTGCACCCGTCGTCCATGAGGAGCACGGTGTAGGCCGCTATCTGGGTCTTGAAAGGCTCGAGGTGGGTGATATAGAAAATGAATATCTCGCCCTCGAGTATGCGGGTGGCGACAAACTCTATGTCCCGGTCGCTTCACTTGCGCTGATCAGCCGTTATACCGGCGCCACTCCGGAATCAGCGCCGCTGCACAAACTCGGCAGCGACCAGTGGGACCGTGCCCGCCGCAAGGCTGCAAAGCGTATCCATGATGTTGCCGCTGAATTACTTGATATTTACGCCCGGCGGGCCGCCCGCAAGGGTCACGCCTACGCCATTCCCGGCAGCGAATATGCGGCGTTTGCTTCCAGTTTCCCCTTTGAGGAAACCCCGCACCAGGAAGAAACCATCAGCAAGGTCCTTGCGGACATGCAATCAACGATGCCCATGGATCGCCTGGTCTGCGGAGATGTCGGTTTCGGCAAGACAGAAGTTGCAATGCGCGCGGCATTCCTCGCCGTCCAGGATGGCAAACAGGTCGCCATACTGGTACCAACCACGCTGCTGGCGCAACAGCACTTCCAGAATTTCTCCGACCGCTTCTCTGACTGGCCGGTACGCATCGAATTGCTGTCACGTTTTCGTTCGGGAAAAGAGCAGAACAGCGCTCTTCAAGGACTTGAGGCCGGTACGGTCGATATAGTGGTTGGTACACACAAGCTGCTACAACCCGCTATAAAGTACAAACGGCTCGGGCTGCTGATAATTGATGAAGAACACCGCTTCGGTGTTCGCCAGAAAGAACTGATCAAGAACCTGCGTTCCGAAATCGACATTCTTACCCTGACGGCAACACCGATACCACGCACCCTCAATATGTCACTCTCGGGCATGCGCGATCTCTCCATAATATCGACACCCCCTGAAAACCGGCTCGCCGTCAAAACCTTCGTTTGCGAATGGGACAGCGCAATTATCCGCGAGGCCTGCCTGCGCGAAATCAGGCGTGGCGGACAGGTGTACTTCCTGCATAACCAGGTCGAGTCAATTGAACGCATGGCAGAGGAACTGGGTAAAATAATTCCCGAGGCCAGCATCGAGATCGCGCATGGCCAGATGCGCGAACAGGCACTTGAGCAGGTGATGCTGGATTTTTACCACCGGCGCTTCAACATACTGTTGTGCAGCACAATTATCGAGAGCGGCATCGATGTCTCCAGCGCCAACACGATTATCATGAACCGCGCTGACAAGCTTGGTCTTGCCCAGTTACACCAGTTACGCGGGCGCGTCGGACGGTCACATCATCGCGCCTATGCCTACCTGATTATTCCGCCGCGCAGCACCATGACGGCAGATGCCGAGAAACGGCTGGCAGCGGTTGAGTCCATGGAAGAACTCGGTGCCGGCTTTACCCTGGCAACACACGACCTTGAAATCCGCGGTGCCGGTGAACTGCTCGGTGCCGACCAGAGCGGGCAGATCCATGAAATCGGCTACACGCTCTATACCGACCTGCTTGAACGGGCGGTCCGGGCGCTCAAGGAAGGACGCACCCCGAAGCTGGACCAGCCGTTGCACCAGGGGCCGGAGATAGACCTGCTGACAGCAGCATTGCTGCCTGATGACTATATCGCAGACGTACATACGCGGCTGGTCATTTACAAGCGCATCGCCGGCATGGAGACAAACGAGGACCTGAGAGAATTGCAGGTGGAACTGATCGACCGCTTCGGCCTGCTGCCGCAAGCTGCAAAAAACCTGTTCAGAATATCGGAGCTGAAACTGGTCGCGGCGCCCATGGGTATCAGGAAAATCGAGGTCGGCAGCACGGAAGGCCGCATCCTGTTCGGGCGCGAACCGGATATCGACACTGAAAAGCTGGTAGAACTGATTCAGACCAGGCCGGACAGGTTTCGCTTCGAAGGCGGCAACAAGCTGAGATTGTACGGAGAATTTCCCGCGGAAGAGGAGCGTTTCAATATAATTTCAGATATGCTTGCCCTGCTTTCAGGGCAGGAAACCCGACTCAATAACCAGGCACCATGACCATGCATCAATTTTCCACCAGACCCGTCAGAGGCGCTCGCTTGATCGCTGCCTGTATCCCGCTGATCATTTTCTGGGCTCAGGCAGCACAGGCTGCAATGCCCCCCGTCTACGATGTAGAACTTGTCGTTTTTACCAATGAATCTTCAAGTGATGACGGCGAGAACTGGAACAACCCCGATCCTGGTGCAATCAGGCCTACAGGCTTTTTCCCGGAAGATCAGTTTACCGAACTGGCCAGCGCCTACTACTCGTTAAACAATATAAGCCGGGCACTTGAGCGTTCCGGAAGACATACCGTGTTGTTCCACAGGGCCTGGCGGCAGCTCGCATACGACAAGGCAAATGCCGTCGCCTACCCGGTCCATTCCATTGCGGAAAACAGGCGCGACAGCATCGAGGGTGTCATCAAGCTTGTGCGTGAACGCTTTCTGCATCTTGATGTGAATTTGCAGCTGATGTCGGCAATCGATGGTACCGAGGTCATGTTCTCGGATGCCCCGAACAGCAGACCGGCCTTTGAACTCATTGAAAGCCGGCGCATCAACAGCAACGTCCTGCACTATTTTGACCACCCCCGCTTCGGTCTGATCGCCAAAGTGACGCCTTTCATCAGCAAAAACGCAGGCACTCCTGCAGAGGAAGACGCGCTAGAGACGCCGCCCGACGCTGAAATGGAGATCGACCAGCCAAATCCTGCCGACGACCAGTTGACCCGCTAGCGGCCTGCCGAAAGCTCCCGGGCAAGCTCGCCGGCCCCGGGGCTGGACCGGACAAGCTGCTCCAGGAGAGTCCTGACCTGCGCCAGGCCCGTGGTAATGTACCGGTCGATCATTTCCATCGTTATGGGTTCTTCGCCGCGACCTGCCGCCCGGTTGGCGGAAACAGCACAGGCGGCATAACAAAGACCCAGCTCGCGTGCGAGGGCCGCCTCCGGCATGCCGGTCATGCCGACCACATCGCAACCATCCCGGTCCATGCGATCGATCTCCGCGGCCGTCTCCAGTCGCGGGCCCTGGGTGGCCCCGTAGGTTCCGGACTCGAAAAGCGTGACACCCGCTTCCCTCGCCGCGGCAAGCAACGCCATGCGCATTTCCCGGCAATAGGGTTCGGTAAAGTCTATGTGGGTCACACTCTCCAGGTCATCTTCAAAAAACGTGTGATGACGTGACCAGGTGTAATCGATGATCTGATCGGGAATAACCAGTGCTCCCGGGACGATGTCCTCATGGATCGCACCGACGGCACATATGGAGATGACCTTGCTGACACCCTTGTTTTTGAGACACCACAGGTTTGCCCGGTAGTTGACCATGTGCGGCGGTATGGTATGCCCGTAACCGTGCCGCGGCAGAAACACGACATCCTTGCCATACAGGGTGCCGCAGGAAATTTCCCCGGAAGGTTCCCCGTAGGGTGTATGCATGACTTCGCGCCGCTTGATCTCGAGACCTGCCAGGCGCGTCAGCCCGGTGCCGCCGATAATTGCAAGTTCGGTCATGAATTTTCCTGTCCCGGTTTGCGGTCGAATGACCGGCTAGTCAGCGGAATCGCCAAGGGCAAATATGCCATTCAGGTTACGCAGATAATTCCTGTAATCCATGCCGAAGCCGAAGACGTAGCGGTCCTCGACCTGCAGACCGATGAAATCGGCCGCTATCCCGGGTGCGCGCCGGTCATGCAGTTTCTCGATCAGCACCGCGGTGTACACGCGGCTCGCCCCGGCATCCCTGCAAAACTCGAGGACATGCGCCAGGGTATGACCTTCGTCGAGGATGTCATCGATGACCAGGACAGTCCTCCCCTGCAGCGAGGTCCCCGGCTTGCTCAACCAGTGCACCTCTTCACCCCGGGTCTCGCCACGGTAGCGGGTCGCGTGCAGGTAATCGGTCTCCAGCGGAAACGGCAGGCGGGTAATAATGTGCCCCGTCGGGATTATCCCGCCGGTCAGCACGCACAGGACCACTGGAAAAGAATCGCCGAGTTCGGCTGTTATCTCCGCGGCCATGCGGTCGAGCGCACGATGCACGGACTCCGGCCCATGCAGGCAGAGCGCATTCTCGCTGATGGCCCTGACTTCATCCCGGGTGAGTGGCATTGGCGGCGATCTGTGCAAGTTCAGGCATGTGCAGGGTTGAGGTCGGGTACGCGATTTCGGCTCCGTGAGCCGCAACGATCGTCACTGATTTTCAGCAATACATCCTGCTTGATTTCATGATAACGCGTCCATACCGTGGTGCGCGTAAAGGTATAGATAAAAAAGTCCAGGGATGACTCGGAAAAACTGTTGAAGTTCACCATCAGCGTCTGGCCGGTATCGATTTCAGGGTGGTTCACCAACATGGATTTGACGTCATCGATTATCAGCGGCACCTTCTTTATGTCATCGTAGCGCAAGCCGATGGTTTCTTTGATACGCCGATGCGACATTCGGGATGGATTAACGACAGCTATCGTCGAGAAAACCCCGTTAGGTACGTAGATCGGTCGTTTATCAAAGGTCCTGATGCAGGTCAGTCGCCAGCCAATGGCTTCGACTGTACCCTCGATATCCCGGTCCGGTGATCTGATCCAGTCACCGACGATGAAGGGCCGATCCAGGTAAAGCATCAATCCGCCAAAGAAGTTCGACAGCAGATCCTTGGCGGCGAAGCCGATGGCAATGCCACCGATACCACCAAAGGCCAGCACCCCCGAGATGCTGAAACCCAGTGTTTGCAATGCCACCAGTATGGCGGTGATGATAATCGACGCCTTGACCAGCTTGCCGATGGCGTCAACCGTTGTTGCATCAATTGTATTTTCCCGTGAGTCACCTCGATCAAGTGCATCCTGCTGCAGGTTACTGACCAGCCGCAACAGGAACCAGGTGATCACGGCGATGACACCAACGTCACGTAAGGGCCCGACTGCATTGAATATCGCCGCTTCTGTTTTCAGGCGAACGATATCGGCGGCAAAGGCAATACCGACAATCCAGATGAGCAGCCCGAGTGGCTTTCTCAGGGCAGAGATGAAGGCATCATCCCAGGAGACACGTGTCTGCTGCAGCCTGCGATGCAGACGTTTGCTAAACAGGCCAACCAACAGGCTCAACACCAGGGTCAAAAAAACAACGACAAACACCTGTGCAATCCAGGCGTTATCCCCGGCCCAGCCAAGCAGTGCCTGGTAGGGCTTATCCAGCATCCGGGAAGTTCCAGAATTTTTCTGAAGTATTCATCGTAACGTTTTGTTTATATTTAATTAATTGACCCTTAGGTATGCGGTCCGGACACAGGCATTAAAGGTCCAGGTCCAGCTCGGGGCTCTCCTCGTAACCCCTCACGGCGGTCACCGCCTGCTCCCAGCGAGGGTCGGCATGCAAATCTGCCAGGGAGACTGCAGCCCGGCCATGCATCCTTGCCATGCGCGTATGCGCAACCGGATTACGATAATCAACCAGCGCCCCGGCGACCTGCTCTGCCTGCCCGCGCTGATTGCAAACCAGTACCATATCACAACCGGCCTGCAGGGATGCTTGCGCACGCGCACGTGTGATTACCGGCACAGGCAGCCCCCTCCATACTCAGATCATCACTGAAAATCAGCCCCTGAAAATTCAGTCGATCACGCAATACATCCTTGATCCATATCCTTGAAAAGCCAGCTGGCTGGCTATCGACCTTCGAATACACCACGTGCGCCATCATGATGGCGGCAAGCCCGTAATGGATCATGCGTCTGAAGGGTACGATGTCCCATTGCTCGATGTCGGCAAAGGTACGCTCATCGACCGGCAGCGCGACATGGGAATCGGCTTTCACTGCTCCATGGCCCGGAAAGTGTTTACCGGTAGCCGCCATGCCCGCATCATGCATGCCCGTCTGGTAGGCATGCGCCAGCTCGGCGACGACCTCGGGACGTTTATGCAAAGCACGGTTGCCGATAATTGTCGAGACTCCCGAGCCAAGGTCCAGCACCGGTGCAAAACTCAGGTCAATACCGACTGCCCGCAGTTCACACGCCATCAACCAGCCGGTAACCTTCGCAAGATGCCTGGCGCGATGCACATCCTTGTCATAGATACTGCCAAGGCATGACAGGGGCGGAAGATGGGTAAACCCTTCCCTGAAGCGCTGCACGCGACCGCCTTCCTGGTCGACCGCGACCAGCAAATGCGGGTCGCGCAGCCCGTGTATTTCGCCGGTTAATGCAGCAAGCTGACCGGTCGATTCATGGTTGCGCGTAAACAGGATCACGCCGCCGACAGCCGGGTGTTTGAGCAGCTCGCGATCCTCCGCGGTCAGTTCAAGACCTTCGATGTCGATCATCAGGGGACCCAGTGTCATGATGGTTTTCCCGTCCTGGCTGTCATTCGTGTATCCAGTCTATCGCGCAATCGGTCACCCAGCAGGTTGACAGAGAGCACCACGGCAAAAATTGCCACACCCGGCGCCAGCACCATGTGCGGGGCGACCAGCATGTAGCGGGTGCCGTCCCTGATCATGGCGCCCCAGGAGGCCGCCGGTGGCTGCACCCCCAGCCCGAGAAATGACAGGCCCGCCTCGGCAATGACCACGGCGGCAATCCCGAACGTGGCCTCCACGATCAGCGGCGCGGCCATCAGCGGCAGCAGGTGTCGCCTTATAATGCGCCACTTGCCGCTGCCGAGCGCCTCTGCGGCCTGCACATGTTCGCGGTGCCTGAGCGACAGCACCTGCACGCGGGACAGGCGCGCATAGCCTACCCAGCCAACCGTGGTGAGCGCAATGACGACATTTTCTATCCCCGGACCGAGCAACCCGGCCAGGGCGATCGCCAGCAGGATGCCCGGAAAAGCCAGGAAGACATCCACGACCTGCACCGTGACACGGTCCCACCAGCCACCATAAAAGGCACTCGCGGTACCCAGCAGTGTCCCGAGCAGCACCGACAGGCCAACCACCCAGAAGGAGACCAGGAAGGAGGTGCGCGCCCCGATAATCAGGCGGTCATCTATCTGTCGGCCGAGGTCATCGAAACCGAGCAGTGCGCCGCTGGCAGGCGTGTCGAGAATCCTGTCCAGCTGAATCGCGTTCGGCGTCAACGCCAGATACTCTCCGCCGACCGATATCAGCGCCCACGAGGCAAGCACGGCAAAGGGAACCCACCGGGCCATTACGCCACCCCCCCCAGCCGAATACGCGGATCGACCCAGGCATAGACAATATCGGTGAGCAGGTTCACCAGCACATAGGCCGTACTGATAAGCAGTACGCAGGCCTGCAGCACCGGGTAATCACGGCTCTGGATGGACTCGATGGTCAGCAGCCCCACACCGGGCCAGCTGAAAACCGTTTCGGTAATGACAGCACCGGCCAGCAAGGCGCCCAGTTGCAGGCCCAGCAGGGTGATAACAGGCAACAGGGCATTGCGCAGGCCATGCCGCAGGATGACACGTCGCGGGGCCAGTCCCCTGGCTTTGGCTGAACGCATGTAGTCCTCGCCCAGCACCTCCAGCATGCTGCTGCGTACCATGCGCGACAACACGGCCGCGAGGCCGGTACCAAGCGTCAGGGCCGGCAATACCACCGAGGCAAAGCCGTCGCGGCCACTCACCGGGAACCAGCCCAGCCAGAGCGAGAACAGCAGGATCAACAGCGGCCCCAGCCAGAAGTTCGGAATGGAAACCCCGAGCATGGAAAAACCCATTGCACCACTGTCCCAGGCCGTGTTTCTGCGTATCGCGGCAATGAGGCCCAGCGGAAAAGCCAGGATCACAGTCACCGCCAGGGCCACGATCGCCAGCAGCCCGGTGGCCGGAAGCCGCTCGAGCAGCAGCCCGGATACCGGCTGCCGGGAATGAATGGATGTGCCGAGGTCGAGGTGCAGCAGGCCTTCAAGGTACGCCAGGTACTGGACCATCAACGGCCTGTCCAGGCCAAGCGCGCTGCGCAGGGCCTCCCGGTCCGCCAACGATACCGATTCACCGAGCATGATTTCAACAGGATCACCCGGCACCAAATGGATCAGCAGAAAGACAATGCCCGTCACCCCGAAGATCACCAGCAGCGCACCGAGCATGCGATTTATCAGGTATGAAACCATCAGGAAAACATCAGGAAATAATTATCTGCAGTGAACAGGGCTGACCCGAACAGGCCAGCTACAATGCAGCCTCCTGTATGAGCACCGGGGTGCCAACCGGGACACGATCAAACAGGCGGATGACATCGTCGTTTTTCATCTTGACGCAACCATGAGATGACGGGATGCCCATCGGGTCCTCGTCCGGACAACCGTGGATATAGATGTAACGGCGCATGGAATCAACCTCGCCCGAACGGTTTGTGCCCGTATCCAGGCCGCTTAGCCAGAGAATACGGGTCAGCATCCAGTCACGCCCGGGATGTTGCAGCTTCAATTCCGGCGTGTAGATCTCGCCGGTTGGCCTGCGACCGACAAAGACCGTGTTTGCCGTACAGCCGTGGCCGATTTTTGCACGGACGACATGGCGACCACGCGGGGTGCATTCACTGTGCATGATCTCGCCCGGTCCGTTGGCTGCCGTGGAAACCGCCACATCCATGACAAGTCTGCCGGATTCGTGCAACTGCAGCCGCTGCTCGTCGATACTGACAGAAATATTGAAAGGCGCAGGCTGCATGCGGGAATTATACCGGTGTGTATGCGTCGGGAGGCAACTGTGTACTAGTTTACACGCCTGACATTCACCAGGCTGTCATAGTTGCCGTCCCGCCCAAGCCGGTATCCCTCTATGCGGGTTCCGGCTGCATAGACATGATCTTCATACCAGAGCGGAATATACGGCAGCTCCTCGAGCAACCGGGCCTGCACCCTGCGATAGGCCAGCGCCTGCTGCTCAAGTGAGCCGGCCTGTTCTGCCGATTCAATCAGCTGATCAACGACCGGGTCCCTGAACCTGCCGCGGTTCGCACCTTCCGGTGGCAGCGACTTGCTGTGAAAGGCATAGCGGAAGATATCCGGTGTCTTGATGCCCACCCAGGCGAGGCTGTACAGCTGGAAACGCCCTGCCTTGATATCGCCGTAAAAGGTACCCCAGTCGTAACTGGACAGCTTCATGTCCATTCCGGCTGCAGCCAGCTGCTGCTGGATAACGGTTGCGATACGCACCCGCAACGGGTCTGTCGAGGTCTTGAAATGCAATACCAGGGGACGCGCGGCGTCATAGCCCGCCTGCTGCAGCAGGGCCCTGGCCTTGAGCGGGTCGTGGGCCGGTGCCTGCAGTGCCGGGTTGCCGGCCCAGTGCCCGGGCTGGAGTAATGCCGCCGCCGGGCGGGCCGCGCCGCCGAGAATATGCCGCACGATGGCCTCGCGGTCGATGGCATGGGCGATGGCCCTGCGCACCAGGATATTGCCCGTCACCGGGTCATCCAGGTTGAAACCGAGATAGGAGAAATTGCTGCCCGGTGCGGACTGTACCCTGATATCCGCCTGTCCGGACAGGTACTCCAGCAACTCACCGGGCAAGTCGTTTTGCAGCAAATCCACTTCCCTGCGCAGCAGCTTGAGCACCCTCACCGTGGGATCACCGATCCTGATGAATTCAAACAGCTGACCGTCGTCGATGCGCACGAGCTGCAGCTTCCCCGGCTCGGGCCAGCCTGCAAAACGAAACGGGCCGCTGCCCAGCGGGGTCTTATGAAACGGGTATTCGGCTGCAATGCCGGCGGCGGGCACGATACCGATGACCAGGTAGCCCGGGAACAGCGGGTCAGGCCGGTTGATATGAAAATCCACTGTGTCGCTGTCGATGACAACAATGTTTTCAATCAGTCGCAGACTGCTGGCATGCGCCGAGGCACTGGCCGGGTCGAGAATCGATTGGTACGTTGCCGCAACATCGACTGCCGTCAGCGGCGTTTCGTCGTGAAACATCGCCCGATTCGGGTCGAGGTGAAATCGATAGTGTTGCGGACCGAGCCTTTCCCAGCTGGCAAGTGAGGGCACCGGCCTGACCTGTTCGTCAAAATCCACCAGCCGCCGGTAGACAAGGCGATTAATGCGTGCCGAGGTAGCATCGGTAGCAAAGCGGGGATCGAGGTTGGCAGGACTGCTGGCAAGACCAAAGCGGATGGCCTCATCCGCCGGCCCGCTGCAGGCCGAAACAAGCAGCAGCAACCCGATAAATAAATGTCTGGTTTGCATGTATTAACGCCCTGATTGTCGCGCAAGGACGCAAAGGCGCCAGGATGGAAAAAAACCTCTTGATATCTTTTTTGCGCCGTCATCTTCTTTGCAGGACGCGCACCCCGCGAAAATTATACTGTTCCCGGCGGGACGCCGGTTCCAACATGGTTTGTGGCTCTATAGCCTCTGTGCCCTCTGTGTCCTCTGTGGCAATTATTTTTATCTTTGCGTCTTTGCGCGAGAATACTTTTTTACCGGTATCAAACGACCGCCTGGTCCCGCTCGATCATCAATCGTACCCGCAAACGCCTGAAAACCTCCTGCTCCAGCATATCCGGCAGCAGCACCAGGTGACGTATGCGGCCACTGTCACACCTGAAATGCATGATCACCAGCCAGGGCAGTATAAAGACCTGCGGCATCAGCCGCGCCCTGATCTCCCGCCCTGAAGAAAGCTGCAACTGGCAGTCATGTGCATCGAACCATTCTACGCTACATACCGCATCGCGATGCGCCAGCGTGATATGCAAGCGGATGGAATGCCACAGGCTGAACAGCAAGACCGGTATTAATATCGATCCAGCCCACAGGGGAAGTGACATAAAAGGAACCATGCTGATCGCCAACAGGTGACTCAGCAACAGCCAGGCACGCAGCGTGCGTGACGGACCGGGCTCAAGCAGCAGCGGCGTTGCGTATTTGCGTAACAATGTTTGCCACATCCGTGTCAGCGGCCGCCATGCGCCCCATCAACAACTCAAGCAGAACAGCATCCGGGTATTCGAGCAACAACTCAAAGGTCCTGTGCTCGACATCATTGAGGCTGCTGTAACGCTGCTCCAGAAAACCCGTGAGCAGCACGTCAAGCTCACGCATGCCACGGCGGCACTGCCAGCTTATCCGGTTACGGTCGGTATCTGCGCCGCTACTGACTCTCTGCTCATTCATCATGTTGAGCGTCTGACCATCAGCTCTTTTATTCGCCCTATCGCACGGGTCGGACTCAAGCCCTTGGGGCAGACCTCCACGCAGTTCATGATCGTATGACAACGAAACAGCTTGAATGGCCCCTCAAGATCCGCAAGGCGTTCATCGGTCGCATGGTCACGACTGTCTGCGAGAAAGCGCCATGACTGCAACAGCGCGGCAGGCCCGAGAAACTTGTCCGGGTTCCACCAGAATGACGGGCAGGACGTCGAACAGCAACCGCAGAGGATGCACTCGTAAAGCCCGTCGAGTTTGTCGCGGTCCCCGGGTGACTGGCGGTGCTCGACTTCAGGTTCCGGGTCCTTGTTGATCAGGTAGGGACGCACCGCGCGGTATTGTTTGTAGAATTGTTTCATGTCCACGATCAGATCGCGGATCACGGGCAGGCCCGGCATCGGGCGGATTTCTATGGGTGATTTCAGACTGTAGAGCGGAGTAATACAGGCGAGCATGTTGCGGCCGTTTACGTTCATCCCGTCAGACCCGCACACACCTTCACCGCAGGACCGTCTGAAACCGAGCGTCTCGTCCTGCGCCTTCAGCATCAATAATGCATCCAGCAGCATCATATCCCTGTTCAGCCCTTCGGACGGTAACTCGTACGCCTGCATACGGGGTGTTTCATCAACATCCGGGTTGAATCGATAGATGGAAATTTTCATGGCCGGCAAGTCACCCTGGTTCAATAAACACGAGGCCTGGGAGGAAACGAATCCACTGTCAACGGCTTGATTCGAACCGGTTTGTAATCAACGCTATGCGTCTCCCTGTGATACAGACTGTGACGCAACCAGTTCACGTCATCCCGCTCCGGGTAATCAACGCGGGAATGCGCGCCACGACTTTCATGCCGTTTCCAGGCAGACATGATGGTCGCCAGGGCCACATCCATCAGATTTTCCAGCTCCATTGCTTCTATACGTGCCGTATTGAATACCATGCTGTGGTCCTGCAAACGAATATCAGGCATACGCTTTTGCAGGGAAAGTATCTGGTCTACACCCTCGGAGAGTAATTCATCGGTGCGGAACACACCACAGTGTTCTTCCATGGTCCGGGTAAGCTCCTGGCGCATGGCGTCAACCGTCTCACCGTCACCTTTCCGGTCCCAGCGTTCCAGCCGTTGCATTGCCGGTTCCAGGCAAGCCTCGCTCATGGGACGGTGATAGCGGTTCTCCTGCAGGAAATCAATAATCTGGTTTGCGGCAGCACGTCCGAACACGATGATGTCAAGCAGTGAATTTCCACCAAGCCGGTTAGCGCCGTGCACGGATACGCAGGCGCACTCGCCGGCAGCATACAGCCCGGGCACCCGCTCTTCCGGCCCCTGTTCGATCGGCGCGACGACTTCACCGAAACGGTTGGTCGGGATACCGCCCATGGTGTAATGCGCTGTCGGGAATACCGGGACCGGTTCAATGCACATGTCAACGCCGGCAAAGGTCAGTGCAGAATCGCGAATTGCCGGCAGACGTTTCATGATAATTGCGGAATCCAGGTGATGCACCTGCAGAAGGACATGGTCCTTGTCGGGTCCGCAGCCACGCCCCTCGCGAACTTCCGTAAATATGGCGCGGCTGACGACATCGCGGCTGGCGAGGTCTTTTGCATGCGGGGCATAACGCTCCATAAAACGCTCACCCTCGCTATTGACCAGGTAACCGCCCTCGCCACGCGCACCTTCACTGAGCAGCATGCCCTTGCCGGCAATACCGGTCGGATGAAACTGGACGAACTCCATGTCCTGCAGCGGGATGCCGGCACGCAGGGCCATCGCCATGCCGTCACCGGTATTGATCAGGGCATTGGTATTGGTGCGGAATATCTGCCCCGCCCCACCGGTTGCCAGCAGGGTTGTCTTCGCCTCGATCACCAGTTTCTCACCGCTTGCAATATCGATCAGCAATGCACCGAGAATGTAGCCCGCATCATCGTGCAACAGGTCTATGGCAAAGAATTCGTCGAAGAAATGCGTCCTGGCACGGATATTCTGCTGGTACAGGGACTGCAGGATGGCATGCCCGGTACGATCGGCAGCTGCACAGGTGCGTGCGGCCTGTTCACCGCCAAAGTTCATGCTCTGGCCGCCAAACTGGCGCTGGTAAATCCTGCCGTCTTCCGTCCTCGAGAACGGCACGCCGAAGTGCTCAAGTTCGTAGACGGCCTTTGGCGCTGCCCGGCACATGTATTCAATTGCGTCCTGGTCACCCAGGTAATCACTGCCCTTGACGGTATCGAACATGTGCCAGTGCCAGTTATCCGCGCGTACGTTCGCGAGCGCGGCATTGACGCCACCCTGGGCCGCAACGGTATGCGAGCGTGTCGGGAAAACCTTGGATACCACCGCAACGTGCGCATCTGCCTGCGATAGCTGCAGGGCAGCTCGCAGACCACCGCCGCCGGCGCCGATAATCAGGGTATCGAATTGTCTGCGTGGCAGGTTCATGGGCTATGCCGTCGCCAGCAGCAGGATGCGCAGTGCCCAGAAGCCGCAGCCGGCCAGCAGCAGGCCAATCAGGGACAACACCATCAGGCGCAGCCCGAGGTGATGTATGTAATCGAGCACAATATCACGCATACCGACCCATGCATGAATCAGTATGGCAAGAATAACCCCGCTGCTGACAATGGCCATCAGGGGTTGACTGATCCAGGCATGCCACTGCTCGTAGCCAGGTGAGGGCTGCAGGATAAAATGCCCGATGACATAGGCCGCATAACAGGCAATGTAGACAGCAGTGATACGCTGCAACAGCCAGTCCCGCAAACCGTGCGCCTGGCGACTCAAAGTATCCACCCCAGGTAGGCCAGTGCCAGGACAAGCCCTGTCAGGTTGACAAGCCAGGCACTTGCACGTGCCTGCTTCAGGGACACACCCGTCTCGATATCGATCAGCAGAAAACGTATTCCCGAGAGCAGGTGGTGAAACAGGGACCAGGCGATAAGGGCCGAGCCGAACCGCAGCCAGTGATTACCGAGTATGGCAATGGCCTCTGCATAGCCCTCCGGGCCCTGCAGGGAAATATCCAGCAGGTAAATGAAAAATGGCAGCGAGAGAAACAGCAATACACCCGAGATGCGGTGGGCAATCGAGGTCACCGCACCAACCGGAAAACGAATCCGGAGAAGATCAAGATAAACAGGAGCAGTTCGCTGAGTAGTCATAAAATCTTTATTTTGGCAGATGATTTTATACCACCGCTCCCGCTGGAACGCCAGCGCTATACCGGTATCAAGTTCCCGCTGTATCATCTAGAATTCCTGTCCCTGCAAGCGTCATGGAACCACTATGAAAACCGACTGGAAGGCCTTTCTTACCGATGCCGGCGCAGAGTATCAAGCCGACAAACTCCTGCATTTCGGTAATCCCGAGCAGGAACGCGAAGTCGCGTTGAGTGGACTGGTTTTTTCCGATCTTGACTACCTGGGCGTGATTGCCCTTCATGGCGCCGATGCCGGTTCGTTCCTGCAAGCCCAGTTGAGTAACGACATCGCCAGTTGCGGCGAAAACAGCAGCCAGCTAAACGCCTACTGTACCCCGAAGGGGCGCATTCTTGGCCTGATGCGCATATTCAGGCATGGGGATACCTGTTACCTCAGACTTCCCGCCGACTCGCTGGAGAAGGTTTTGCAACGCCTGCGCATGTTTGTTCTGCGCGCCGACGTGACACTTGAAGATGTCAGTGAGAATTTCTACATCATCGGCGTATCCGGGGCAGACGCCGCCGATGAAATCAGCGATGTGGCTGGCGAAGCGCCGGTTGAAGACAACCAGGTCCTGCATACCGAAAGACTGTCGATTATCAGGGTGCCCGGTCTGGCACCGCGATTCGAGATTTATGCAAGTTCCCTGAAATCAGCCCGGGCGTGCTGGGATTCACTCAACGTGCATGGCGCGCCGGTTGGCAGCCAGGCCTGGCGGCTGCTGGAGATCCAGGCAGGCATGCCGAACATATTCGCCGCCACTGCCGAATTATTTGTTCCCCAGATGGTTAACCTGCAGCTGGTCGACGGGGTGAGCTTCAAAAAAGGCTGTTACCCGGGACAGGAAATCGTCGCACGCATGCAGTACCTCGGCACCCTCAAGCGCAGAATGTATCTTGGCCACATCGACCAGGATGAAACGGTATCGCCCGGCGATGAGCTTTATCAGGCAGAGGGTGATGAGCAGGTTATTGGCCGGATCGTCGATGCCCAGCCTCATCCGGATGGCGGCCAGCTTGCCCTGGCCGTACTGCAGATCAAGTCTGCCGGGAGCGGCGATGTTCGTTTGGGGAGTGTGGCCGGACCACTTTTTGTCCAGCAAGCCCTGCCCTACAGCTTCGAGGATTGATTCCCCGCGGACGCGGGTATTGCCTTTCGGCTTGCAGCACTACAATAACTTAACTTGCTGTTTTTATTATAGTAAAACGACTACATGCAGGGCACGGAACTCACCCTGCAGACCGCAGTCCTACTGGTAACCCGTCCCCCGCAGCCAAGAGAACTGAACCATGAAACACAAAAAAGCATTGCTCGTCACCGGGATTCTCATTATCGGCCTCGGCGCCTGGTTGAGGTTCGCCATTGCCGAAGGACCCGGGACGTCAGCACAGCCGGTGACCACTACCGGGGTGGAGAAAATCATCGACTCCGGGAAATACACGCGTCCTGCCGATAAAGAGTTAAAGGCCCGCCTGACGCCCCTGCAATATGATGTCACCCAGAAAGAAGCTACTGAACGGCCTTTTGATAATGAGTACTGGAATAACAAGCAGGATGGCATTTACGTGGACATCGTATCCGGACAGCCGTTGTTCAGCTCACGGGACAAGTACAAGTCGGGCACCGGCTGGCCAAGCTTTACCCGGCCAATATCAGACGCGGCCGTGGCCGCACATACAGACACGCGGTTTTTCATGAAGCGTACCGAACTGAAGAGCAGTATTGCCGCATCTCATCTCGGGCACGTGTTCGATGACGGCCCGCAGCCCACCGGCAAACGCTATTGCATCAACTCGGCATCCCTGAGATTTATTCCCAGGGAAGAGCTTGCCGCCGAGGGCTATGCAGCGTACTTGCCGCTATTTGACCGGTAACCCTCTGCTACATATGTGACTGATGCTCATAGTTACCGCAACCCCAGTAACTCAGGCCATCAAGCACAACGACGACTGTTGTCTCGTATGACTTGCCGGTTTCCGAGTCCAGGCATGCCTTGTCGGTCACTTGCACATTAAACTGATGGTCCTTGCTGGGGATATTGTAGATGGTCGTCTTGTTTTTCCTGGTAAGCGTGTTTCCATAAAACGGATAGACGTAGCTGATCACGCCCTCATCAGATTCAAATGTAACCTGGTGAGTGGTGTTATCAACCAGCAGGTACCAGTTCGGATCTTTTCCCAACGCCGTAAGGTTACCGTCTTTATTACCCGTATAACCGCCAGCCACAGCCAGCTGGAATACCAGCATCAGGGACGCCGCGACAAAACAATAAACCGTCTTCATGATATGAGATTTCATCTTCATTACTCCTTGTTTTTTGTATCATCCAACCCGTTCAGTTATACGATGCCCTGGCAGCATCCACTGCCACACCTGTGCTGATTGGCGCTTTCATGCTGCCGAGTACAGCATCAAGCGCACCCAGACAGAATAGAACATTTGTTGTGTTGCTGGCAAAGCCCATTAGCCCGATACGCCAGATTTTCCCTGCCATGGCACCGAGACCTGCCCCTATTTCAAGGTTATATTCGCTCAGCAGGGCCGCCCTGACGGCGGCCTCGTCAACACCGTCCGGGATCGAAACCGCGTTCAGCTGGGGCAGACGCTGGCCTTCGGGTACGACGAACGACAGCCCCATGGCCTCGATACCCGCACGCAATGCCAGGTGATTCTTCTGGTGCCGCGCCCAGGAATTCTCGATGCCCTCTTCCTGCAGGATGACCAGGGCCTCGTGCAGTCCATAGAGGGTGTTGACGGGTGCCGTGTGATGATAGGCGCGCTTGGCGCCCCCGCCCCAGTATCCAAGAATCAGGTTCAGATCCAGGAACCAGCTCTGCACCTTCGTCTTCCGGCTGGTGATGACATCAATGGCCTTCTGGCTGAAGGTGACGGGCGACAGGCCCGGGACACAGGAGAGGCATTTCTGGGTTCCTGAATAAACTGCATCGAGTTTCCAGTCATCCACCATCAGGGGTGAACCGGCGAGTGAAGTAACCGTATCCGCGATGACCAGGCAGCCATGCTGACGGGCAATCTCCGCCAGGGTCTTCGCATCCGAGATCGCACCGGTTGATGTCTCGGCATGGACAAAGGCCAGGACTTTTGCATCGGGATTGGCCTTCAGGGCCGCCTCGGCCTTGTGGGGATCGACAGCAACACCCCAGTCATCTTCAACCATGACTGCGGTGCCGCCACAGCGCTCGACATTTTCTTTCATACGCCCGCCGAAGACACCGTTCTGGCACACCACAACCTTGTCACCGGGTGACACCAGGTTTACAAAACACATCTCCATACCGGCAGAGCCAGGCGCGGAAACCGGCATCGTCAGGCTGTTGCTGGTCTGGAAGGCATAGCGCAACAGCTCTTTCATCTCGTCCATCATGGACACAAAAACAGGGTCAAGATGTCCGATGGTCGGGCGCGACATGGCCTCGAGGATGCGGGGATTGACGTCGGAAGGACCAGGCCCCATCAGGGTGCGAACAGGCGGGTGAAAGGACTGAATACTCATGAATGTGCCTCTTGCTTGCAGTGTATTTGATTGATGATCGTCACAAAGCGGAAATTCTAACACTTTCCGCCCGTCGGCCCACTATTTTCCTCAAACCAGGCGAGGAATATATATCCGGCTCAAGGCCCCCGGATCAGCCGTGCAGGAAGCAGCGCACCCGGTGGTCAGCCGACCCGGTTTCCCGGGGATATTGCTGCCGGCACTGCGGCATGGCCTGCGGGCATCGGGGGTGGAAATGACACCCCCCGGGTGGATTCGATGGCGAGGGAAGATCGCCCTCGAGGCGAATGATCTCGCGCAGGGTATCCTTGTCAACAACCGGCACGGCAGACAGCAGGGCCTGGGTATAGGGATGCAGCGGCCGTTCCAGGACATTGGCAACCGTACCCTCTTCGACGATACGACCGAGGTACATCACGGCGACCCTGTCTGCCAGGTAGGCGACCACTGAAATATTGTGCGTAATAAAAAGATAGGAGAGAGCGAGTTCATTTTGCAGCTGCTTGAGCAGGTTCAGTATCTGTGCCTGCACGGAAACATCAAGCGCACTGGTCGGCTCGTCACACACAATCAGGCGCGGGTCAACCGCCAGTGCACGCGCGATGCAGATGCGCTGTCGCTGGCCGCCGGAAAATTCATGCGGGTAACGCGGCAGGTGGTCTGCCGACAGACCAACCTGGGTGAATAACTGTTCAACGCGCCTACGCCGTTCACCACGATTCCTGCCGATACCCTGTGCAATCATGCCCTCTTCGACGATATCGCCAACCATCATGCGCGGGTTCATGGACGAGTACGGGTCCTGGAAAATAAACTGGAAGTCGGAACGCGCACGGCGCAGTCGCCTGCCCCCCAGCGTGGTCAACTCTGTGTTGTCGAAGCGCACGCTGCCATCCGTTGGCCTGATCAGCTGCAGGATGCTTTTTCCGACCGTTGTCTTGCCGCAACCGGATTCACCCACCAGCGCCTGCGTGCAGCCCGTGGGTATCTCCATGGAGACACCGTCAACCGCGAACACATGGCCGACAACACGCTTGAAGACCCCCTTGTGAATCGGAAAGTGTACTTTCAGGCCGGAAACCTCGAGCAAGGGGACGGCATCCGTTGCCCGGTGCGTGACCAGTGCCTGATCCTGTCCGGCAGCAGCGGCTTGTTCAGGCGGTGTCAGGGTGTCATCAGCCAGGTGGCAGCGCACATGGCTGCCGGCAGATGAATCCAGCCAGCGAGGCACGTGGTCATGACAATAGTCCCAGGCATAATCACAGCGCGCTGCAAAGCGGCAGCCTGGAAACTCATGATCCAGGGCAGGAACAGAGCCCTTTATCGTATCAAGGGCCCGGTCACGTTTTCTGACATCCGGCAGCGACTTGAACAGCTTCTGACTGTAGGGGTGCAGCGCACCGGCAAAAAACTGCTCGCGAGTGGACTCCTCCACCAGTTGCCCGGCATACATGACCGCCACGCGATCCGCCATGCCGGCGACAATGCCAAGGTCATGACTTATCAGCAGGATCGCCATCCCGGTCTTCTGCTGCAGCTCCTGCAACAGCTCAAGTACCTGCGCCTGGATGGTTACATCGAGTGCCGTCGTTGGCTCATCGGCAATCAGCAGGTCCGGTTCACCGGCCAGCGCGATGGAAATCATGACGCGCTGCTTCATACCGCCTGAAAGCTGGTGCGGGTACTCGCTGTAGCGACGCTTTACATCCGGGATGCCCACCGCGTCCAGCAACTCCAGGACACGTTCCCTGGCAACGCGTCCTTTCATGCCATGATGCTGATGCAATACTTCCGCGATCTGGCTGCCTATCGTCAATACCGGGTTAAGCGAGGTCGCTGCCTCCTGGAAGATCATGGCAATGCGCCGCCCGCGAATCGAGCGCATCCCGGCCTCGGGCAACAGCGTCAGGTCGGTACCCTCGAGGAATACATGTCCCCCGGTTATACGGCCAACGGGTTCCGGCAAGAGGCGCAAAATAGACAGCGCCGTCATGGATTTTCCGCAACCGGACTCTCCCAGCAAGGCATAGGTCTCACCCCTGCGGATCTCGAAGCTGACATCGTCGACCGGACGAATCGCATGTGCACCATGTCCGAGGCGTACCTTTACATTTTCCAGCCTGAGTAATGCTTCTGTCATCGACGCTCTACCGGTGAATCATCGTACGCGTGTCCGCGGATCGAAGGCATCGCGCACAGCATCGGAAAAGAGGTTTGCGGCAAGTACCAGCGCAAACATGAAAACAAAGGCGGCCAGCAGGGACCACCATACAACCGGCTCCCGCGCCATTTCCAGGCGGGCACTGTTGATCATATTGCCCCAGCTGTTCATGGTTGAATCCACGCCTACACCGACATAGGAAAGCACGGCCTCGGCCAGCACCAGGCCGCTGAAATCCAGCACCACGGTTATCAGCACGATGTGCATGACATTGGGCAGAATGTGCCGGGTAATCACCTTGCGATGGGAAACCCCGAAGGACACGGCCGCCTGGATGTACTCGGCCTCGCGCAATTTCAGCGACTCGCCGCGCAACAACCTGCACAGCCCTGTCCAGCTGGTTATGCCGAGAATAATACACAGGAATAACAAACGGATATCTGCTCTTTCTTCAGTAGTTTCGAAGTATTCCGGGTGGTTGGCCATGAATACCTGCAACATCAGGATGGCGGCGGCGATCAGCAACACGCCGGGGATGGAATTCAGGGTGGTATAGATATACTGCACGACGTCGTCAATCCAGCCGCGCATATAGCCGGCAAGAATACCCATCATGATGGCAAAAGGCAGCATCACCAGGGTTGTAAGACTGCCGATAAGCAGGCCGGTGCGGATGCTCTTCAGGGTGAGATAGAAAACATCCTGGCCGACCTTGTCAGTCCCGAACACGTGGTAGGCCGCGGCGAGATTGACTGAAAGAAAAACGAGCAACAGCAGTGTGCCGATCGTAACCAGGATGACTCGCCACGGGAGAACGGTTGTCTGCGCCAGGATGTCATTTATCTTGCTGCGCACACCCGTCCCGTCACGCCTGGCCAGCAAGGCCGCCAGCAGGACAAGCATCAGCACGGTACCCAGCAGCCCCTCGACCAGGGCAAGCAGGCAACGGTGGAGGATATCCTCCCCCCTGCCCTTGCCCGTGTCCTGCAGATGACGCCCGCCATATTCCAGCGGGGGATAGGCACGGACCTCGCGCCCATCGGGCAGTGACAGGGTTTCCCTGGCATACAGGTGTGTTGCAAACGGTGCGGAGTAGGTTTTCTCGACCCGGGTACGCAGCGGACCCATCAGTACATCCAGCACACTCAGGACATCACCCGAATAATGGACTTCAGCCCCTGTGCCGTTATTTTCAAGCGAGCGCCGAAAGTGGATGGAGTCGAGCATGCCGATAACAACAAAGGCCAGTAATATGACCGCCGATGCCGAGGCCATTCGGCCGCTGAATACACGCAGCCACGGCTCTCTTATATGCGGTTTTTTACGCGCGTAGAGAATAAATACAACGACGACTGCAAACAGCAGGTAGAGCAGAACATCTGTCGTCAGCAGGACCGGCTTGATCATGTCAGGCGCACCCTTGGATCAACAAGGGTATACGAGATATCGACCAGTATCAGACCGAGGATATAGAGCAAGGTACCAAGAAACACCATGGCACGGACAATTGCGAAATCCTGGTTCCTGATCGCATCAATCGTATAGCTTCCAAGCCCGGGGATGGAAAAGAAGGATTCCAGCAGCAGACTACCCATAAACAACAACGGCAGGATGACGACCACACCGGTAACAATCGGCACCAGCGCATTTCTGAGAATATGACGAAACAGGACCAGCGATTCTGCAAGCCCCTTGGCGCGCGCCATGCGCACATAATCCTTGCCGGCCTCTTCCAGGAAGAAGGTCCGGTACCAGCGGGAACCGGAACCAATCCCGCTGACCACGCCGATCACAACCGGCAAGACAAGAAACCTGAGGGCATCAACACCCGTTTCATAACCCGAAATAGGCATCAGTCGCAGCAGTTTTGCCAGCAGGTATTGTCCCCCGATGATATAAAACATGGCGGAGATCGACATCAGCATGACGCAGACGACAACGCCTGACACATCGAGATAGGTGCCCCGGAAAAAGGCCATCATCATGGCAAAGGTGATATTAACCAGCAAGCCGACGATCAATACCGGCACTGCAATTGCCAGGCTCGGCATCATCCGCTGGCTGATGTCGTAGCTGATATCGCGGCCTTCGTCCGAGTAGCCGAAGTCGAGCGCAAACAGGCGCACCGATTTTTCGTAGAAAATTGTATGGGTCAGCTTTTCCATCCCGCTGCCGGCCTCGTTCAACAGCAGCGGCTTGTCATAGCCGTGATCGGCCTTCCACTTCTCGACAGCCTCGACGGTAACACGCTTCATACCCAGGTGCATGCGCGCCATATCGTCCGGAGTGTTGACCACAAAGAACAGGTAAAAGGTAAGCAGGTTGACACCGATCAGTATCGGTATTGCATAGGCCACGCGCCTGACGATATAGGCAAACATCAATGCTTTTCCTGGTAGGCCGGCATGCGCTGGTGTTTGCGAAAACCGAGATAGGCCGGCAACACGACAACCAGCAACAGCACGGCCAGCAGCAGCAGCGGCCAGCGCACCGGTTGATTCCACTGCGCCCGCAGCTGCGCACGCTGCAGCGGATCGATACGCCTGTATTTAAGCGAATTATTGGCCATCAGGTTTGGTTTGACATTCACGTACCAGCTATGGCGCAGGGAATAATCCTTGGGGAAATATCCCCATACCCAGGGGGCATCATAACGCGCAATGGCAATAATCTCGTCTATCAGGGCCTGGCGTTGCGGGCTGTTCTCCATGTTCTTCATCTGTTCGAACAGCGCATCGAACCGGGGATTCCGGTAATTCGCTGCATTTTCGCCGTTCTTGCCGACCTTGATGTTCGGACCATAGAGCAGAAACAGGAAATTTTCCGGATCCGGGTAATCGGCATTCCAGCCCCACTGGAATATCTGGGCTGTGCCCTTGAGCATTTTATCCTGAAAGCGGTTGTAGTCCGTGGCGCGGATAACCAGTTGAATATCCAGTTTTGCAAACTGCTTGCGCAACCAGTCAAGCTGCGCCTTGGAATCCGGTCCGGACTGCGGCCGTGTCGAAATGCAGCACCAGCGGCTTGCCGGTGACGGCATCACGCCCGTCCGGATAACCAGCCTCAACGAGCAATTGCCGGGCCGTCTCCAGGGGTTTGCGGCGCACGCCGGCTGCGGTGAAATCATAGACATACTGATTGATACCCGCCTCGCCTTCAGTATGCCCGAAGATCCCCTGCGGAATCGGCCCCTGGGCCGGGATGCCACGACCGTTCAGAAAAATCGATATGTACTCTTCGAAATCAATTGCAATGGATATCGCGTGACGCAGTTTCCGGGCGCGTTCGGACTGGCCGCCGACCACCGGGTCGAGCATGTTGAAGCCGGTGTAATACATCGACGTGGATACCGAGGTATTCAACACGATACCCTGCGCGCGCATGACCTCCGTCAGGTTGGTTTCACCGCCCGAACCCACGGTGACGGCCTGGTCAAAGCTGTCGGATGCGATCCCTGAGGAATCGTAATAACCCTGCAGAAACTTGTTCCAGTAGGGAATGGTCTCTTTCTCAAGACTGAAGGTAACCTGGTCAATGAAAGGCAACGGGCGGCCTGCATCATCGAGCAGCCCCGCCTCCCCGTCACCGGGTTCTCCTTCCAGCGGGTAGGTTTCGCCATGAAAATTCGGGTTGCGGCTGAGGACCATCTGCCGATTCGGATTATTCACGGTAAGCATATAAGGCCCGGTCCCGACCGGGTACCAGTCCAGGGTGATATTGCGTTCCTTCATCCCCGGCTGCGAATAGAAGCGGTCGGCTTCATGTGGAACCGGCGCAAAGAACGGCATCGCCAGCCAGTAAAGCAATTGCGGATATTTACCCTGTATCGTGATTCTGTAGGTGTAGCGATCGACCAGCTCCACGCCTGCCAGCGGGTATTGTTGCAAATCCAGATAGACGCCTTCTTTCTGCCCGGCTGCGAGCGACTCGTAGGCACTCGACAGGGTCTGCTGGTAGGCCTCCAGGCCGACGATATAGTCACTCATCAAGCCAAAGATCGGGGAATGCAGGCGGGGATGTGCCAGTCGTTTCAGCTGGTAGACATAATCAGCCGCTGTCAGCTCCCGTGTACCGGTTTTACTGAAGTCTGCCAGTGTATGAATCGGCGCCAGTTGATCGGCCGTCATATCGAGGTAGACCGGCCGCCCCTGTGCGTCGCGGGCAAAGGCCGGATGCGGCTGATACTGGATACCCGGTTTGATCCTGATCTCGTAAACGCTGAATGCAATGTCATCGGTATTCGCGTCAGCGGGCAGACGACTGCCTTGCGCGTCGAGGTAGACGGCTGCGGGCATTTCAGTTGCCGTCAGCGGAATCAGTTCATAGGGCCGTTTCAGGTAGTGATATTGCAGCGGGGGCTCGTAGATCTGCCCGGTGAACGTGACCTCGTTGGAACTGTAGGACTGTGCCGGATCGAGGTGGTTCGGTCGCTCCCGAAAAGACGAATACAGGATGTTCAGCCTGGCCTCGTCTGCAGGATACGGACTGTTCCAGGGACCATTGTCACAGGCCGCGAGCATTACGCTGCCCAGGACCACCAGCAGCCTGAAGTGTCTCGCCAGGCAAGGAAGCAGCATGTCAATATCGGTTTCCGCAGGGGCAGCCATAAGCCGCCCATTATAATGACCCGCTGCGCAGGTACCATGCCCGCGTGCACTTCACCCGGACGGTGTTTTCCGGTACCGTAGCGACTCCTTCCCCGGTGCCTGCATGAATGCCGGGGGTTCATCTGTCAAAATACATCGTGAAGGTAGCAGCATGGGTTTTATGAGCGGAAAGCGTGTTCTCATCGTCGGCGTAGCCAGCAATCGTTCCATCGCCTGGGGTATCGCCCGGGCCATGCATCGCGAGGGGGCCGAACTGGCCTTCAGCTACCCGAACGAAAAAATGGGCGCCCGGGTAAGCAAACTGGCAGCCGAACTGGGCGCGGACATCGTCCTGCCCTGCGATGTCGGCAGTGACGAGCAGATCGAGACACTCTTTACCGACCTCGGCAAGCACTGGGATGGCCTGGACGTCATCGTCCACTCGGTCGCCTTTGCCCCGGCTGACCAGCTTGCCGGCGATTACCTCGAATGCGTCACGCGCGAGGGTTTCGCTATTGCCCACGACATCAGCTCCTACAGCTTTGCAGCTCTCGCCAAGGCGGGACATGCCATGATGAAGGGCCGCAAGGGTTCATTGCTGACCCTGAGCTACCTCGGTGCCGTGCAAACCATACCCAATTACAACGTCATGGGTGTCGCCAAGGCCAGCCTCGAGGCCAACGTCCGCTACCTCGCGCAGAGCCTCGGCCCCGAGGGTATCCGGGTGAATGCCATCTCGGCCGGTCCTATCAGGACACTGGCCGCGGCCGGCATCAGTAATTTCCGTAAATTGCTGGATTGTTTTGCGGGCGCCGCCCCGCTGCGCCGCAACGTCACGATAGAAGATGTCGGCAATGCCGCCGCCTTCCTCTGTTCGGACCTGGCGGCCGGCATTACCGGTGAGATCACCTATGTTGACGGCGGGTTCAACACCGTGGGGCTGACGCTGCCTGAGCAATAGCTACTCGAGTACCAGCCAGGTGCAGGGTGCGCTTCGCACGCCGGCAACTGTCAAATCATCGCGTCCCGGCGATGAGGTCTTTAGCCGGGCGAATCAGCTGTCTGGCTAGCAATCCAGCGGCATTTATGTATATGTATCAAAGACTTTACAGAGCAAGGTCCTTCCCCTAAATATTCCATTCCCTCGGCCGATACAGTCTGCGAGAAGTCACGGGCTGCCTGTTGGGGCTTCTCGCGCTGGCGTTCGTTGACAATTTTATGCAGCCCGTCGGCAAAGACTTAACTTTGCCTTTTTGCAGCCGCTACAGCCCTAAGCAGAGTCGGTTGCTTATATGGTGGAGCCACAGGGTAGAACTACGAATGCTGATTAAACAAAAAGGATTCACACTGCTCGAGCTCATCGTGACGATGAGTGTTGCCATTATTTTGCTTACGGTAGGCGTGCCGAGTTTCCGCGATGTCGTCAAGAACAGCCGCATTACCGCCCAGACGAACGAGTTCCTTGCCAGTGTCAATCTTGCGCGCAGCGAGGCCGTGAAGCGTGGTGAAACCATGATCCTGTGCCCCAGCGAGGACGGGGTCGAATGCGAGGAGGACGAGGTGAAGGACACCGACTGGTCGATTGGCCTGATCCTGCTGGATGCCTCCGATACAGTCGTTCGTGAATGGGATCCGATCGATGCCGGCAGCACCTTCACGGCGAACTCCGGATTTCTGCAGTACCTCGACACGGGGGTTCTTCCGGGCGCTGCGGTCAGCTTCTCACTGGAAGTCTACAAGTGCAGAGGTCATCAAAAACGCACCGTCATTCTCAGCCGCCAGGGACATGCAACAGTTCAGACAACTACCTGTTCAACGACATGAATAAAATGAATACCCATCTCAACAATACCAGCCCCCGGCACCGCTTCCGCGGATTTGCGCTGCTGGAGATTCTGATCACGCTACTGGTCGTGTCCATCGGTTTGCTTGGGCTTGCGTCTTTGCAGATTAGCGGAATGCGCGCCAACCAGATGGGCTTTATGCGCAGCCAGGCAGTCCTGGCCGCCTATGACATGGCCGACAGGATCCGTGCCAACCCCGCTGCCGCCGCGGCAGGCAGCTATGACGGCAGCCCGGCCGCGGCGACCGTCGACTGTGTCGGCGCAGACAATGCCTGTACGACTGGACAGATGGCCACCTATGACAAGGACGCCTGGCTGAACACACTGACGGTGTTACCCGGCGGCGCTGGCGAGGTGGTCGACGACGGTAGCGACAATTACACCATCATCGTGCGCTGGGATGAAGAGCGCAGCGGCGCGACCGGCACGGATTGCCCGCCGAAAACAGACACCGATCTGCGCTGCTACAGCCTCGGGATCGCACTATGAACAAACACCCGCTTGCCAGTCATGCCGCGCCCGGCGCGCTGCGTTGCAGGGGCTTCACCCTGGTAGAACTGATGATCGCAATGCTGCTGGGCCTGATCCTCATGGCCGGCATAATCAGCATCTTCCTGAGCAGCAAACAGACCTATGCAGCCGTGCATGTACTGGCCAGGCTGCAGGAGAATGGCCGTTATGGCATCGACATCATCAGCAGTGACCTGCGCCGCGCCGGCTACCTGAGCGGTAATGCGAGTGTCGATACCATCGGCGGCACCGAGGGCGTGTCGACCACGGACGGCAGCTGCCTGACGTCAGGCACCACCTGGGGCAGGATGATCGAACGCCGCGTCTTCGGTCTGGATGACACCAATGCGGGATACGCCTGCATTCCCGACTCGGCCTACACGCGGGGTGATGTGCTCACCGTGCGTTATGCCTCAACCGTGGAAGCGACAAGCTTTTCCGGCAACCGCGTCTACCTGCGCAGTTCGCTGTTCGAGGGGCGCGTCTTCAAGGGCTCCAGTGAAAGCAGCAACACCATTATTGAGAACCCGCAGACAACACGGGAGCTGGTGGCACATAGCTATTACATCGGTCCCTCCAGTGCGGAATGTCCGGCGGGAACCGCGGTCCCTGCCCTGCACTGGCTGAGCATGGACGACAACGGCCTGCCCGCAAGCGAGGAACTCGTGGTGGGAGCTGAACATTTGCAACTGCAGTACGGTGTGGACACCGACGCCAACGGATCCGTTGAACAGTATCTCGATGCCGACACCATCAGCACGAGTGCCGCATTCGACTGGAATGATGTCATCGCGGTACGCGCTCTGGTTGCTGGTGCGCGGCGAGTGCGCGGAGAACGGCCTCGACAACACCAATACCTACGTCATGGGTGATCAGACCTATACACCCGACGATGATTTCCGCCGCCAGCTCTACACGACGACCGTGATGTTGCGTAACTGAGGAAACAAGTATGAAACGCCGTGACTACAGAAAACATCCGCCGCGCAATCAAAAGGGTGCGGCCCTGATGGTCAGCCTGGTCTTTCTGGTAATCATGACCATCATCGGCATCGCCTCCATGAACACCGCTGTCATGGAAAACCTGATGGCGGCCAACAGCCAGTTCCAGGTCAGCTCGCTGGCAAATGCAGAATTTATCCTCGGTTCGGCGGAAGATGATATCGAGACCATAGTTTCAGATGCGAACGCCCTGGCGTTCGAGACCAGTGATGATCACTACTACCTGGCTGATGATGTCGATCCTGCAGTTAATGACTGGACCTTCAAGCATGCCACTACAACGCTGGGCAGTTACGTCATCGAGTATGCGGGCAAACATCCGATTCCCGGCGAGTCCGCCGAAATGGGTGCAGGCACTGCCGGCTCCTTTGTATACCTGTTTCTGGTCAGTGCACAGAACGTGACGAGTAAAGGCGCCAGGCGCAACGTCCAGACGGTTTATGTGACAGAGAATGCTCCCTGAGCATGAAGAGAGGAATATTATGAAAACTTTTACATCTTCGGTTCGACATCTTGTCATTGCGATCAGCACGGGGCTTATTGCCGTTGGCGTGTTTGCGGCCGCCAGCTTCTTCCCCGACACCCAGCCGACCTGGAGCCCGGCTTCATTTACACTCAAGTCAACTGACCTGAGTGCGGGTGCCACCAAGGCCTATCGCCCCTGGTTCGAAAACGGCGCCTGGCAGGGCAATGTGATTGAATACAACGTCGCCATGAATGGCACACGTACCCTCGGCAGCTGGACGGCCCGTGACACCTTTGCCGCCAAAGAGGCCGCCGTTGTTGACTACTGGAAGGCCACTGCCGTGGACGGCGGCCGCAAGATCATTACGGGTGACGGCGACGATACCCAGCTGGCCTTCCGCTGGGATACGCTTACCAACACCCAGCGCGAGTTGCTCGACCCGGAGATCTCGGCCGATTACGACCCGCTCGATGCTACCAGCTGGGACAGCCCGAAACTGAACTATGTCCGCGGCGACCGCAGCAACGAAAAACCCGATGGCCTGCTGCGCAAGCGCTACAGCCTGCTGGGTGACATCATCAATTCCCGGCCTGTCTATGTGGGCGCCCCGGAAAGTAATTACACCCTGCCCGGCTATGCCGCCTACAAGAATAGCAATATCAGCCGGGCCGGACGGGTCTATATCGGTGCCAACGACGGCATGGTGCATGCCTTCGATGCCAGCGATGGTCACGAGGTCTATGGCTATGTACCCTCCATGCTGATGTACAAGCTGGGCAACCTGTCACGCAATCCCTACTTTCACAATTACTATGCCGACGGGGAGATGGTGGCCGCCGATGCGATGGTCAACGGCACCTGGAAGACGGTGCTGGCCGGCGGACTCGGCGCCGGCGGCCTTGGCCTGTTCGTGCTTGATGTGAGCAACCCGGATCTCAGCGACGAAACATCGGCCAGCGGCACCGATAAAAAGGTGCTCTACGAGGATACCGGGGATATTTTCGGTGAAAAACATCTCGGCAATATATACGGCCGGCCGAGGATCGCCCTGTTGCCGGACGACAAATGGTACGTGGTAACCGGTAATGGCTTCGGCTCGGATAATGGCGAAGCCGAGCTCTATATGCTCAAACTCAAGGACGGCGGCAAGAGCGTCATAAAGACCGGCGTCAAGCCCGGCAACGGCCTGGCGGCCCCGGCCCTGGTGGATGAGGACAACGACGGCGTGGCGGAACTTGCCTACGCCGGTGACCTGCTGGGCAACCTGTGGAAATTCGATCTCGACGGAAAGGATGCCTACAAGCTGTTTGCGGCCGGGGTCGACAAGCCGATCACCACGGCCCCCGATATCGCGCGCCATCCCATGGGCGGACACCTGGTCTATTTCGGTACCGGCAGCGTGCTCAGTGCCGTCGATCACGACAACATCGACCAGCAGAGCGTCTATGCCATCTGGGACAAGCACGGACAGACCACGGCAGTCAGCGCGGCCGACCTGCGCACCCAGACACTCACCGAGGCAACGCATCCGGACGGCGTCCGGGTACGGGTCGCCACGGCCAATGCCATCGACTGGAGTACCCACGCCGGCTGGCAGGTGGATTTGCCGGGTGAGGGCGAGCGAGTCAAGGGCCATCCGCAATTGCGCGGCGGACGCCTGCAGTTTGTCAGCGATAACCCCGAGGGCGAAAGCTGGATGATTGAACTCAACTGGCTCACCGGCGGCGATTCCAACAAGGTCTTTTTCGATCTCAATGGCAACAATGCCCTGGATACGGGTGACAATGTCACGGTGGGCCTCGAGGTGAAGACCGCGGTAGCCCGTTACCTGGGTGACAGTACCTACTCCCAGCCCACCTTTGCGCGTGTCGCGAGCGGCAAGGATATTATATTCATCAATGGCCTGACCCTGCCCGAATCACTCGAGCCGGTGGTGGTCGGTGACGTGGTCGGCGGTGTGCAGGGCGGTCACTTCGACGTCGATACCGATCTCGAGCTGGGTGACAGCACGGATGATCACACCCATGAATACGATGATAAGTTCAACACCACGGTCGTGGATTATTATGCCATGGGAGATGGACACACCGGGGTCAATGATGCCGGGATACCCACCGACAAGAAATTTGTGGTGGTTCTGTCCAACTCGGACCTCTCACCCGGCGGCGATGCTGACCATCAAGAACAAGTCCTGGAACGTGGTCGACTACCAGGAGATGGTGCAGCAGAGACTCGAGGACTGGGACGGCGTCTCGCCCCTGCTGGATTACGACGGGGATGACCTGACCTATACACTGAATGAGATCACTGCCGCGTCGGGTACCGTCAAGATTGCCTTCAACGACCGCGCCATCCTCGATGGCGGCCTGATCGGTACCTCGACCGGCTGCATCAAGGGCAACAACGCCTGGGAAGAGACCGGCCGCTACCGCGGCGGGGCGCTGATCATGCACCTGCTCGACTACAGCCAGCTCCAGGCGGGTGATGCCGCGAGCAATATCTGGGTTGCGCAGGATCCGGTCGACCTGGTCCCGGGTATGCAGGGCGGCGGTCTACTCGGCAATTTCGATGATCCTTCCGGCTTCCTGTTTGAATCGACCATCTTCTGGCACTACGACGGCGCCTGCTACGGTGATGAGGAGTGGGCAGCGGATTTCGCCGAGGCAACCGCGACCTACGGCATCGACGAGTTGAGCGCCCTGTTCCCCAATTATGCCGCCAACGCGGAAACGGCCAATGTACTGCTGACCCAGCTGTTCAGCGTCGAGTGCGAGGACGGCAAGGGCCTGGAATGCGACGGGGAAGATGTCTTCAAGGACATCGTAGAGTCCCTGAAGGATCTGCTGGATGATGACTGGAAGGAATTCGAGAAGATCCTCGATCGGATCAAGATCGAATACGAATCAACCAGTATCACCAAGCCGAGCACCGGCACGCCCGGCGATGTGCTGGATGCCTCGCAGGACCTGACACCGGCGCTGGGCCCCAACTTCGGCAGTGGCCGGCGCAGCTGGATCGACATGCACGAGTAATGCCAGCGCCGGCGGCGCCCGCCCGGGTGTCGCCGGTCAGCAGGCGAATACTGTATGTGGTTAACGTTATTTAAATGGAAACGATTATGAACAGACAGCCAGCCGGACAGCGTGGATTTACGCTCATTGAACTGATGATCGTGGTGGTCATTATGGCGATCATCGCCGCCATCGCCTTGCCCTCCTACCAGGAGCATATGCGCAAGACACGGCGCTCGGAGGCCAAGTCACACCTCCTGGACCTGGCCAACCGCATGGAACGCTATTACGCCAACCAGAACAGCTACACGGGTGCGACTGTCGCCGCCCTGATGGGCAGCACCAGCAGCGAGCATGGTTATTACACCCTGAGCATCGATCCCCTGGCGGCTGAAACCTACACCCTCAAGGCCGCCCCGGCGGCAGTGCAGAGCAGCGACAAGTGCGGGACCTTTACCTACAGCTCAAGCGGCACCCACGGCGTATCGGGCGGTTCGCTGAACGCCGATGCTTGCTGGTAGTGGCCGGCCCGTTTAATTCAGGCAAATAAAAAAGGCACCCTTGCAGGTGCCTTTTTTAACACAATCCAGGCAGGCCGGAGCCAAAAATTGTGGTGATGTTCAAACGTGTTTCTCGTGATCAATCATGCAAATATACCGGAGGCCGGGGTGTGGTTTGCACCGGGATGCAGGAGCGTTGCTTATGCGCAGTCGCCGAAGCCGAGGATTCGGAAGAAGCTGTTGCGTTCGCACTCGGTGCTGGTATCGGCCTTGTCCATGAACAGGATCCAGACCGCCCCCTTTTCGATGCCCAGGGTCTTGTCGAACGGTGCGCCGACGGCCAGGTCGGGCGCACGTCTGCGGTCAAGGTTGCCGATGCCGGCTACGGCGGCGCCAAACCGGTCACCGCTGTTCAGCGTGGCACCGAGCAGGCCCGTGTTGCGGGAAATCTTCTGCAACTGGTTCACGGTGCCGTCGCGCTTCATGAACAGCAGCCAGACGGCGCCGCTGTCTATGGCGCCATCGTCGTCAAAGGGTGCGCCCACGGCCAGGTCGATGACGCCGTCGAGGTTGATATCGCCGGCATTGGCGAGCGCCTCCCCGAAGCGGTCACCGCCGTTCAGCGTGGCGGCCAGTCCGCCTTCGGCCGCGGAAATTTTCTGTTCAGTCGAAACCGCACCGTCCGGGCGCAGGAACAGGACCCAGGCGGCACCGTGTTCGGTTGCACCGTCGTCGTCGCCGGGTGCGCCCACGGCGATGTCCACGACATTATCCAGGTTCAGGTCGCCCAGGTTGGCGAGTGCGCGGCCAAAGTTGTCGCCGCCAGTGAGGACGCCGTCAAGGCGGCCGCTCTCCATGGAGATCTTCTGCTCGGTCAGGACCGTGCCGTCGGCGTTCATGAACAGAATCCACACGGCCCCGGCGTCGCTGGCAGCGTCATCGTCCAGCGGTGCGCCGACCGCGAGGTCGGTTATGCCGTCGCCGTTCAGGTCACCGAGCGCCGTGATGGCGGCGCCAAACTGGTCCCCGTTGTCGAGCCTGCCATCGAAGTTACCCTCGAGGCTCGAGATTTTCTGCTCGTCGCGCACCGTGCCGTCCTGCCGCAGGAACAGTATCCACACCGCGCCGCGATCGGTGCCGCCGTCATCGTCCAGCGGGGCCCCGATGGCCGCGTCGAGGACGCCGTCGCCATTGAGGTCGCCGATGCCGGCGACGGCGCTGCCGAAGCGGTCGCCATCATTCAGGCTGCCGTTGAAGTCGCCATCGCTGGCCGAAATTCTGGTCTCCGTGTCAACGCTGCCGTCGGTGTCCATGAACAGAATCCAGGCCGCACCGCGCCCGGGGCCGCCGTCGTTGTCCATGGGTGCACCGACCAGCAGATCCACTACCCCATCGACTTCCAGATCGCCCAGGATCGCGACTGCGTACCCGAATTCGGTGTTGTCCTGCAGTATGCCGTTGAAATTCCCTTCAGATTCAGAGACCTTCTGTTCTGAATCGACATTGATGGTAATGATGGGGTCGTCAAGGTCACAACCCGCCACGCTGCCTGTCAGGGCGACTGCAAGCACCAGTCTGGTGAGAAACCTGCTCATACTGTCAAGTATAGCCTTCCGCAGCATCAGGATGAAGCTCATACGGATCCAGTTTATGATGAGGCAAATGCCCCATGACTCAGCATAGGAAGCAGGCGTTATATCTTTGATCTATCGGGTAAGTTGATGTGGTGAGGCTCTATTACCGCGATAGCGGTTTAGTCCATCGACCCTAAGGAAGTACAGCCTCTTGTATTGTATGTCCGAGATTGCGGGGCGAAAGCTGACGTTCGCTTCCAGCGGATACCCGCCATAATCCCCCTATGCTATTCACCGAAACCCAACTGGATGACGCCTACGCCTGGTTGTGCCACCGGTGCCGTCGCTTCCCGCCCAATGCCGATATGTGGCATCTGCGCTGCCGATCAGTACACAGAGTACGATCGGCAGAAGATGCGAGCGGAGCCCCATGTGAGACTCCGCTTGATCAGTTACGGGTTACACAGCGAGCCAACGGGGCTCGGTCCTGGTAGCTGGAAGAACAGGCCCTTGAACAGGTTCAGATCCGTGAAATCCACCGGACCGCCCGTGCTGTTCAGATCGTGCAGCGGGCTGCTCGTGAAGAAGTTCCCCTTGAACAGAGTGAGGTCCGTGAAGTCCACCGCTCCACAGGTCTGGTTGAAGTCACCGTCACAGATATTACCGTGACCGTCTGCATCGGTGTCTTCCTGGAGTGAGTTCGCCACGTTGATGCAGTTATCGGTGAGGTCACTGACTCCATCTGCATCCGCATCCGCAGCCATAATGATCGTAAGCTGATAAGGCCCCGTTGTTTCAGCCTCAAGTGATAAAAAAAAGGTCGAATCTGGTGTTGCGCCAAGAACCTCTGTCCCGCTTTGCAGGGGAAACTGCGTAATACCTGACTGAACCGGAGACAGCGCAGTCGGTTCATTCCTGTTATCTGATACCACGACATAATAGGTGCCCGGGTCAAGCACAAGACCGGCTAGTAATGAATCATAAGCGCCATTCGGATAAGAGCCGGGATCTTCCGGGAAATCGCTGTCATCACTATAGGCAAGCAGTCTTCCATCCGAAGAAAAGACCGAAAGCAAACCGTCCAAACCCTCATCGACATCGAAGCAGAGCGTGGGGTCTGTCCCTGGTGGGCAAACATCGTCAGCGAAATCAATGTCAAAGATAATATCACTTGTGGCTGTTAAAACTATCTTGTAAAAGTCGATATCTGTTAGAGAAGATATTTCACCATCCACAGTTACGCTATCGCCAATACCCAGGTCGGGGGGGCTAAGTGCCTGTGCATTAGGCAGAGTATCATTGCCCCCGGGACCTTCATCTTCAACGAAACAATCCGGACCGGTTGTGCAAGGGAGGGTGGGGGCAGCAGATGCAATTTGAGCAATTGCCAGCATCCCTGCAAATAATGCAAATGATAGAATTTTTTTGTTCTTCATATGTAGCCCCTGGAGATAGTGCAAAATATCTGGATTAACTTGCGTTATATATTGTTCCACAATTAATGCGATCATAACCTGCAATATTTGTGCCAGACTTAGTGGCTCAATTATACCAACTATATAGTGGCAGGCCAAGTGAAAACGTGGACAATAATGTAAGGGTTACCAGAAAAATGTCTGGAATACCTTACACTTTAACCTGGGATAACCCGTTAGCCCTCCCGTTCAAACCAGCCCGCAACAAAGGCTGTCCGGGCACATTTGACTCTGAATACAGGTGTAAAAAGTGTTCGGACACCTGTTTTCCCGAAAGTACCAGCGGTAAACCGCATTCGGATAGACCGAACGACAGCCGGCATCCCGTTTCGACCTTTGATTTCCATGTGCAGGAATACCACCGGCATCCTTGATCATGCGCGCCATATGCATGAGGTTCCAGGTCATAAAAGTCGTGTTGAGATTCGTTAAATCGTTCTCCGGCCCGCCGGAGTCGAGGTCCGGGTACGAAGGGCCCGGTCCTGCTTCAATCAGCCAGGTGGCATCGGCCTGCGGTGGAATAACCTAACCAGGATGCTGCAGCTACAAGTTGACGAAGCAAAGAAAAGCGTCTCGCCGTCAGGCAAAACCTGAACCCGGCTAGCCTTCCTTCTCCTGAAGAATTCCGGTCTCGCCCTCCAGCCGGCCAATCAGAACAGCCCCGCAGGAATCACTGAATACATTCACACTGGTCCTCATCATATCGAGAATGCGATCAACGGCGAGAATCAGGCCGACGGCCTCGACCGGCAGACCAATCGCACTCAGGATGATTGTAATGGCGACCAGGCTGGCCGCCGGGATACCGGCCACGCCGATGGATGTCAGCAAGGCCACCAGTACGACCGTGAACTGCGTGGCCAGCGTCAGCTCAAGGCCATAGGCCTGGGCAATAAACATGGCCGCCACGCATTCGTAAAGGGCGGTGCCGTCCATGTTGACGGTGGCCCCCAGCGGCAGCACGAAGCTGCTGGTACGGTTGGAAACCCCGGCATTCACGGTCACGCATTCCATGGTGACCGGCAAGGTCGCCGATGAGGACGCCGTGGAAAACGAGGTCAGCAAGGCGGGCAGCATGGCACGGTAGTGCCTGAGCGGGCTTGACCTTGCCAACCAGTACAAGCAGCAGCGGCAAGACAATCAGGAAATGTGCTGCCAGTGCCAGCAGCGACGGTGAGGAAAAATGCCAGCAGTGGTGCAAGTGCGGCAAACCCGGTTGATGCCACGACCTTGGCTACCAGCGCAAATACACCAATGGGTGCAAACAGCATGACCCATTCCGTGATTCTCATCATCACGTCAAACACGCCCTGCCACAGGTCTTTCAAGACCGTCCCGCCAGGGCCGGAAAGTCGCGACATAAAATAACCGAATAACAGGCTGAAAAAGATCAGCCCCAGCATCTGTCCCTCGGCGGCAGCGGCAACGATATTGGTCGGGACCATGCGCAGGAATATTTCAACAACATCTTCAATGCCGCGGCCCGACACCTGCTCTGCAACAAAACCATCGTCCACAGACTGGGGCAGAATTTCCCTGGCGGGCTCACCGTCCACTATCCCGGGCGCAATAATATTCACCATCAGCATGCCGACCAGGATCGCAAACAGGCTGGTCGTCAGGTAATAGAGAAGTGTCTTGCCACCAAGCCGTCCCATGGCACCACTTGCACCAATGCCGGCTATGCCGGTGATGATAGAAGACATGATCAGGGGAACGATGAGCATCTTCAGGGCATTGAGGAATAATGTGCCCAGGAAGGTATAGATATCAAAAAAACGGATGCCGAGGAAAGCGGCATCCGTCCCCGTTACAAGGCCGATGATAACGGCCAGAGCCAACGCAATCAGGATCTGCCAGTGCAGCTTCATTATAAACCCGTGCCCAGGCTATTATTGATTCTCGCGCTCCGGTATATGGATGGTCGCTTTTTCATTCAAGGCCGCCATCACAGCACTCATATCGGCTGCACCCTGAACCCCGGCCAATTCCTGCATCAACTGCTTGCGTGCGGATTCGTCCAAAGATTCAAATCGACCGTCGTTGACCTCTTCCAGCTGGACAAGCGCGTAGTTTCCATCTTCCATTACAAAACCATCTGAACTGACCTGGCCATCCCCGGGTGCGACCAGTGAGAAAACCCTGCTTACAAGGCTGCGCTGCGGAGTAGAGGCATTTCGGTCAAGTAATTTCGTTCGTCCCACGTCAAGCGCCTGTTGAGCGGCAATCTGCTCGAGTGTGGTACCAGACTGCAAGGATGCCAGTAACCCGGTCCCTTTTGCCTTTGCCAGGGACCGTGCCTGCTCATCCTGCAGACGTTGCCTGATGCTTTCGCTGACCTCTTCAAGTGGTCTAGGCTCGGCCTTGCGGTGTTCCAGCACACGAACTACAACGATGTGATCCCCGTCCAGCTCCAGGGTATTGCTGTTATTACCGTCCTGTAATACATCATCACTGAAAGCGGCATCAACTACCAAAGGGTTTTCCCCGATACCGGGGCCACCATCAAGGCCAATCCAGTCACTTGTCTGTATTGCGAGACCAAGTGCGCTGGCGGCATCCTCCAGGGTGTCCGGGTGCTCGAAGGCAAGGTTGGAAAGAATTTCCGATTGTTCGAAGTAGAGATCACCGCGCTCAACACTCAAAAACTGGTTGGTCAACGCTTCCCTGACTTCCTCAAACGGTTTGACAATTTGCGGCTTGATGTCGAGCAACTCGATAATATGCAGACCATAGGATGAGCGGATCGGCGCGCTTCGTTCTCCCACCTGCATTTCAAAAACGGCATTTTCAAATTCAGGCACCATGATACCGCGGGCGAAGAAACCAAGATCACCGCCTTCGGATGCCGAACCCGGATCCTCGGAAACCTCACGTGCAAGGACATCAAAGGCCTCGCCGGCATCAAGCCGTTTTACGATTTCTTCAGCCTTGCGTGTTGCAGTGGCGATACTTGCCTCATCTGTACCCTGAAACAATACCAGGATATGACGTGCGTGACGTTCTTCTTCGCTGGTAAAACGTTCAGCCTCCTCCTCGTATAGCGCCCGTATTGTCGCCTCATCCGGTTCGGTATTCACAACCAGATTCGCAGCATTCAGCTCGATGTATTCCAGCTTGACCTTTTGCGGACTCATGTATTCCTGGCCATGTGCCTGGTAATATTGCTCGACATCCGCCTCTGTTACATTTACCTGGTAACTGAATCTCGAAACGGGCAGGATTAAATAGCTGAAACGCCGCTGCTGACCTTGCAGTCGATAAGCCAGCTCAAGTTCATTCGGTGTGGGTACTGCCGTTTTTACAATGCCCGAACGCAGCTGATCGGATATAATACCCCGCCTCAACTGGCCTTCGAAATCGGCCGGGGACATGCCCTGGTTGGCGAGTGCCCGCTCATAACGCTGTTTTGAAAACTTGCCTTCGGTTTTGAATACGTTTATGGAATTGATTTGTGCGGCAAGCTGCTGGTCACTGCCGGCAAAGCCCCCGTCAGCCGCTTCCTGAAACAACAGTTCTTCATTGATCAGTTGTCTCAGCCCTGTCTCCCTCAGCAGGGACTCGTTGAGCGTGGCGGGATCAAATGAACCGCCCATCATCTCCTCCATACGCTTTCTGAGGCGCTGGTATGCAAGGTTCTCCTGACGACTGCTTATTTCAACGCCATTGACAGAAGCTGCATAGATGGCTTTATCGCTATCCAGGTAGGAATTCAGACCAAAGAATGCAAATGCGATAAAGAGGATGCCGAGGATGAACCAACCCACGATCCCCATAACGCGTTCTCGGATTGCCAGTAACATATTTTAATCTCTCGGGAATAATTACCAGTGTCGTGGCTCGGTAGTTAAAACAAAGAAAGGGCACCTTCCGGTGCCCTTCGATGTTCACTATGGCGGAGTGGACGGGACTCGAACCCGCGACCCCCGGCGTGACAGGCCGGTATTCTAACCAGCTGAACTACCACTCCAGATCCTTGGTGGGTGCTGAGGGGATCGAACCCCCGACATTCGCCTTGTAAGGGCGACGCTCTCCCAGCTGAGCTAAGCACCCGAAGGCGCGCTAGTTTACGGCATCCTTGAAGGCTTTGCCAGCCTTGAAACCAGGAGATTTTGATGCCTTGATCTGAATGGTTTCACCCGTTTGCGGATTGCGGCCCGTCCTGGCGGCGCGCTCACGAACAGAGAAAGTACCGAAGCCCACCAGGCCTACCTGGTCGCCCTTGCCAAGGGTGGCAATTATGGTGTCCAGTACGGCTTCTGTTGCACTTGTGGCATCGTTCCTTGAAAGTCCTGTTGATTCGGTTACAGCATCGATCAGTTCAGATTTATTCATTTAAGGCATCCTCGGTTTAAAATATTGTTTATTACAGGTAGCAGATAATAACCCGCACTCAAGAACCACGCCCACAGTGGCCACACTTCAAGAATCAGGCGGTATTAAAACACAGTTAATCAACGCAAAAAACCCGCTGACACCAGAATCAGGCACTGGTTGCCAGCGGGCTGTCAGACATTACAGACAGATTAGTGAGCGATTATCGGTTTTTCCTTCGCCTTACCCTTGGGCTTGGCTGCCTTGGCTGGCGCCTCCTTGGTTTCACTGTCAGGCAGCGGGTCCGGCTGGTGCAGCAAGGCGACCTGCAAGACCTCGTCAATCCACCGGACCGGATGGATATCCAGCTTGTCTTTCACGTTCTTCGGAATTTCCGCCAGATCCTTCCGGTTTTCCTCCGGAATCAGTACGATAGATATTCCTCCACGATGGGCCGCGAGGAGTTTTTCCTTCAAGCCGCCAATCGGAAGCACTTCGCCCCGCAGGGTGATCTCACCCGTCATGGCGACATCCGCGCGTACCGGGACACCTGTGAGGGCCGATACCAGGGCCGTACACATGCCGACACCCGCACTTGGCCCGTCCTTCGGCGTTGCCCCTTCCGGGACATGAACGTGAATATCAAGTTCCTGATAAAACTCGGGATCAATACCCAGGTGGTCAGCCCGGCTGCGAACCACCGTGGTCGCGGCCTGGATTGATTCCTGCATGACGTCACCCAGCTGGCCGGTATAAATCATTTTACCCTTACCCTTGAGCGTTGTTGCCTCTATCGTCAGCAGCTCACCACCGACCTCGGTCCAGGCAAGGCCGGTGACCTGGCCAACCTGGTCATGCTCTTCTGCACGACCATAGCGAAAACGTTTGACACCAAGGTACTTTTCAAGATTTCTCGGGGTAATCGAAACCTTGTGACCCTTTTCTTTCAGCACCAGTTCCTTGACCACCTTGCGGCAAATCTTGGATATCTCGCGCTCGAGATTACGCACACCGGCTTCACGGGTATAAAATCTCACAATATCCCGAATAGCGTTCTGGCTGACGGATATTTCACCATCCTTCAGGCCATTGTTTTCGATCTGCTTTGACAACAGGTAGCGCATGGCGATATTGATTTTTTCATCTTCCGTGTACCCCGGAATGCGTATGACCTCCATACGATCCAGCAGGGGTGCCGGGATGTTCATGCTGTTTGCAGTCGCCACGAACATGACGTCTGACAGGTCAAAATCAACTTCCAGGTAGTGGTCATTGAAGGTGTTGTTCTGCTCGGGATCCAGCACTTCCAGCAGGGCCGATGACGGATCGCCACGGAAATCCATGGACATCTTGTCAAGTTCGTCCAGCAAAAACAGTGGATTGCGCGCACCCAGCTTGGCCAGGTTCTGCACTATCCTGCCGGGCAAGGAACCAATGTAAGTACGGCGATGACCACGAATCTCGGCCTCATCACGTACCCCGCCGAGGGACATACGGGTAAATTTACGCCCGGTTGCGCGCGCAATAGAACGGCCCAGGGACGTCTTGCCGACACCCGGAGGACCAACCAGGCAGAGGATAGGCCCCTTCAGTTTCTTGACGCGCTGCTGTACCGCCAGGTATTCAAGGATGCGCTCCTTTACCTTGTCGAGGCCATAGTGGTCCGCTTCAAGGACATCCTCGGCAACTGTCAGGTCGTGGCAAATCTTGGTGCGTTTTTTCCACGGCACACTTACCAGCCAGTCTATATAATTTCTGACAACAGTCGCCTCGGCAGACATCGGAGACATCATCTTCAGCTTGTTCATTTCAGAGGTGGCCTTATCCTTGGCCTCTTTACTCATGCCGGCCTTTTTGATCTTCTGCTCCAGCTCTTCCAGTTCATTGGGTACATCGTCCATGTCGCCCAGTTCTTTCTGGATGGCCTTCATTTGCTCATTGAGATAATACTCGCGCTGACTCTTTTCCATCTGCTGCTTGACACGGCCACGAATACGTTTTTCGATCTGCATGATATCGATCTCGCCTTCGATCAGGACCATCAAACGCTCAAGTCGCTCACGGCAATTGTTGATCTCGAGGATCTTCTGTTTTTCTTCCAGCTTGAGCGACATATGTGCCGCAATTGTGTCGGCAAGGCGTCCGGGCTCATCGATACCGGACAGCGATGTCAGGATTTCGGGGGGTACTTTCTTGTTGAGCTTGACGTACTGCTCAAACATTGCCATCAGGGACCGGGTCAGAACTTCAAGTTCCTGTTCGTCAGTTTCTTCTTCAGATACCAGGGTCTCGATATTCGCCGTAAAGAACGCATCGGTATTTTCATAACCCGTGACGCGCACACGCTCGGCACCCTCAACCAGCACCTTGACGGTTCCATCGGGTAATTTCAGCAATTGCAGGATTGTGGACAGCGTGCCTATTTCGTGAATATCTTCAACTGCAGGGTCGTCAATCTCGGCATTCTTCTGCGCGATCAGGAGGATCTTCTTGTCTTCCTGCATTGCCGTATCAAGCGCGTTGATCGATTTTTCGCGGCCAACAAACAGCGGAATGACCATGTGCGGGTAGACGACAACGTCCCTGAGTGGCAAAACCGGTATCGCGCTTGTGGTTTGATCTGTCATGTCATTGTCCATCCGTTTTTGAGTAAGTCATGTACCACCGGGGTGTTTCGCGGCAATCCGTCAGAATATTGTCGCAATCATTCTTTCGCCCGGCACCCTGCCTGTCAATGCTTCTGTTGATTCAATCTGCACTGTTACTGAAAGTGGGGGCAGATTGTTCGAGTTCAAGCGTTTCCTGACAGACAATCACAATAGAGCAAGGAGTGTGCCAACAAGAGGGTATTGGCCAGCAATTAGTATAACTTGCTGTTTATATTGACATATTTAATTCACTCGGACGCGGCCAGCTGTTCCGAAGCGTCAAAAATCATGTAGGGCTTGCTGTTTCCAAGGATAACGCTCTCATCAATGACCACTTTTCTGACGTTATCCATGGAGGGTAGATCGTACATGGTATCGAGCAGCACCTGCTCGAGAATGGTGCGCAAACCGCGGGCACCGGTCTTTCGCGCCATCGCCTTGGTGGCGACAGCCCGCAAGGCATCATCGCGGAACTCTATCTCGCAGCCTTCCATTTCAAAGAGTTTCTCGTACTGCTTGGTGAGGGCATTTTTTGGCTCTGTAAGAATCTGCACCAGGGCGTCTTCATCGAGTTCTTCCAGCGTTGCCACAACCGGCAGGCGACCGACAAATTCCGGGATCAAGCCGTACTTGATCAGGTCCTCCGGCTCCACATCGTAGAGGATCTCACCCAGGTTGGCCTCATCGTCCTTGCTCTTTACCTCGGCTGCAAAGCCGATACCGCCGGTCTCGGAACGGCCACGGATAATCTTGTCGAGACCGGCAAATGCGCCACCGACAATAAACAGGATATTCGAGGTATCGACCTGCAGAAATTCCTGCTGCGGATGCTTGCGACCGCCCTGTGGAGGCACGGAGGCAACTGTCCCTTCAATCAGTTTGAGCAGTGCCTGCTGCACACCTTCACCGGACACATCACGGGTAATCGAGGGGTTATCGGATTTCCTGGAAATCTTGTCGATCTCGTCTATGTAAACAATACCCGTCTGCGCCTTGTCCACATCATAATCACACTTCTGCAAGAGTTTCTGGATGATATTTTCAACATCCTCGCCCACATAACCGGCTTCTGTCAGTGTTGTTGCATCCGCAATGGTGAACGGAACATCCAGTAAACGGGCCAGCGTTTCTGCCAGAAGGGTCTTGCCGGAACCGGTTGGACCGATCAGCAGGATGTTGCTTTTTGAAAGCTCGACACCGTCTTTCTTGTTCTTGAATTCAAGCCGCTTGTAGTGGTTGTATACAGCAACAGCCAGCACCTTCTTGGCAGCGCTCTGGCCGATTACATACTCATTGAGTATATCGTTGATTTCCTGGGGCTTGGGTAGTTTTGCGTCGCCGGAGGCTGCCTTTTCCTGCATCTCCTCGCGGATAATATCGTTACAGAGTTCGACACACTCGTCACAGACAAAGACAGAAGGACCTGCGATCAGCTTGCGCACTTCATGCTGGCTTTTGCCGCAGAAGGAACAGTAGAGCAGCTTGCCGTCTTCACCCTTGCCGTTACGATCATTGCTCATGTCACGTCCTCTGGATAATCAATAAGGAACCTGCCTGACAGATTTGTATCACTGATTGTGACAACGAATCAACTCCTGCAAGCCATGGTTGCCAAATTCACCTCGACTCGTACGGTAATTGACAACCAGCAGCCGGGGCCATCTTACCCGACTATATTTCATCAGCATCTTCACGCTGATTCAGTATTTTGTCGATCAAGCCATAATCCCTGGCGGCCTCCGCACCCATGAAATTGTCCCTTTCGGTATCCCGCTGGATCTTCTCCATTGGCTGGTTGGTATGCCTGGACAATATCAGGTTGAGCTTCTCCCTGATGAGGAGAATCTCCTTGGCATGGATATCGATATCAGTTGCCTGCCCCTGGTACCCGCCAAGTGGCTGATGGATCATCATTCGGGAATGCGGTAAACAGACACGCTTGCCGCTGGAACCGCCGGCCAGCAAAAGCGCACCCATGCTGGCCGCCTGGCCGATACACATTGTACTGACATCCGGTTTGATAAACTGCATGGTGTCATAGACTGCCAGCCCTGCTGTCACTGACCCACCCGGCGAATTGATATACAGGTGAATATCCTTGTCAGGGTTTTCTGACTCGAGAAACAGTAACTGCGCAACAATGACATTGGCCATATAGTCTTCAACAGGCCCGACTACAAACACCACCCGCTCCTTGAGCAGACGCGAGTAAATATCATAGGAGCGCTCGCCGCGAGCGGTCTGCTCGATAACAATCGGTACCAGATTCAGGGCTTTCGTATCCTGTGCACTATTCATATGTCTGTTATCGGTCATTCAATTTTATCCTTGAGACTGTATGGCCTGGTCGACCAGCTCGGCAAAACTGGTCTCCCGGTCTGTAACATCGATGCCGCTGTTCGCTACAACCCATTCAACAACCTGCTCTTCGATGACCGAAGACTGAACATTGGCAAGCATATCCTGGTTGCCATAATACCACTGCACAACCTCCTCGGGTTTCTCGTAGGAAGCGGCAATTGTATCGACGACACCACGCACCCGGTCCGGGTCAACCATAATGTTGTTCTGTTTGACGATCTCCGAAACCAGCACGCCCAGTTTCACCCGCCTCTCTGCCGTGGCTTCCAGGGCAGATGGATCCATCCCCTTGCCTGACTCCTGTGATTGCAGCTGCTGTATCTCGGACTCGATCATGATTCGCGGCACGTCAACAGGATTACATTTCACCAGGCCGCTGAACACCTGTTCCTTCATCTTTGAAGCAACCAGCCCATCGAGTTCACGCTGCATATTGTTGCTGACTTCGTCCCTCAATCCTTCCATTCCGTTTTCATCAACACCGAAAGCACGGGCAAAATCATCATCCAGCTCAGGCAGAACCTGTTCGGAGACCGAGTGAACCTTTACCCTGAATTCAGCCTCCTTGCCAGCGACTTCAGCGGCCTGGTAGTCATCCGGAAAGGTTATCTTTACGGTCCTGTCATCACCGGCTGAGGCTCCTGTCAGCTGATCCTCGAAACCCGGTATCATGGTGTTCGATCCCAGCTCAAGCGACATCTGCTCGGCCTTGTTTCCCGCGAAAGGTGCGCCATCGATGCTTCCCTCGAAATCAATAATAACCTGGTCACCCTGCTGCGCCGGGCGTTCAACAATATTCCAGGTCGCACGTTGCTTGCGTAAATTCCCCAGCATGTTGTCGATATCTTCCTTGATGATCTCGACAATCGGCCGGGTAACCGCGAAGTCATATTTCAGCGAATCGGGAAGTTCCGGGAATACTTCAAACGTTGCAACATACTCCAGCGGCCCACCCGGCTGCACCGATTTCGTTTCTATGCTTGGCTGACCGACCGGGCGGATATTCTCCCGCGACAAGGCCTCCTGCAAGGTTGAATTGACCACCTGGTCAACCACCTCGAGACGAACCTGTTGACCATACTTCTTCTCAACGACCTTCAGCGGTACCTTACCCGGCCGGAAACCATCAAGGCGGACGGTCTTGCTCATGGAGGCAAGGCGAGACTGCACCTCCTGCTCGACACGCTCGGAGGGTACCTGCACCGTCATCCGTCGCCCCAGGCCACCGGTATTTTCTACTGACACATCCATTCCATCACCTCTTAACGTGTTTTAGACCCGCGCAGGCCAGTCTCTGACCCTGTATCGCAAGCTGTTGTTCTATATACACTGTTTGAATTAATGGTGCGAAAGGAGAGACTCGAACTCTCACGGGTTCCCCCACTGGCACCTAAAGCCAGCGCGTCTACCAATTCCGCCACTTTCGCTGCTTTGCCATGACTCCGGGCCTTCATACGTAACCCAACGGACATTTAATCTGAAATTATAACGATTTATCGAACAATTGCGCACCCCTGATTTGAACCGGCATGTGCATCAAAAATCCCTGACATGCCCGGGTCAGGAGGCCCTCCTTCATCCCACGGTCCGGCACAGGGAAACACCCCTGCTGTCTGCGGTCAAATTACACACCTGGTTGGGAATCTGCAGCAAGGATGCTGTCTGCCGCCTTTGTGAATGGTGGGCCGTGTAGGATTCGAACCTTCGACCAAGTGATTAAGAGTCACCTGCTCTACCAACTGAGCTAACGGCCCTGTAAATGGGGTGGACGATGGGACTCGAACCCACGACGACTGGAATCACAATCCAGGGCTCTACCAACTGAGCTACGCCCACCATAAAACTCTCAAGCTGTCCGACTCGTCACAACTGGCGCGCCCGGCAGGATTCGAACCTGCGACCCTCGGCTTAGAAGGCCGATGCTCTATCCAGCTGAGCTACGGGCGCAAGAAAAATCTGCAGGCCAGACTACTCGTACCTTGTCAAATCTGGTCGGGGTAGAGAGATTCGAACTCCCGACATCCTGCTCCCAAAGCAGGCGCGCTACCAGGCTGCGCTATACCCCGTATTGTTCAGCTGTTCACAGACCTGCGACACAAGCCTGACAGCGCAACCCGGCGATGATACGTTCAACCTCAAAAAGGGTCAAATTCTCCACGGCTGAATCCTGTCGACCAGTTCACCTGCCGGCCCGTATTCAGGGGCATTACTGACTGATCCACGATTTCCCGAGGGAGATAGACCGAGTTGTGCCGGATCGCCGTCACATGCGAGAATCCCGGTCCTTTCCCGGCGCAGAGACCCTGTTGAAACAATGACCGCTAAACTGATCGATGGCAAGGCAATAGCCGCCGTAGTCAGGCAATCCGTCAAGCAGCGGATCGATGAACGCCTGCAAAACAAACAACGTCTTCCGGGGCTTGCCGTCATTCTCGTTGGCCAGGATCCGGCCTCTGAAATCTACGTGCGCAACAAACGCAAGGCCTGCGAAGAGGCCGGCCTGCTCTCACGTTCCTACGATCTCCCCGCCGGAACCTCGGAAAAAGACCTTCTCGACCTGGTTGGGCAGTTGAACTACGACGATTCGATTGACGGCATACTCGTCCAGTTGCCGCTCCCTGAACACATCGATGCCGACAAGGTCACTGAATTTATCAGGCCAGACAAGGATGTAGACGGCTTCCATCCCTACAATATCGGCCGGCTGGCCCTGCGGCGCCCGTCACTGCGCTCCTGTACACCGCGCGGTGTAATCACCCTGCTGGAACATACCGGCGAGACGTTTTACGGTCGCGAGGCCGTCGTGGTCGGTGCATCCAACATCGTCGGCCGCCCGATGGGCCTCGAGCTGTTACTGGCTGGCTGCACGGTCACCACCTGTCATCGCTTCACCGAGAACCTCGACCGGCATGTTGGCGGGGCCGATATTCTTGTCGTTGCTGTCGGCAAGCCCGGCATCGTACCCGGCAAGTGGGTAAAACCCGGTGCCACCGTGATCGATGTCGGCATTAACCGCCGCGAAGATGGCAGTTTTGTGGGTGATGTTGAGTTTGACAGTGCCTTTGAAAGGGCCGGGTGGATTACTCCCGTGCCCGGCGGAGTCGGTCCGATGACCGTCGCCACCCTGCTTGAAAACACACTGTTTGCGACCGAAGAACTGCACGACTGACCGCGCAGGCCGTTTCGAACCCGGGCAGACGGTCTCGGGACAGGCCACTCGCGGACGTCACTTGCGTCGCCATGTGGTACCGGCCGGGCCATCTTCTATAACCACACCCGCGGCATCCAGCTGGTCACGTATGCCGTCCGCCTTCGCCCAGTCCCTGGCTTCACGTGCGGCAATGCGACTCGCAAGCAAGGCCTCGACCCCGGCTTCTGTCAGCCCGGGTACGAGTTCGTCCGCCACGGGCGCGGATTCGCGAAAGTAGATCTCGGGGTCCGCTTGCAGCAAACCCAGGATATTGCCGAGGGCCTGGAGACAGGCGGCAAGTGAGGCCGCCTTCTCCGGCGCGGAATCCCTGTGCCTGTTAATCTCTCGCGCAATTTCAAACAATACGGCAATGGCTTCCGGGGTATTGAAATCATCATCCATGGCCTTGTGAAAGGCCCCGCGATGGTCAGCACACCCCGGCCCGTCCTGCCGTACCGCTGGCATGCCCCTGAGAGCGGTATACAATCTTGCCAGCGCCGCCTTGCTGTTATCGAGATTCTCCTGTGAATAATTCAGGGGACTGCGGTAGTGGCTTGCAAGAATAAAATAACGCACCTCTTCGGCACGGTAGCGTTTCAATATCTCGCGGACAGTGAAAAAATTACCCAGGGACTTGGACATCTTCTCATCGTCCACCCTGACAAACCCGTTATGCATCCAGTAGTTTACAAAGGTCTCCCCGGTTGCCGCCTCGGATTGCGCGATTTCGTTCTCATGGTGCGGGAATTTCAGATCCATGCCACCGCCGTGAATGTCGAAGTGCGGCCCGAGACAGCGCGTGGACATGGCCGAACACTCGATATGCCAGCCCGGCCGCCCGTTGCCCCAGGGTGAAGGCCAGCTGGGCTCATCCGGCTTGACGCTCTTCCAGAGGACAAAATCAAGCGGGTCTTTCTTTGACTCATCGACAGCGACACGCGCACCTGCCTGCAGGTCTTCGAGATTCCTTCCCGAGAGTTTCCCGTACGCATCGAATGTGCCAACCGCGTAATAGACATCGCCATTCTCACCCTGGTAGGCGTACCCCTTCTCCACCAGTGAGCTGATCATGGCGATAATGTCATCCATCGAGGTGGTCGCCATCGGCTCCTCGTCCGGCGGTATCACGCCGAGGGCCGCGGCATCCTCGTTCATGATATCGATAAAGCGGGTGGTCAACTCGTGAATGCTCTCGCCGTTTTCAATGGCCCGCGCAATGATCTTGTCGTCGACGTCGGTGATATTGCGCACATAGGTGACCTGAAAACCAAGCTCCCTGAGATAACGGACAACCACATCGAATACCACCATGACGCGGGCATGCCCCAGGTGGCAATAGTCATAAACGGTCATGCCACAGACGTATATACGAATCTTGCCCGGCTCGATCGGGACAAAGACATCCTTGCGATTCGTAAGCGTGTTATAGATCTCCAGCATCTTCAGTATTCCACTCTATTTTCACATTGCCTGTCAGGAAATAGCCGGTGTGTACCTGGCGCGGCCATGGTAACGGAAAGCGGTTCATGCTACAAAAGCGCATCGTCGGCCAACGGACTTGTAAAGATGGCCAGAGTTTATATGATTGGGGTTTGGCATAATGAAAATGGAGTATTTTATGAAACAGTTGCTGGGCACTTTTCTGGTCATGGCAGCAGGCATGCTGACGACTATCTCCATTTCCCACGGAGACAATTTACATCATAAAGGAGCAGACATGATTACAGTCCTCATGGAAACCACCAAGGGCAACATTACACTGGAACTTGACAGCGCAAATGCACCGGAGACAGTTGCCAATTTCGTCGAATACGCCAGATCCGGCCACTATGACGGCACCATTTTTCACCGCGTGATTCCCGGCTTCATGATCCAGGGCGGCGGCTTCGATGCGAACATGAGGCAAAAAGAAACAAAGGCGGCGATCAGGAATGAAGCAGACAACGGGCTGAAGAATCACAACGGTACGATTGCAATGGCGAGAACCAATGACCCCCATTCAGCGACAGCGCAATTCTTTATCAACGTAAAAGACAATGGTTTCCTCGATCACACCTCGCAAACATCACGAGGCTGGGGATATACGGTCTTCGGAAAGGTCACCGATGGAATGGACACGGTTTCAGCTATTGAACATGTCAAGACGACCACCACTAACGGGCAACAGGATGTTCCGGTGACAGACGTCGTTATCACTAAAGTAACCATCGTCGAATAAGCCTTCGCGGACACTGCGCGTATGTCACGCACCCTGTTCATCTCTGACCTGCATCTGGATGACGAACGGCCGCAGATCACGCAATTATTTCTCGATTTCCTCAAAAACCGCGCCAGCGGGTCGAATGCGCTGTATATCCTCGGCGACCTGTTCGAGGCCTGGATCGGGGATGATGATCACTCAACGCTGAACCTGGACGTGTGCCGGGGACTGGGTGAGTGCGCCGCCTCCGGCACTCCCGTGTTCGTCATGCATGGAAATCGGGACTTTCTGCTCGGTGAGCAATTTGCCAGGCAAGGCAACTGCACCCTGTTAGAGGACCCTGCACGAATCGACCTCTACGGCACCCCGACCCTGCTGATGCACGGCGACCTGTTATGCACCGATGACACGGAATACCAGGCATTCCGCGAGATGGTACGCAACCCGCAGTGGCAGGCAGACTTCCTGAAGAAACCACTTGAAGAGCGCCGCAGCATTGCCGATGAAATGCGCACCCTCAGCCGGGAGAAGACCAGCGGCAAGGCGGAGAGCATCATGGACGTAAACCAGGCGGCTGTCATCCACGCCATGACTGACAACGGGGTAGCACGCCTGATCCACGGACACACCCACCGGCCGGATGTGCACGAGCTGCTGCTTGCCGGCGGGCCGGCACAACGCATCGTGCTGGGTGACTGGTATGCGCAGGGCAGTGTGCTGGAATGCACTCCCGCGGGCTGCCAGCTGCACAACATTGCGCTCAAGACACAGGCGAACCGCTGACTACCTGCCAGGAGCACCGGCCAGTTTCAGGCCGATTACCATATCTGTCACATTCGTGCCTGTAGGGCCTGTAGTCAGCACGTCCCCACTTGCCTGCAGAAACCTTGCTGAATCGGCCCGTCGCAGGCAGGACTGCGGATCGAGCCCGCAAGCTGCGCCCCTGGCCAGGGTGCCGGGATCGACAATGGCCCCGGCCGCCTGCGTCACGCCATCCGTCCCGTCGGTGCCTGCCGACAATAATAGAAGAGTGTCTCCCTTGACCATGGCAGATGCCGCCGCAAGCGCCAGGTGCTGGTTACGTCCACCCGCTCCCGGGACGGCGGGCAAGGTAACGGTCGTCTCCCCTCCCCACAGGTACAGACCCGAATGCCGGCTCCGGAGTTGTGCAACCAGCCGGGTACCCGTATCAAAGGCTTCCCCGCCAAGGCGCTCGTCCACTATGGTAGTGGTGTAGCCGAGCGCATCCCCGGCCAGCGCGGCCGCCTTCAGGGCCCTGTCAATGTTGGCCACGACGTGGTGCTCGATCCGCTCACGCCTGCTACTGCCCGCGCCCGCCGGACCGGTGGCCGCGGCCATGTCCGGAATCCAGCGAGGCAGGTGCAGCCCGGACAGGTCAGTGTCGACACTCGGGTATAACAGGCCTGAACCGATAATCGCAGGATCATCCCCGGCCACATCCGAGATCAACAATGCCGTTGCCTCGCGCCCGTGCAGGTAATCAAGCAAGCCGCCGCCCTTGATGCGGGATACAGACCGGCGCACCCGGTTGATTGCACCAATGTCCAGCCCGCTGGCCAGCAGCCACCGGTTCAACTGCTGCAACTGCAGCAGACTGGTTGTCCCGGGGAGCACCTCTACCAGGCTGGAAGCACCGCCCGAGAGAAGAAACAGGAGAGCTGCATCAGCAGGCACTTCACCGAGAAACCGGCACAGCCTGTCGCCGGCCTGCAGGCTGCGGGCATCGGGAAGCGGATGCCCGGCTTCCAGGCAGATAAAACGCGCATCCTGCCTGTGGTGCGGATCAATATGGCCTTCCCTGGTGACCAGCAAACAGCCGAGAAATCGCTCACCCAGAACCTGCAGCGCACCCGCCGCCATGGCCGAGGCGGCCTTGCCGATGGCAACAACACAGGTGTCGCATTGCGGGGGATGGCTTTCGAGGTATTCGGCGACACAGGGCGTGCCATGAACGGCGGCCAGTCCCGCCCTGAACACGGCTTCCAGGTGCTGTCGCTGTTTCACAAGGGATGGCTGTTTCACCCCCGCTGTATTACCGGGCGCGCAGCGGCCGGCCGAACAGCATGCTGCACTAGGCGGGCAATCGCGAGAGACCCCGTTCGAGATCCGCCTGCAAATCGGCAACGCTCTCCAGGCCGACGGCCAGGCGTATCAGGCCATCGGAAATTCCGGCTGCCTCGCGCTGCTCCGGAGTCAACCGGCCGTGGGTTGTGGTTGCCGGATGCGTGACCGTACTCTTTGTATCACCCAGGTTAGCGGTTATCGAAAAGACACGGGTCGCATCGATGACTTTCCAGGCATCCTGTATGCCACCTTTCAGTTCGAACGAAACGATGCCGCCAAAGTCGTCCTGCTGACGACTTGCCAGCTCATGCCCGGGGTGCGATGCCAGGCCAGGATGATAGACCCGCGTTACCTGTTCATGCTGTTCCAGCCACCCTGCCAGTGCCAGGGCACTGGCACAAATCGCACGCATGCGTATTGACAGGGTTTCCAGGCCTTTCAAAAAGACCCAGGCATTGAACGGGCTCATCGTCGGTCCGGCGGTACGCAGAAAACCGTAGACATCCTTGCCGACAACCTCCTCACTGCCGACAACTGCACCGCCGATGCAGCGACCCTGCCCGTCGAGATACTTGGTGGCCGAGTGGATAACGATGTCCGCCCCCAGTTCCAGGGGGCGTTGCAGGGCCGGCGTACAAAAACAGTTGTCCACGGCCAGCAGGCAGTTGTTTTCCCTTGCAACAACGGCAAGTTCGGCGATATCCGCAATCTCCGATAACGGGTTGGAAGGCGTCTCCAGGAACAGCAGCCGGGTTGCCGGCCGAATGGCCTCGCGCCAGGCCTGTATATCCGATAATGCGACAAATGTTGTCTCAATCCCGAATTTCGCCAGGTAGTTGGTAAACAGAAGACTGGTCGTCCCGAAGATACTGCGTGACGAGACGATGTGGTCGCCCGCCTTCAGCAGGCCCGCGCAGGTTGCCAGGATGGCAGCCATTCCCGAGGACGTTGCAACACAGCATTCGCCGCCTTCCAGGGAAGCCAGTCTTTGCTCGAATGTGCGTACGGTGGGGTTGGTAAACCGTGAATAGATATTACCCGGCTGGTCGCCGGAAAAGCGGGCGGCGGCTTCTGCAGCACTGGCGAATACATAGCTCGAGGTAGGGAATATCGCCTCTGAATGCTCACCTTCCGGGGAACGCTGCTGTCCGGCGCGTACTGCCCTGGTATCAAAATCGAACTCATCATCTCTAGGCATGGCAACTCCCCGGGGCATAAAAAAACCTGCTGTCAGCCAGGCGAAAGCAGGTGCCGTCGCTTTAGCTGTACTTGTAAAGCGCCCGCAAGCTGAAATCAAATCGGCGCTAATGAATTCAAGACTAGATGAGAAACGATCCTGCTGTCAATACAGGCAACTCGAGTCACGCGGTATTGTGCAGGTCAATGACCTCGTTATCGCCTTCACGTCGATCGTTCTTGCTGGCGTCATTACGCGTATGCTCAAGCTCGCTCAGGTACTTGTTACCGATATCACCGGTGATGTATTTACCGGTAAATACCGAGGAATCGAATTGCTTGATCTGCGGATTGCCCTTGTCGACCGCCCTGACCAGATCCTCGAGGTCCTGAAAGATCAGCCAGTCGGCACCGATTTCCTTGCATATTTCGGCCTCGGTACGTCCATGTGCAATCAGTTCATCACTGACCGGCATGTCGATGCCATAGACATTGGGATAACGAACCGGCGGGGATGCCGAGGCAAAATAGACCTTGTTTGCGCCCGCATCACGCGCCATTTCAATAATCTGCGATGAAGTGGTACCGCGTACAATCGAGTCATCAACCAGCATCACGTTCTTGCCCCTGAATTCCAGGTCGATCACGTTCAGTTTCTGGCGCACCGATTTTTTACGCTGCTGCTGGCCCGGCATGATAAAGGTCCGGCCAATATAGCGGTTCTTTATGAAACCCTCGCGATACTTGAGTCCGAGCGTATTGGCAAGCTGCAGGGCAGAGGTACGACTGGTATCGGGTATCGGTATGACAACATCGATATCATGATCCGGACGGATGCGAAGTATCTTGTTTGCGAGTTTCTCACCCATCCGCAGGCGGGCCTTGTAGACGGACACGTTGTCGATAATCGAGTCGGGGCGTGCCAGGTATACGTATTCGAATATGCAGGGTGAAAGCACCGGGTTCTCGGCGCACTGGCGCTTGTGAATCTGGCCGTCAATCGTGATAAATACTGCCTCACCCGGCGCCACGTCGGCAATCAGTTCATAGCCCAGCACATCGAGCGCAACACTCTCGGAGGCGGTCATGTAATCGACCCCCTGCGGCGTTACCCGCTTTCCGTAGACCAGGGGACGGATACCGTAGGGATCGCGGAAAGCGACAATTCCCTGACCGGTAATCATCGCCACTGCAGCAAAGGCACCGCGACAGCGCCGGTAGACACCGGCGACTGCATTGAACACATCCTCGACATTCATCTTCAGCTTTGCGTACTGCTGGAGTTCGTGTGCAAAGACGTTCAGCAATACCTCGGAGTCCGAATCGGTATTGATCTGGCGCAGGTCTTCCTGGAACAGTTCCTGCTTGAGCTTGTTTGCATTGGTCAGGTTGCCGTTATGCGCCAGGCAGATGCCATACGGGGAGTTGACATAAAACGGCTGGGCTTCAGCGGAGCTTTCACTGCCGGCGGTTGGATAGCGGACATGGCCGATTCCCATGTTGCCGAACATATGTGTCATGTGGCGGTTATGAAAGACATCGCGCACCAGGCCGTTGTCCTTGCGCAGGTGCAGGCGGCCACCTTCACAGGTAATAATCCCCGCCGCATCCTGACCACGGTGCTGCAGGACAGTTAGCCCGTCATAGATGGACTGGTTTACCGGTTCATGAGCAACAATCCCTATGATTCCGCACATACTTGAACCTCACTCAGCTATCGGCCAGGGAAAATCAGGCATAGTTGATTTTGTCAGCGAACTCGGGAGGCAGAAAGTTGCGTATCCACACGGCAAGCTCCTCAAAATATCCGAGCAGATGTGAATTCTGCCACCAGGGATCCTGCGGCAGCAGCGTCATTCCCGCCAGCAAGACCAGGATCGCGACAATGACCCCGCCACGCGCCGCCCCGAATACCACGCCGAGCATCCTGTCCGTACCGGTCAGGCCTGTCTTTGCAACCAGTTTGCCTGCCAGGTAATTCAGCACGGCACCCAGTATCCATGTACAGATAAACAGCGCGGCAAATGCCGCGGGCTTCTGCGCGGAAGGCAGCGATAGCCACTGCGAAAGCCAGATTGCCAGGTCCTCGTAAAAGGTCATGGCTACCCAGAAGGCAACCAGCCACGTGGCCAGATCAAGCGCCTCGGTTACAAAACCTCGAAACAGACTTAAAATTGCGGACAGCACAATCAGCGCGATTATTACAATATCAATCCAGGCCATAGCCATACTTGTACCCCTGAGATTCCAGACCGGGAAAAACCCGCTCTGCTGACTTTCGAAAATAATTCATAGCCTGTGCATTTTACCAGATATACAGAGGCCACCGCCATGTCGATCAGCGCGGGTTATTGATGATAATACCCTCGAGCCTGAATTCATCGCCCAGCGTGTCCCGCAGTTGCTCTGCCACCGCCCGACTCGTTTCAGGGCCCACCATCACCCGGTATATATGGCCCGATTTGGTGCTTGTTTTCTGATGCCTGGCGTCATAACCGGATGATATCAAGACGCTTGCTGAGCCCGCTGGCATTTGCCTCGCTGGAGAAACTGCCAACCTGTACATACCAGCCCGGCAAGTATGTTGCCGCCGCTATTTCACGCGCCACTGGTTCAGGTTCAGGTTGCAGTTCAGGTTGAGGTTTCGGCTCCGGGATAACCGCTTTCTTCCTGACCGGCTCGGCAAGCCCGTAGACGGGTTTCTCCACAACCTTCGGGGTACGATTGACCGGGGCCGGTCTTTTGATATCGCGCGACAGATCCATCCGCGCCTTGTAGTCCAGTTGCGGCGCTTCGGGAATACCGTGACTCAGCGGGGTCCACTCATTATCCGGCCCCTCCAGGATTACCGGGATAAAAATCACGGCCAGCGATACCAGGACTATGGCCCCCGTCAGCCGGTGTTTAAGGTTCTGATCCATCGATTTTCCACTGCTTGTACCTGTCACCAGGCGGACAAAATAATGCCGAAGACTATACAGGACATGCACGGGCCTCTGCCACGGTCAAAAAAGATCCACAGACCACGATTCGGTCACCGGCTGCGGAATCCCTGTGCGCCTGCCGCCATGCTGCCGGGACATCCGCGAAATCCCTGTTTGCACAGCTGGATGCCGGCGTCCGCGACCTGTTGCTGCAATTCCCGCGCCGACAAACCACGTTCACCATCAAGCCCCGCGAGGTACCAGTGGTCAACTGCCGGGGCCAGCACGGTTGCAAATTCGCCGGCCTGCTTGTCATTCAGCATACCCAGAACGATCCGCGTGCTGCCTGCACATGACCTGTCCTGGAGCACCTCTAACAGGCGGCTTGCGCTGGCGGTATTGTGGGCAACATCGAGGATCTGTTCTACCGGACCGGCAACGATCTGGCAACGACCCGGCAAGCTGACTGACTGAAACCCCTGCTCAACAGCCGCTCTTGACACAGGATAACGACCACTCAATAACTCCAGCGCCATTAAAACACCTGCTGCATTATCCAGCTGGTGCCTGCCGGGCAGCGACGGCCAGGGCAATGCCTCCAGGCGACTGCTGACACCTCGAAAGGTCCACCCGGCCCCCTCCTGTTTACAGGAATACGCCTGCCCCAGGCAGTACCAGTCGGCACCAATCTCGCGTGCGCGCTTCTCCAGACTGGCGGGTGGCGCCGGGTCCGAGCAGATAGCCGGACGGTCTGAACGAAATATTCCGGCCTTTTCCCGGCCGATGGATTCCCGGTCCGTACCCAGCCAGGCGCAATGATCAATTGCAATCGATGTGACCAGCGCGACGGCGGGATCGATGATGTTGACGGCATCGAGTCGTCCGCCCAGGCCAACTTCCAGCACCACGATATCGAGTGGTGCCTGCCTGAACAGCTGCAGCGCCGCCAGTGTTCCGAATTCAAAATAAGACAGCGTGGTTGTGCCACGCGCCTCGTCCACCGCGGCAAAGGCTGCACACAACGCTGCATCATCGACTTCAGTACCGTTTATATGAATACGTTCGTTATAGCGGAACAGGTGGGGAGAGGTATATGCGCCTGTACGATAGCCGGCAGCCAGGAGAATGCTTTCAAGGAATGCGACGCTGGAGCCCTTGCCATTGGTCCCTGCAACCGTAATAACGGCTGGCTCCGGTTGTATGACACCGAGGCGGCTGGCTACAGCGGCAACCCTTTCAAGACCGAGGTCGATTTTCTTCGGGTGCAAACTTTCCTGCCAGCTCAGCCAGTCGGCCAGTGTTTGAAAACGCGGCATAGTGCGGTTACCGGGGAATTATGACAGAGCACCGGCCGGCCGGTGCCGCTAGCTGGCAGTGTCAGCTGTTCCTGTCAGGATTTTCAGCAGGTTTGCGATTGTTGCACGCATTTCCCTGCGATCAACTATCAGATCGATGGCCCCGTGCTCGAGCAGAAATTCGCTGCGTTGAAATCCATCCGGGAGGGTTTCGCGCACGGTTTGCTCGATGACACGCGGCCCCGCAAAACCGATCAGCGCCCTGGGCTCGGCGATATTGATATCCCCGAGCATGGCAAAACTGGCCGAAACGCCACCCATCGTGGGATCGGTCAGCACGGATATAAAAGGAATCCCGGCAGCCGACAATCGCCCCAGCACTGCGCTGGTCTTGGCCATTTGCATCAGGGAAAACAGCGCCTCCTGCATGCGTGCTCCACCACTGGCGGAAAAGCAGATCAGCGGCATCTTTTCCTTGAGGGAAATTTCAGCTGCGCGTACAAAGCGCTCGCCGACCACGGCGCCCATGGATCCCCCCATGAAACTGAATTCAAAGGCCATGGCGACCACAGGCAGGCCTTCCAGTGTACCCTGCATGGCAATCAGGGCATCCTTTTCACCCGTCGCCTTCTGGGCAGCGAGCAGGCGGTCACGATACTTCCTGCTGTCCTTGAACTTGAGCACATCGACCGGCTCCAGGCCTGCCGCGATTTCATTGCCGGATGACGCGTCAAGAAATATCTCGAGTCGACGTCGCCCGCCGATTCTCAGGTGGTAACTGCATTTCGGACAGACATCAAAATTTCGCTCCAGCTCGGAACGGTAGAGCACCGCACTGCAACCGTTACACTTTATCCACAGGCCTTCCGGCACCGTGCGCTTGTTACCGCCAGCGGTACGAATTTTTGATGGCATTAACTTACTGAACCAGCTCATGTTATGCATTATACCTGTTTCAACAATAGAGTATAAACCGACCCTGGAAGAGACCGTCAGGAAACGGCCTGGTCGATTGCCGCGCGCAACTCGGCAACGCTGGAGGCGAGGGTTGCCGGGATTGATTCCGGACTGTCAACAAGCCCGGCTATCTTGCTGACCAGGACACTGCCGACAACCACGGCATCTGCAATCTTCGCGACCTGCGCCGCGGTTTCGGGGTCACGAATGCCAAAACCCACCCCGAGTGGCAAGTCCGTATATTGCCGCACCTCCCCGAGCTTGCCGGCGACCGCATCGATATCGAGGCGGTTTGCGCCGGTAACACCCTTGAAGGATACGTAATAGATAAAGCCGCTGGCTGCAGCGACCACTTTCCGAATGCGCTCCACGCCACTCGTCGGCGCCAGCAGGAAGATGATATCAATACCATTGGCCTGCAAATGTTCCCCGAGTTCACCCGCTTCTTCCGGTGGCATATCCACGGTTAACATGCCATCGACACCGGCCTCCCCGGCAGCCCTGGAAAATTCCCGGTAACCCCAGACTTCTATCGGGTTGAGATAGCCCATTAAAATGACAGGCGTACTGGAATCCTTGCGGCGAAACTCCCTGACCATATCGAGCACCTGGTGCAGGGTGACGTGATGTGCAAGCGCCCGCTCGCAGGCCGCCTGGATGACCGGCCCGTCGGCCATGGGATCGGAGAACGGTACCCCGATCTCGAGGATGTCGGCACCGGCCTCCACCATCGCGTGCAATGCCGGCACCGTCACGTCCGGTTGCGGGTCACCCGCCGTCACATAGGGTATCAGCGCCGTGCGCTTGTTTTTTTTCAGTTCCGCAAATCGTTCGGCGATGCGACTCATATCGTGATTCCTTCCAGGGCGGCAACGGTCTGCACATCCTTGTCACCACGACCGGACAGGTTCACCACGATAATCTTGTCCTTGTCCATTCCGGCCGCCAGCTTCGTTGCATAGGCGAGCGCGTGACTGGTCTCCAGCGCCGGCATGATGCCTTCGATCCGGGTAAGTTGATGAAAGGCTTTCAGCGCCTCGGTATCCGTTATCGCTGAATAGCTGGCACGACCAGTATCTTTCAACCAGGCATGTTCAGGACCCACACCCGGATAATCCAGGCCGGCTGAGACCGAATGGGTTTCTATAATCTGGCCATCGCTGTCCTCCATCAGGTAGGTACGATTGCCATGCAGGACGCCTGAGGTGCCTGCACACAGGGGTGCTGCATGTCGACCTGTCTCGACACCGTCCCCACCTGCCTCGACGCCGTGTAACTCCACCGATGTATCGTTAATGAAGGGATGAAACAGGCCTATTGCATTTGAACCACCGCCCACACAGGCAACCAGCGCGTCCGGCAACCGCCCGGCCTGTTCCATGATCTGCTCGCGTGTCTCCCGCCCGATAACAGCCTGGAAATCACGCACCATGGCAGGATAGGGGTGCGGGCCGGCGACCGTACCGATAATGTAGAAGGTATCATCGACGTTGGTTACCCAATCGCGCAGCGCCTCATTGAGAGCATCCTTGAGCGTCTTTGATCCCGATTCCACAGACACCACCTCGGCACCCAGCAGGCGCATACGAAAGACATTGATCGACTGGCGCTTGATGTCCTCTGAACCCATGTATACCACGCACGGCATGCCGAGGCGGGCCGCTACAGTCGCCGAGGCAACCCCGTGTTGACCGGCACCGGTTTCCGCAATAATTCGCGTCTTGCCCATGCGCTTCGCGAGCAGGGCCTGGCCGACGGTATTGTTTATCTTGTGCGCACCGGTGTGGTTCAGGTCTTCACGTTTCAGGTAGATCCGTGCCCCGCCCGCCTCGCTGGTCAGGCGTTTTGCAAAATAAAGCGGAGACGGGCGGCCGACAAAATTCTTCAGATCATCATCCAGTTCAGCGAGGAATTCCGGGTCTTGCAGATATTTTTTGTAGGCCTTGTTTAACTCGTCCAGTGGAAACATCAGGGTCTCTGCCACGAATTGCCCGCCAAAGGCACCAAAATGTCCGCGCTCATCCGGTAATGTCTCACCGGTCATCTTGATATCAGCTGCCTGCGTCTGATCCACTTTTCTGTACTCCTGTCATGAATGCCAAAATCTTGTCTGCGGATTTAATGCCGCCGGCGCTTTCCACGCCGCTGCTGACGTCAACGGCATACGGTCTCACGGTGCTGATGGCCCGGGCAACATTTTCCGCTGTCAGGCCGCCGGCAAGAATCAGCGGCACCTCGTGCATTACCGGCACCAGCGCCCAGTTGAAGACCTTGCCGCCGCCGCCGTGTGTGTCCGGCTGGTAGGTATCCAGCAGAAATCCGCTTGCATCCGGGAATTGTGACATCTCTGATGATAAATCGGTTTCACGCTTCATGGGGATTGATTTTATAAATGGCAGCCCAAATTGATTACAATCTGCGTTTTTTTCCTGACCATGAAACTGCAACAAGGCAAGGGGTACAGCCGCCGTCACAGCACGAATATCTGCCGGGGCGGCATTTACGAACAGGCCGACCAGCGAAACAAAGGGCGCAACAGCCCGGGCAATTTTCTGTGCCTGCTCAACGCGGACACAGCGCGGACTCCGTGGATAAAAAACCAGACCGATTGCATCGACCCCGCTCGCGACGGCGATGCGGGCATCCTGTTCACGGGTAATGCCACAGATTTTTACTCGAGTACGCATGACCACCCATCAACCCTGTTGTCCACCATCCCCGTTTAAATGTAACAGAAACCCGGTCGCATGCGGACAATAGCAGCCAGCCTTATCCGCAAACCGGCATCCAGCCTCCGGGTGGCACGTTGAACTTGTCAGGATACTCCACTCTGACGAGGTATAGACCCGCAGCGGGGGCATTTACACCTGCCAGGGTCCGGTCCCGGGCTGCGATCAGTTCCGGTATCCAGTCGCTTGAGTGCTCGCCACGCCCGATTGCCAGCAGGACGCCGGCTATACAGCGAACCATGTGATGCAAGAAGGCATTGGCGACCACATCTATGTAAACAAAATCCCCGCTGCGCGTGACCGCAAGCCGGTAGACCGTCCTGACCGGGCTGCTCGCCTGGCAGGCAGCCGCCCTGAAGGACGTGAAGTCATGTTCGCCGAGCAGACAGGCAGCCGCCTGCTTCATTCGCGCGTCATCCAGTCGTGCATATTCCCGGCAAGTACGCTTCCTCAACAGTGCCGAAGCCGTTGCCTGGTTATGGATGATATAGCGATAGTGCCGCCGGCGGGCTGAAAAGCGCGCATGAAAATCATCGTCCATTTCCGCAACCCAGTGCACACGAACGTCACCGGATAAATTTGAATTCGTACCGTGTATCCAGCCCTTGCTGCTGCGGACTGCGTCCGTGTCAATATGGATAACCTGGCCGGTCGCATGCACGCCGGTATCCGTCCTGCCGGCACAGACCACGACAATTTCCTGATTCGCAACCTTCGAAAGCGCCTTTTCAAGACTCCCTTGCACGGTACGCTGACCGACCTGGCGCTGCCAACCGAAGAAATCCGAGCCATCATATTCAACGCCGAGAGCAAGACGCATCTCAGTACCTGCCACTGACTGCACCAGCCAGTCCCGGTTTACATGAAGCGGTGCGCATAGCGAATGATAGTACCCTTATCGAACAGACAGCGGGCGTGAACCATGGATCAGAACAGCAGGAAGATACCTGTGCCCAGCAGCAAGGGGATGAGCCATTGCCAGAGGGCCGGCTGTGCTGCTTCCGTTATGCTGATTGAATCGCAGTCAGCCTGCCCGGCCGTGTCGAGAACTGCCGTGTAAATATCAGCGGCTGCAATACCTGCTGCTGACAAGTTTCGACTCACCAGGGAACGCCCGGACAGTGTCCCGTGCAACAGCGGCTGTATCCGGCTGACGGCTTCCATGGACAATACAATACGCACGGCCAAACGCTCCCTCGATTTGCGCGACAAAAACGGAGTAAACAGCTGCATCAGGGCAGCGAGCAGCTGTTCGCGCGCGGTTCTCTGCAGCAACAGGTGTACAGCCGCGACAATAATGACCAGTACCAGCATGCGGATGGCACCCAGTTGCAGGCCCTCGACTGTCGGTGACAACGTTGGGGAAGCCGGGAACAGGTGCTCACCGGGCGTCCACCAGCCATACACCAGCAGGATGGCCAGCATCAGCCAGCGCAATCGGTTCAGCATGGCCAGCAGCTTGCCCATGGCGGGAAACCCGTTTGCGAGGTAAATTACGGCGAGCAGAACCAGCCCGGCGATGAGCAATGCCGGTCGTGCGAGTGAAGTGCCGGCAGAAAACAGCAGCAAGCTGACGACACGGATCAGGGGATGTATTTCAGACAATATTGGAAATGAGGGCCTGTGCCTCGCTTTTCTGTTCTGCACTGCCCTCTTCAATCACTTCCTGCAGGATACTGCGGGCACCTTCCGGGTCTTCCATATCGAGATAGGCTCGCGCCAGGTCCAGTTTGGTGGCTACCTCATCAGCGCCTGCCAGCAGCCCTTCTCCCTGTGCCTCATCCTCGCCGGCATCGTCCAGGCTGAACTCCAGGCTTTCAGGGATTTCAGCGGCCACGCTGGTCTCTGTATCCACAGTCAGGTCCAGGTCGTCGGCATCCGCGGTCACTTCGGGCCTGGCGGAGATATCATCCATCCCGGACAGATCCATATCAAAATCGACCGTGTTTTTTGCTTCGCCAGTGAGCTGTTCCGCCGAGCTGTAAAGTTCATTACCGGGAGAGAGTTCGTAACCCATTGTGGCAATACCGCTCCAGTGCACGTCATCTTCAGGTGCCAGTTCCCTGTACTCGCTCGCGGCGATATTAAATGCCGCGACATTGCCGGCCGCGTGGAACACTTCCAGCAACTTGGCACGGATAGCAATATTATCCGGATCATTCTTCAAGGCCGCTTGCAGCACATCCTCTGCCTGGTGAACACGCCCGTAAGCCAGGTATACATCAGCTTCGGTCAAGGGATCGTTTGCAACCTCGGACGAGGCCTCATGCAGGACATCCACTGCATCCTCGGTATACGGACCCGGATCAGTGACAGTGAATGCCGGTTTGTCCGATTTTGATGCATCATCACTTCCCTGTGCGAGCTGGTTATCGAGGGTCGCTTCATCGTCAAACATACCCCGGCTCCTGCTTTGACGCAGACTGCCCCAGAGAAAACCGCCGAGTAACATGGCAACCAGTACACCAAGCCCGGCAAGCACCGGGTTATCCATCAACCGGTTGACGATCCCGCCCGTTTCACTGACTGGCGAATCTTCATCAGCAGCCATGTCGTCAGCGGCCACCTCTTCTTCAGCGACATCCCCGCTTTCCGCCGCAATACTGCTTTCATCATCGCTGTCAGCTGCGGCTGATTGTTCTGCTTCGCCGGCGGGCTCTTCAACACCGGTATCGAGTGCTGCTGCTTCATCGCCGGGCATCGCCCCTGCAGCATCAGCACCTGCGGAATTTTGCAAGCTGGCCAGGGGATCACTCTTCAGCTCCAGCAAGCGTTCCATTCTCTTGATGGTCGCTTCCAGCTCCATCACACGAGACTGCAATTCTTCGGCCTTGGCCTTGCCGGCTTCGATCTCTTCCGCTGCCAGTGCCAGTTTCTGGCGGATGATCTCGTCTCCGCTTGCTTTCGTACCGGGGTCACCTGCCTCGCCGCTGGTCGTTGCCGAACCTGCCCCCGGGTCACCTTCAGGTGGTGTTAATTTCAACTGGGATTCCGTCGCAACGACAGTCGCGCTTGCCTTGGCGGGCATATCCATGACCGGCTCTTCAACTGCAGCCTTTTGCGTAACTGCAGGTTTCTCCCTTACCGCCGCCCTGGCGGCATTACGCTTGGCGCGCCATTCATTATATTGCCGGGTGGACTCTGCACGTGCCTGGTTGGCGGTCAGCGCAAGGATAGCCTCCCTGTCCGGAATCGTCAGGGTACTGCCCGCCTTCAGGTTATTGATATTGTTGTCCGTAAAGGCCTCCGGGTTGGCCCGCAGCAGCGCAATCATCATTTGGTGAATAGTGATATCACCGCCAGGGCGCAAACGTTCCGCGATACCCCACAGGGCCTCTTCCCGGCGCACTGCGCCGTAGGTGTTTGCTGTCTTCTTTCCGGCGGGAGCCGGTCTGTAGGTGGTGGGTGCCGTCTGCGCAGCCGCGGCCGGTCGTATCTGCCTGACCGGTTCAATCCGGGCCGGTACAACAGCCGGTGCCGACACAACCGGTGCGAGCGGTGCAACGGGTGTTGCCGGCATGGTAACCGGCGGATCAACGAGTACCGTGTACTCCCTCACCATGCGGCCATTCTCCCATACCATTTCCAGTAAAAATTCGAGATAGGGCTCGCGTACAGGTTCAGAACTGCTGACATTAATGACCGCCATGCCGCGGTCATCCAGGGCAACCTCGAACTTGAAATCACTGAGGATTTTAGCGCGGATCAAACCAAGGCGCTCATGCTCTTCACGGGATGCCAGGGCGATCTTGACCTGGGATACATCCACGCCCACCGAAGAATTCAGGATGATACCGGCTTTCATGGGCTGGTTCAGGGCCGATTGCATTTCAATCTCGCCAAGACCGAGCGCATTCAGACGGATAGACACCGTCAATAACACCAGCGCTAGCGCAACAGCCGATTTCCTGAACATACCTGGCTCCCCTGCAGTTGACTCTTCCATTAAACCGTAACTAACACCTGCCCCTGATTCAGCGCAGACTATAACTCACAAATAGTCTTTGACCAATATTTCAGCAATCTGGATGCTGTTCAGCGCAGCGCCTTTGCGCACATTATCAGACACAACCCATAGATCCAGACCTCTGGGGTGGGAAATATCCTCGCGGATCCTGCCCACATAAACCGGATCATTGCCGGCACCTTCCGAGACAGCCGTCGGATAACCACCATCCACATGCTCATCGATGACCACGACCCCTGGCGCCGCCTTCAGCAGGGCGCGGGCCTGGTCTGCCGTGAGTTTATCCCGTGTCTCGATATGCACGGCTTCGGAATGGCCATAGAAAACCGGAACGCGGACGGCCGTCGGATTCACCCGGATCGAGTCATCGCCCATGATCTTCCGGGTCTCCCAGACCATCTTCATTTCTTCCCTGGTGTAGCCATTTTCCTGAAATACATCAATTTGCGGCAGGACATTAAAAGCGATCTGCCTGGGATAAACCTCGGCAACAATCGAATTGCCATTCAGCAACTGTGCCGTCTGCCCCGCCAGCTCCTCGATGGCCTCTTTCCCGGTCCCTGAAACCGCCTGGTAGGTGCAGACATTTATGCGTTCAATTCCCGCCGCGTCGTGCAGGGGTTTCAAGGCCACCAGCATCTGGATGGTCGAACAGTTCGGATTGGCAATAATCCCGTGAGTTGTGTAACCGCTGATCGCCTCCGGGTTCACCTCGGGTACCACCAGCGGAATGTCGTCCTCGTATCGAAAACGGGAGGTATTATCGATGACTACACAGCCGGCTGCGGCCGCAATCGGTGCGTATTTTTCGGATATACCCGCACCGGCTGAAAACAGGCCGATCTGTACCCTGGAAAAATCAAAACCATCCAGATCCTCGACCGTCAGCCAGGTGTCCTTGAAGCGCATCTTTTTACCGGCCGAGCGTTTACTCGCCAGTGGATACACCTTGTTTACCGGGAAATTACGCTCCCCCAGTATCTCCAGCATGGCCTCGCCTACAGCACCTGTGGCGCCGACTACTGCAACATCGTATTTGCCTGACATCTTGATTGTTACCTTATTTAGGAGAAAATCCGTCTAACCCGCCTGTAGTGCGGCCACCACTGCATCGCCCATCTCGCGGGTACCCACTTCTCGCATTCCAGCTGAATAAATATCCGGGGTCCGCAGGCCCTTGTCCAGCACCCTGCCTACCGCCTTGTCAATGCGTCCGGCCAGCTCCGCTTCACTCAGGCTGTAGCGCAGCATCATGGCGACCGAAAGTATCGTTGCCAGCGGGTTGGCAACACCCTTACCCGCAATGTCGGGCGCCGAGCCATGGATCGGTTCGTACATGCCCTTGCCGTTACTGTCGAGCGAGGCGGAGGGCAGCATGCCGATTGACCCGGTCAGCATGGCGGCCGCATCCGAGAGGATGTCGCCAAACATGTTTCCGGTCACCATGACATCGAACTGCTTCGGTGCACGCACCAGCTGCATGGCTGCGTTATCGACGTACATGTGACTGAGCTCGACATCCGGATACTCACCTGCCAGGTCGATCATCACGCTGCGCCAGAGCTCGGAAACCTCGAGGACATTGGCCTTGTCAACTGAACACAAACGCCTGCCGCGCTTGCGTGCGATTTCGAACGCAGAACGGCCAATTCGTTCGATTTCCGATTCACTGTACACCAGGGTATTGAATCCCTGTCTCTGTCCGTTTTCCAGCGTGCGGATGCCACGCGGCTGACCGAAATAAATACCGCCGGTCAACTCACGCACGATCATGATATCCAGCCCGCTGACAACCTCGGGTTTCAGCGTCGAGGCATCTGCCAGCTGCGGATAGAGTATGGCCGGGCGAAGATTGGCAAACAGGTCCAGTTCCGCGCGCAGGCCCAGCAACCCCTGTTCCGGCCGCAGGGCACGCTCCAGCCCGTCCCACTGCAGGGCCACCTACCGAACCCAGCAGGATGGCATCGGCCGAGCGGACACTGTTCAGGGTGACCTCGGGCAGCGGATGTCCATGGGCCTCGTACCCGGCACCGCCGACAGGCATGCGCTCGGTTTCAATATCGAGGCCGAAGTCAGCCGCCAGTGCGTCAAGCACCTTTTCAGCCTCGGCGATAATTTCCGGGCCGATGCCGTCGCCCGGTAATATAGTTATTTTATGTTTCATATTAGTTGGTTATGAGTTATTCCTGATTACGTTTGTCAAATAGCCAGGGCGCTCGCTGTCGGTGCGCCTGCTCAAAGGCGCGGATCTCGCCGGCATGCTCCAGCGTCAGGCCGATGTCATCCAGTCCGCGAATCAGGCAATCCTTGCGAAAGCCATCCACCTCGAAGTGGATGACATCACCCCCGGGAGTGCTGATCACCTGACCGGGCAGATCAACGGTCAAGGCATAGCCCGGCGCCTGTTGCAGCTCGGTGAACAGGCGATCAACCACGTCGACTGGCCAGCGCAACGGGCAACACGCCGTTCTTGAAACAGTTATCCATAAATATTTCGGCAAAGCTCGGGGCAATGACGACACGAAAGCCGTAATCGAGCAGGGCCCAGACGGCATGCTCGCGCGAGGAGCCACAGCCGAAATTCTCCCGCGCCAGCAGGATGGCTGCGCCGCGGTAACGCGCGTTGTTAAGGACGAAGTCAGGATTTGGAATACGTGCAGCATTGTCCATGCCCGGTTCACCCGGATCGCTGTAGCGCCATTCGTCAAACAGGTTCGGGCCAAAGCCGCTGCGCTTGACCGATTTGAGAAACTGCTTGGGTATGATGGCATCGGTATCGACATTCGCCCGATCCATCGGCGCAACCAGGCCGGTAAAAGTCTCGAACTTGTCCATACTCACCCCGTCTCCTTGCTGACATCGACAAAATGTCCGGTCACTGCCGCGGCAGCCGCCATCGCGGGACTGACGAGATGCGTACGTCCGCCCTGTCCCTGGCGACCCTCGAAATTACGGTTCGACGTCGAGGCACAGCGATCGCCGGGCGCAAGCCGGTCCGCATTCATGGCAAGACACATGGAGCAGCCGGGCTCACGCCATTCGAACCCGGCTTCTTTAAAGATGACATCCAGCCCTTCCGCCTCGGCCGCACGTTTGACCAGGCCGGAACCCGGCACCACCAGCGCCTGGCGGATGCTGCCCGCAACCTTGCGGCCGCGTATCGCTTCGGCCGCTGCACGCAAATCCTCGATCCTTGCATTGGTGCATGAACCGATAAACACGTGATCCGGACGAATCTCGCTGATCGGCGTGCCCGGCTTCAGGTCCATGTACTTCAGCGCATTGCGCATGCCCTCACGCCTGACACTGTCGCTTTCCCTGTCAGGGTCCGGCACCACCCCGTCCACGGGTACCACCATTTCCGGCGAGGTGCCCCAGGTCACCTGCGGCTTGAGCCGGTTGGCATCGATTTCAACGGTCCGGTCATATTCGGCCGACGCGTCACTGTGCAAGTCCTTCCAGCTGTCCAGCGCACGATCCCACAAAGCGCCCCCGGGTGAAAACGGACGCCCGGCCAGGTAATTGATGGTCGTATCATCCACGGCAACCATGCCGGCACGTGCCCCGGCCTCGATGGACATATTGCATACCGTCATTCGGCCTTCCATCGAGAGTCCGCGAATGGCCGGGCCGGTAAATTCGATGGTATAGCCGGTACCCCCGGCGGTGCCGATCCTGCCGATGATGGCGAGTACCATGTCCTTGGCGGAAACACCGTCTGCCAGGCGGCCGTCTACGCGCACCTGCAAGGAACGGCTCTTCCTCAAAATGATGCACTGCGTCGCCAGAACGTGCTCGACATCGGATGTCCCCACACCGAATGCCAGTGCCCCGAAGGCACCATGGGTCGAGGTGTGCGAATCGCCGCACACCAGCGTCATGCCCGGCAGGGTTGCACCCTGTTCCGGCCCGATCACGTGGACAATGCCCTGGCGCGGATCATTCATGGAAAATTCCGTAATACCGAACTCGCTGCAGTTGCTGTCGAGTGTTTCAACCTGCAGGCGCGAGACAGGGTCAACAATCCCCCCCGCCCGGTCCGTGGTGGGTACATTGTGATCCGGCACGGCAAGAATGGAATCCGTCCGCCACGGCTTGCGCCCGGCCAGCCGCAGGCCTTCGAACGCCTGCGGTGAGGTCACCTCGTGGACAAGGTGGCGATCGATATAAATGAGCGCCGTGCCGTCGGCATCCTCGCGAACAAGGTGCGATTCCCAGAGTTTGTCGTAGAGCGTCTTGCCGGACATTGATCCTGACCTGTTGTTTGCAGTGCCGCCGAAAAAGCGAAATTATATAGGATGTTGGCTATGAAACCATCATTACCCTTCAGGCATCGGGCACATTGCGAATGCCGAGATGCGTCAGCAGTACCGCGCACAGTGCAACCCCCGCGGCCGCCAGGTACATTGCCTGTGGCCCGATACCGCTCCACAGGTAGCCACTGGCGAGGCTGCCGATTGCCCCGCCCGCACCAAAACTCAGGCTGCTGTAGAGTGCCTGCCCGCGCCCCTGGTGCACACCGGTGAACAAGCGGTGAATCAGGAATATCACGACAATATGGTAAAGCCCGAAACTGGCGGCATGCAGCAACTGTGAAAAGGCAATAATGGCGATATTGTCTGCAAAACCGGCAACCAGCAACCAGCGCAGCGTGGTCAATATGACCGCGACCAGTAACAGCGCGCGCGTACCGAAACGGGGCAACAGTACCGGCATCAACAGAAAAACACCGATCTCTGCCAGCACACCCAGTGCCCACAGTTGACCGATAAGGGCGGTCGAGTAGCCCTGGTTCTCCAGGTAGATACTGAAAAACACGTAATAGGGGCCGTGACTCACCTGTACCAGGAAACTCACCAGTAACAGGGAAAACACGACCGGGCGTTTCAAAACATCAAACAGGTGCTCCTGTCCAAGTGGCAGGTGGCCGGCCGCGGATTCCGGCACCATCAGGCTGCTGAGCCAGATACCGCCAAACAGCACCAGCAGCACCCAGGGAAGCAAGGCGGTTCCATAGGCGCCCAGTACCGGGCCGAGCGCGGCAACAGCGATAATGAAGCCAACCGATCCCCACAGGCGAATGCCGCTGTAGTGATGCGTGTTGATGCCCAGGTGGTTCATGGTGGTTGCCTCGAACTGGGGCAGCGAGGCATTCCAGAAAAAACTGTAGACCGTCATCACCAGTGCCAGCCACCAGTAGTTATTACTGACAAACACCCCTGCAAACGTCACGGCTGCCAGCAGCGAGGCAATCCGCACGATCTGCATACGTGCCCCGGTATGATCGGCGATCCAGCCCCATACATTGGGCGCCACGATCTTGGTCGCCATCAGAATGGCCACCAGCTCGCCAATCTGGCTGACACTGAAACCGAGCGACTTGAGATACAGGCCCCAGTACGGAACCAGTGCGCCAAGGGTGGCGAAATAAAACAGGTAAAAACCGGACAGGCGCCAGTAGATCATGTCACAAAACGCAGGACCGGGGTTTAGACGATGCTGGTGCTAGTCCGCAGCACTTGAGGGAATTACCGGCGTATCGGAGCTGACATCCATGTTCTGTGCCCGGTGCCGCAGCACATGGTCCATCAATACAATGGCCAGCATGGCCTCTGCAATCGGGGTCGCCCGAATGCCCACGCAGGGGTCATGGCGTCCGGTGGTGACCACCTCTACCGGCTTGCCGTTGACGTCAACGGTTTTCCCGGGGAGCCTGATACTCGAGGTCGGCTTGAGTGCAATACTGGCGATGATGTCCTGGCCGCTGGAAATACCGCCCAGCACCCCGCCCGCGTGGTTGCTTAAAAAGCCCGCCGGGGTGATTTCGTCCCGATGCTCGGTACCCTTTTGTTCGACACTGGCAAACCCGGCGCCGATCTCCACGCCCTTGACTGCATTGATGCTCATCATGGCATGGGCAATATCGGCATCCAGCCGGTCAAAAATCGGTTCGCCCAGACCCGGCAGCATGCCGCTGGCGACGACGTTTACCCGTGCACCGATCGAGTTGCCTTCCTTGCGCAGGGCATCCATGTAGGTCTCCAGCTCTGCCACACGTTCCGGGTCCGGACAAAAGAACGGGTTCTCGCCGACCGCGGACCAGTCCTTCAGCGCCAGCCTGATCGGCCCAAGCTGAGCAAGGTAGCCATGGATTTCAATGCCGTAGTGCTGTTGCAGGTAGCGCTTCGCGATTCCCCCGGCGGCAACACGCATGGCTGTCTCCCGCGCCGATGAGCGGCCACCCCCGCGGTAGTCGCGAAAGCCGTACTTTTGCTTGTAGGTGTAGTCGGCATGGCCCGGGCGGAAACGATCCATGATATTGGAATAGTCTTTCGATTTCTGGTCCGTATTCAGGATCATCAGCCCGATCGGGGAGCCGGTGGTCCTGCCTTCGAAGACACCGGAAAGAATCTGCACCTCGTCCGCCTCGCGCCGCTGCGTGGTGTGGCGGGATTTTCCCGGTTTGCGGCGATCGAGATCTTCCTGCAGGTCCGCCGCGCACAGCTCCAGCCCCGGCGGGCAGCCATCGACGATACAGCCCAGTGCGGGTCCATGGCTCTCGCCAAACCCGGTTACCGTGAATAATTTTCCGAAGCTGTTTCCTGACATGAAGTTATTGTAACGACTCTCGAGAGCACAGTCGCCCCCCGGCTGGATTAAAGCTCGCCGGTCAGCGTCCGATATGCTTGCTATAGCTATCGATTAACCCCGCGCGGAGAACATAATGGCCCAGATACAGGCACTACGGAATACTTTGCTTGGCGACTTCCTCGGACAACCGATCTACCAGACGATCGAATCCCAGAATCTCACCTACGTTTTTGATCGCATTGCAGACAATATTGACGGCGAATTCCCGCTCGACCAGTTGAACAAGGACGAACTGCTGGTCAAACCCGGCCTGATCTATCGCCTCAAGGCCTGACCCGGGCACACCTTACGGCCGGCCCTGCTGCGGGATGATTCAGTCACCCTGCAGGTCCAGGCCTTCCCTGTGTGTCTGGTTGATCATGTAAAGCAGGCGTATGCAGGGCAGTTGAATATCCGAAAGCTTCTTCACCAGGCGCATGTAGGGCAGGTCAGTCCGGCCGAACTGATAGCTGCCGTCAGCCATCGATGCACGCAGTTCACGCATATCCTTCATCAGGACATCCACAAACGATAAATCTCCCTGGTCCTCGTCAAAGGCATACCCGGTTACTTCCCTGATATCCTCGAGCTCGTCGATTACCTGTTCGATCAGCCTGACATACTCCTGTGCGGTCCTGGCACGCAGCCCCATTATTCTGTAACCTCATGTTGAATTTCGCTTGCCAGGCCCCGCTCGACTGCAACCTGGCGAAACGTCTGTGCATGTTCCCGCAGGCGGGCTGCCTCCAGCAAAAACACCCCTTCGCCGCCATATTCAAAATCCAGCCACAGGAACGGGACCCGGGGGTATTGCTCAACCAGCCGCTGCTGCGAATGGCCGACCTCGACAACCAGTATGCCATTATCCTGAAGGCAGGCAGCGGCCTCGTTCAGGATGATGCTCACGATATCAAGACCATCCGATCCGGCAACCAGGCCCAGCGCAGGCTCATGCCGGAATTCTGCCGGTAACTCGAGTACTTCCTGCCGGGGCACATAGGGCGGGTTCGATACAATGATGTCATAGCGTGCAGCTGTCAATCCGGCAAACAGGTTCGACTCGATGGCTGTCACCCGGCTTTCGAGGTGATGACGGCGGATATTCACGCCGGCGACTTCCAGCGCATCCGCCGAGATGTCTGCCATGTCAACACGAGCATCGGGGAATGCGCAGGCACAGGCAATGCCTATACAGCCACTGCCGCAACACAGGTCAAGAATCCTGGTCACGCGCTGCGGATCGATCCACGGGGCGAACCCGGCCTCAACCAGTTCGGCAATTGGCGACCTGGGTACCAGCACCCGCTCATCCACATAAAATGACAGCCCCGCAAAACGGGCCTCGTTGAGCAGGTAGGCTGCGGGCTTGCGGCTGGCAACGCGTCGTTCGAGCAGCTCCATCACCCGTAGACAGTCTTTATCGTCCAGCGCAACATCGAGCGCCTCATCGGGCTCATCGTACCCGATATGCAGTTCATGCAGGACCAGCGCCGCCGCTTCATCCAGCGCATTGTCCGTTCCATGCCCGAAAAAAAGACCGGCCTGCTCAAACAACTCCGCGCCCCGGTGGATCAATAACCTTGGAGTTAGCGGTGATTCTGTTTCGAATAGCGTCATGACAGTGCGTTCCAGGTCAATGGACAGGGTGCTTCAGGCAACACTCTGTGAAATAATAACCACAATGTCTACCCCCGCAAAACATCGAAACATCGCACGCATCCTGTTCCTGATAATTCTGGCCGTGCTGGCTACAGCGACGGGTATATGGTCTGCCACCGTGATACTGGACCGCCGGGCCGATCTGCAGGATCTGGAGGCAACCCGCTTCCCGGTGGCCCGGTCACTGGCCCCCTTTGAACTGGTAGACCACAACAACCGGGTGTTCAGTGAAGCAACGCTGCGAAACAGGTGGTCTTTTCTGTTCTTTGGCTACACCCACTGTCCGGATGTATGTCCAACCACGCTCAGCGTCCTGAACACGGTTGCCAACCGCCTGGAGGACGTCGACGCCGATGTGCGTTTTGTATTTGTCAGTGTTGACCCGGAACGGGATACCCCGGAACAACTTGCCAGGTTCGTGACTTATTTCAACGGAGAGTTCATCGGCCTGACCGGCTCAACGCAGCAAATCGAACAATTCACCAGGGATCTCGGCGTCATGCACATGCGGGTTGCAGCAGAAAAAAATACACCGGGCTATCTCGTCGACCATACGGCATCCGTGTTCCTGATCGACCCTGACGGCCGCTACCATGCGGTGTTCAGTCCACCACTGGCAGCGGATAAAATCACTGCCGATTTCAGAAAAATGCTCAAGGCCTATCACTAGACCCGGTATCACTGCACGCCAGGACAGCAGCACCCGATTCACTACAACACACTCGAACCAGCCAATGAGAACAACACCCCTGTCGCTTTACCTTGTCATGTTGACTGCCCTGTGTCTGTGCAACACTGCACAGGCCGCGACACTTGAAATCTTCCATCCCTGGGTCAGGGAGGCACCCCCGTCCAGCCGGGTGCTGGCCGCCTACATGACCGTCAAAAACCCGGGAGATGCCGCCATCAGCATCGAAGGGATCTCCAGTCCTGATTTTGAATCTGCCGAAGTACACCGCACCGTCGTCCACGAAGGCATGGCGCGCATGCTGCATATCAAACAACTCGAGATACCGGCAATGGGAACGGTCAGGCTGGAACCCGGCGGGCTGCACCTGATGCTGTTTAACCCGAACCGTTCGCTGGCCACCGGTGACAGCGTCACCCTGACCCTGCACCTTGGCAACGGCATCTGCCTGACACTGGACATGCCCGTTATACGACAGGCAGCCGATGACCGGGCGCCCCGACACCATTAAATCCCCAGGTTCAGCAGGATGACCCCGACAAACGCAAGCCTCCCGGACCTGCTAAAGTCCTGGCCCCTGGCCATCCTGCCGCACCAGCTGCTGTCCAGGCTGGTGCGCAGCGCGACACGCTGGAAAACCGCTTTCTGGAAAAATACCCTCATCGGGCTGTTCATCAGGCACTTCGATGTCGACATGACAGAAGCGGAATTTCCGAATGCAAAAGACTATGCCGATTTCAACAGCTTTTTTACCCGGGCCCTCAGGGCCGGCGTCCGGCCGGTTGACCGGGACCCGCAGGCCATTCTCTCCCCGGTGGATGGGCGCGTCAGCGAGGCAGGCGCTATCAGCAACGGGCGCCTGATCCAGGCAAAAGGCCGTGACTACTCACTCAACACCTTGCTCGGGGGTGATGAAAACCGCGCGCATCCTTTCGAGGCCGGCAGCTTTGCCACCCTCTACCTGTCACCGCGCGATTATCACCGCATCCATATGCCCTGCAGGGGGCGGCTGCTGGAAACCGCTTACATTCCAGGCAGGTTATTCAGCGTAGGCCCGCACACGGTCCGCGCCATCCCGAACCTGTTTACCCGCAATGAACGCCTGGTCACCCTGTTTGAGACGGACGCCGGGCCCATGGCGGTCATCCTGGTCGGCGCCATTTTCGTGTCCTGCATGGAAACCGCCTGGGGCGGCATCGCCAACCCGGACATGGGCGCTGACTTGCAAACCACATCCTTTGATCAACCCGGGAGTACACCGGTCGAGCTCCAGCCGGGTGACGAGATGGGGCGATTCAACATGGGCTCAACCGTGATACTGCTCTATGGCCCCGGCCGGGTTGACTGGGTCGACAAGCTGCGCAACGGCCAGCAGGTGCGCATGGGAGAGGCGATCGGCCGGCAGTTGCGCTGAATATCGAGTAATCACCTGTTAACCAAACGTGCGCCCCCCCGTTAGCGGCTTATGAGTCAACCAGAAAGGAGCCGCACTCATGAAAATTCGTTCACTGTTCATTCCGACATTCCTTGCAGTGGGCCTGTCGCTTGGTTTGTCGACCTCTGCCCAGGCAAGAGACACGCATTATTCCGTCATCCTGCACGGTGGCGATCACGGCTATGCTCACACCGGGCACCAGCGTGACTACCGACGTCATTTCAAACATCACCGCCGCGCTTGTGATTATCGTGGCCATGGGCATCACAAGCGTCATTACGGCCGCCTTGATCCGTACCATAGTGATCGCTACCGGAAACATCACAAGCGCGACAAACAGCACGGATACCGGCGGGACAGAGACCATCATGACGACCATGGCCGCGGCCGCCACAGGGGTTAGTCCAGGGCATGAATCGGTTATACTGCACGGACTGGTGCGGTGTGTCCCGGCAACGGGACACACCGTAAAAGTTATCACCATGGATTGCCCGAAAGCGCTCTGCATCGCCAGTACCGGGCGCATTCCCGACCATCGCCCTGGAGCTGTTTTGCCCCTGGACCAGCAAAAAAACCGGCAACTGGAAAGCTTCTTCACAGACTGGGAAGAACGGGCATTTTATATTGCCTATGCCGCCCTCTGGGACAGGGAGTCCTCGCTGGATGCCGTCCAGGAGAGCATGACCCGGTTGATAGAATACTACCGTGACAAACCGGCTGAGGAATGGCCGGCGCTGTTCCGCACCATTCTGAACAGCAAGATCAACGATATTCGACGCCGGCGAATGCTGGAACAGGGCAAGCACAAACTGGTGTCATTGACCGGCCTCTTCCAGAAAGACAGGGAAGAGACCGGGGCGAACACGGAATATGAACTGCCGGCCGACGGCCGCGATGACGATATAACCGCTCCGGAGGCGGAAATTGTCGCCACAGAACTGCGCAGCAAGGTGGCCGATGCCTTGCAATCGCTCTCTGAAAGACAACGTCAGGTATTTATTCTCAGGGAATGGCGTGGTATGACTATCAATGAAACAGCGCAGACGCTCGGCTGCTCGAAAAACAGCGTCAAGCAGCACCATTTTCGGGCGCTGCGTACATTACGCGTGGAACTAGCGGAGGTGTGGGATCATGCACAGCACACAACATCCTGACCCGGAACAGCTGGATCGGCTGCGTGCCGGCCTGCTGGATGACAAGGCCGATGAAAAAAGGTCACTGGAAAAGCATCTCGAAGACTGCCCGTCCTGCCAGTCGCACTACACCAGCTGGCAGCAACTCGGCCCCGCAGCACTGGGGCCGCAGCTGGGCACGGCATCACTGGGCAGCTCCCTGCAACAGGCACGCCGGCAGGCCCTGGATAACGCAGATACACGCCATTCGCGCTCATACACCCGTTACGCAACAGCGGCACTGCTGCTGGTCGCAGTATCGATCGGTTTCTGGGTGGCCCAGCCGGAATTCCAGGAGACACAGCTGGCGACGGCGGAGTCTGGCCAGGAGGTTCCGGACCTGTATGAAGATATAGACTTTTACCTCTGGCTTGCCGGGCAGAATGGTAATAGCATCGATAATGAAGACACCAACCCGAACAATACCTGACATGAGCCCTGTGATCGCCATACGGTCCGTGCTGCTGGTGCTGGCTTTGATGGCCAGCTCCCAGGCCGCGCTTGCGGCCAGGGGTATACCCTGGAATTCCCTGGACGAGACCGAGCAGTCGGCGTTGCAGCAGTACCGGGGAAACTGGTCGAACATTGCCCCGGAAGAACAGCAAAAACTGCGCCAGGGTGCGCGCAAGTACCTCAAGCTCAGCCCGCAACAGCGTCAGGCAGTCGAGCGAAAACGCAATCAATATGAAAAAATGCCCCCGCAGCAACGCCAGCAGTTACGCAGGGAATATCGCAAACAGAAACAGCAAAGATAATCCCCCGTCCGGGCGGTACGGCTCATACCACCACGCTTACCACTGACAGCCCTTCTCTGCTATGCTTCGCGCGCCCGCTCACCGGGTACTTGAACAGAATACAGGCAGGCAATCATGCACCCCACCCTGAATATCGCTGTCCGAGCGGCACGTAGCGCCGGCAACGTCATCATCCGCAATCTTGGCAAGCTCGACTCGCTGACCGTACACTCGAAGAATCGCAATGATTTCGTCAGCGAAGTGGACACGCAGGCCGAGCAGGAAATCATCCACATCCTGCGCAAGGCCTTCCCCGACCATGGCATCCTTGCAGAAGAAAGCGGTCATCACGATGGCGATGCCTATCAATGGGTCATCGACCCGCTGGATGGTACGACAAACTTCCTCCATGGTTTTCCACAGTTCGCCGTATCCATCGCCCTGAGGCACAAGGGCAGACTGGAACAGGGCGTCGTCTATGATCCGTTGCGCCAGGAACTGTTTACCGCGACTCGCGGAGCCGGCGCCATGTTGAACGACCGCCGCATTCGGGTAACAAGTCGCAAGTCACTCGACGGTGCCTTGCTGGGTACCGGCTTTCCGTTTAAATCGCAACAGCATCTGGACGCCTACCTGGATATGTTCCGTGTCCTGTTTCCCCGGTCAGCCGGGATCAGGCGCGCCGGCTCAGCCGCTCTCGACCTCGCCTATGTCGCCAGCGGCCGCCTCGATGGCTTCTGGGAGATCGGTTTGAGCATATGGGACATGGCTGCAGGCATTCTGCTGATCCAGGAAGCAGGCGGCCTGTGTGCTGATTTCACCGGCGGGCATGATTATTTGGGCAACGGAAACCTGGTCACCGCCAACCCGAAACTGTTTGCTGAAATCCTGAAAACCATTCGCCCCTTCGTGACAGACGAACTGCGTACCTGATTACTCCCGCCGGGCGTCCACCGGGCTGGCTGCGCAATCGCCGCTGCCGGGAAAGGATTTCACGCCCGCGAACACCCCCGGCCGGGTTCAAGTTTGATGTCCGGGTGCCGATTATTGAGCCATATAGATGCTGCATCCCGGGCCCCACCGGGTTGATAAACAGGATAAATAGATATGGCTAACTCATTAAAAGGGAAGAAGATTAATAATAGCGCCATGGAGGTTATCATGCGCGATGTCCTGCATGGGATGGCAGAGTTCACTCGGGACAACAGCTGCGGCAGCCAGCTCGGCAACCTGGAAATCATCGCCGTTGAGAGTCCGCGCCGTCATCTGCCGACGAGCGCCAGGATACTGCCCTTTCCTTTAGCCGGAACGACTTCCACAAAAAAACAGCCGTAACGGCATCCGCCAGTGTCACACGGCAGTTTAAATACTGCTGCCTTCCTGTCCTTCCTCTTCTTTTTTCGCCGGCATTAAATCGGCCTTGGTGACACCCAGCGCCAGTGTGGCGGTACTTGCCACGTAGATCGATGAATAGGTGCCAACCACAACACCGAGAATCAGGGCCAGGGAGAACCCGTGAATCACTTCCCCGCCAAAAACAAACAGGGACGTCAGCACAATCAATGTGGTCAGCGAGGTCATCAAGGTTCGTGACAGGGTCTGGTTGATAGAGGCATTTATTACCTGTATCGAAGTCCGCTTGCGCATTTTACGGAAGTTTTCGCGGATCCGGTCAAACACCACGATGGTATCGTTGAGCGAGTAGCCGATAACCGCGAGCAGGGCCGCGACCACTGTGAGATCAAAATCGCTCTGGGTCAACGAAAAGAAGCCGACAATAATGAGCACATCGTGAATGAGAGCGGCGACAGCCCCGGGCGCAAAGCGCCACTGGAAACGGACAATAATATAGAGAAGAATCCCGATCAGCGCGTAGATCATCGCCAGGGCACCCTGCTCAGTCAGTTCCTTGCCAACCTGCGGACCAACAAATTCAACACGACGCATCTCGACGCTTGCATCCTGCTTACGCAAGGCTGCGAGCACATCCTCGCTAAGCTGGGCACTTTTTTTGCCTTCACGGGGCGCGATCCGTATGAGGACATCACGCGAGGTGCCGAAATGCTGTGCCTGCGCCAGGTCGAAACCTGCATCGGACAGCACTGCACGAATCGTTTCCAGCTCCGCGGGTTGCGGGTAGCCAACCTCGATCAATGTGCCACCGGTAAAATCAATGCCCAGGTTCAACCCCTTGTACAGCAGTGAACCCGCAGCAATAACAAGCATCAATGAAGATACTATGACGGCAAAACGCCGCTTGCCCATAAAATCAATATTCAGTTTGCCTTTTAAAAGTCGCATGCTTATCCGCCTTCAGCCATCAAATCGACAGCCGGGAAACACGCCGGCCACCATAGACAAGGTTTATCACTGCACGGGTACCCATAATGGCAGTGAACATCGAGGTTAATATCCCGATCGACAGGGTCACTGCAAAGCCCTTGACAGGACCCGTTCCATAACTCAACAGGACAACGGCAGCAATCAGGGTGGTGATATTTGCGTCGGCGATCGTGGAAAACGCCTTCTCGTATCCGGCCTGTATACTCGCCTGCGGACTGTTGCCGTTACGCAGTTCTTCCCTTATACGTTCGAAAATCAACACATTCGCATCCACTGCCATACCCACTGTCAGCACGATACCGGCGATACCAGGCAAGGTCAGCGTCGCCTGCAACATCGAGAGGATAGCGATGATCAGTACGAGGTTCACTGTCAGCGCAATATCCGCAACCAGCCCGAACAAGCGGTAGTAAAGCACCATAAAAACCAGCACTGCACAAAACCCGATCAGCACCGAGTTAAAACCCTGGTCGATATTATCCTTACCCATGCTCGGACCGATGGTGCGCTCCTCGACAATCTCGATCGGCGCTGCCAGCGCACCGGAGCGTAACAGGAGCGCCAGTTCGTGCGCTTCTCCGGGACTGTCCAGGCCGGTAGTCTGGAAGCGCTTGCTGAAGACGCCCTGTATGGTGGCGACACTCACCACGTCCTCAACCTTTTTCCTGGTCTTCACAGGTTTGCCGTCCACGAGGCGTGTTTCCGTCTTGTTCTCGATAAATACCACGGCCATTGGCTTGCCGACACTTACCTTGGTGAACTTCAACATGCTGCGCGCACCTTTTGCATCGAGCATGACAGTCACATTAGGTGAGCCTGATTGCTGGTCAAAACCGGAATTGGCATTGATGATCTGGTCACCGGTCACGATAACCGATTTCTTCAACAGGACCGGGGTGCCATCGCGGCTGTAATACAGCCTGGAACCGGCAGGAACCTTGCCCGCAACGGCAGCTTCCAGGTCATGCTCAACGTCGACCGCGCGGTATTCAAGCGTTGCTGTTGCCCCGAGTATTTTCTTCGCCTGCGCCGTGTCCTGCACACCCGGCAACTGCACAACAATACGCTCGGTTCCCTGTTGCTGGATAATGGGTTCCGCCACCCCCAGTTCGTTGACACGATTACGCAGGGTGAGAATATTCTGCTGCAGGGCCAGCTGCTGAATTTCCTTTATCTCGTTCTCGTCAGGCCTGGCAAACAGGGAAGGCTTGTCCGCATCATCCCCTGTCTCGAGCTGCAGCCTCGGGCTGTCTTTTCTGATAAGGGCATAGGCCCGCTCGCGGTCTTCGCTGTTGCGGAAAATAATCTGCACGCCCTGTTTCTGGGAACGTACGCTGGAGTAGCGTATTTTCGCTTCCCGCAACAGTGTGCGCAGGCCCGCGTTGTAGCTGTCGATAGACTTCTGGGTTGCAGCATCAATATCCACCTCCATGAGGAAGTGAACACCACCACGCAGATCAAGGCCCAGGTACATGGGCAAGGCATTAAAAGTGTCCAGCCACGCCGGTGTGGCGGGCGCCAGGTTCAGTGCAATGATGTAATCCGTCCCGAGTGCAGCCTGGGCATACTCAACGGCCTTCAGCTGCTCTTCGGTATCATCAAAACGGATCAACAGCTTGCCGGCGCCGGATTCAACGGACTTCCTGGTGATGCCGGCCTCATCAAGCGTTTGCAGCAGCCTGTCCGTTACGCTGTCATCGAGAACGGCATTACGCGTACCGGATATCTGCAGCGCCGGATCCTCGCCATAAAGGTTCGGTAGCGCGTAGATTGCGCCAATCACCAGCACAAAGACAATGAGAAGGTACTTCCAAACCGGGTACTGGTTAGTCATTACGGGCCGTCCTTTTGGCGTTACAGCTCTTTGATCGTTCCCTTCGGCATGAGCATGGAAACTGCATGGCGCTGAACTTTCAGGTTCACACCGTCGGCAACCTCAAGCTCTATAAAATTGTCCCCGAGCTTTACAATCTTTCCCAGCACACCGCCGTTGGTAACAATCTCGTCGCCCTTGGCCAGCGCCCCGATCATCAGTTTCTGTTCCTTGGCCTTTTTACTTTGCGGGCGAATCAACAAAAAATAGAAGATGACGAAAATGACAATCAACGGTAAAAAACTTGTCAGCGCATCACCCTGTGCCTGGGGCGCTGCCATCGCATCTGAGATAAAGAAATTCATGCCTGCTGTTCACTCCTTAAATAGGTTTGTATCCCGGTTCATCGAACGGCTGATCCGCCCGTACTGCCCGTACCGGCCGGACTGCCCCGGCCAAAGCGGGCATTATGGCACAGACGGCGGCATTTGACCCCGCCGATTATAAAATTCCTTGCGGAATTCCTCCACGGCCTGCTGTTCGATGGCGTCCCGCAGCCCCGCCATGAGGTCCTGGTAATAACTCAGGTTATGAATGGTATTGAGGCGGGCGCCGAGGATCTCGTTGCACTTGTCGAGATGGTGCAGATAGGCGCGGCTGTAATTCCGGCAGGTATAACATTGACAGGCCGGGTCCACGGGTCCGGTATCCGTCCTGCAGGCACTATTGCGTATGCGCACCACCCCGCTGCTTGCATAGAGGTGCCCGTTGCGGGCATTGCGGGTAGGCAGTACGCAATCGAACATGTCAATCCCGGCATTCACCGCCTCGACGATATCCCCGGGTGTGCCGACGCCCATCAGGTATCGCGGGGCATCGAAAGGCATTTCTGCCACCGTATGCCGCAACACCCGCTCACGATCCTGCTTCGGCTCACCGACGGACAGGCCGCCGAGTGCATAGCCGTCAAAACCGATCTCCCTGAGCCCTTGCAGGGAGGCACTGCGCAATGCCGGGTACACCCCGCCCTGGATGATTCCGAACAGGGCAGCCGGGTTATCCGCGTGGGCCTCGCGACTGCGCCGCGCCCAGCGCAGCGACAGCTCCATGGACGCTCGCGCAGCACTTTCTGTGGCCGGGTACGGTGTACATTCATCAAATATCATGACGATGTCGGCGCCCAGTTCACGCTGCACCTGCATCGACTCTTCCGGCCCGAGAAAAACCCGGTCACCGTTTACAGGGGAATGAAAGGTCACACCCTGCTCGGTAATTTTGCGCAGGGCATCCAGGCTGAACACCTGGAACCCGCCTGAATCCGTCAGGACAGGACCCTGCCAGTGCATGAAGTCATGCAGGCTGCCATGCTGCCTGATAATTTCAGTGCCCGGTCGCAACATCAGGTGGAAGGTATTGCCGAGAATTATTTGGGCGCCGCTGAGCTGCACCTCTTCAGGGGTCATTGCCTTGACCGTTCCATAGGTCCCTACCGGCATGAACGCCGGGGTATCGACAATGCCCCGTGCAAATGTCATTCGGCCACGACGGGCCTTGCCATCGGTATGTGATATTTCAAATTTCATGATCGCCGGCCAGTCCTAATCAGCCGCACGGCGGTTGATAAACATCGCATCGCCATAACTGTAAAAACGGTATCCGGCCTCAATGGCGTGCCGGTAGGCCGACATTGTCGTTTCATAGCCTGCAAAGGCCGACACCAGCATCAGCAAGGTCGACTCCGGCAGATGAAAATTGGTTAACAGCGCATCAACACACTGAAATTGATAGCCGGGGGTGATAAACAGATTGGTTTCTCCCCGGCCGGCTTTCACTACCCCGTCTTGTGACCGCAGACTCGAGACTGCGAACCACGGTCGTGCCAACGGCAACCACGCGCCCGCCATTTCTGCGGGTTTCTTCAATCCTGCTACTGGTCGCTTCACTTACCTCATAGTATTCGTAATGCATGACATGGTCGGCCAGGTCCTCAACCCGCACCGGCTGAAAGGTTCCCGCGCCGACATGCAGGGTAACGAAGGCCGTATCGATGTCACGCGCAGCGAGTTGCTGCATTATGTCCGGCATCAAAATGCAGGCCGGCAGTCGGCGCCGCGACCGCCCCGGGTACCCGGGCATAAATGGTCTGATAACGTTCATGGTCGACGGGTTCATCCGCCCGCTTTATGTACGGGGGCAACGGCACATGGCCATACGCCTGCAACTGCTCCATGACCGTTTGCCCCGGCGGAAATTCAAGCCGGAACAGGTCGGCATCACGGCCTTTGACCTCGACCGTGAGGGCGTCTTCAAGTATCAGGCGGGTACCCGGCCCCGGTGATTTGCTGGCTCGTACCTGCGCGAGCACCTCATGCCTGCCGGTAATACGCTCTACCAGCACCTCTATCCTGCCGCCGGATTCCTTGATCCCCTGCAGGCGCGCCGGTATCACACGCGTGTCATTGAAGACCAGCAAATCCCCGGGCATCAGCATGCCGGGGAAATCCTGAAAAAGGGCATCGCGGAGTTCGTCACGACCAGGATCAATATACAAAAGGCGGCTGGCGCTGCGCTGCCTGCCCGGACGGGATGCAATCTGTGTTTCCGGGAGATGGTACTGAAAATCACTGCGCTGCATGGCGCGCGATGGTAGCACAGGGCCCGGAAAAACCTCAGTGAGACTGCTTGCCCGGTAGCCGGGAATCTTTATACTAGGCAGGCTCTGATTGCCGGGGTGGCGGAATTGGTAGACGCGCCTGACTCAAAATCAGGTGGCCTTTGGTCGTGCGAGTTCGATTCTCGCCCTCGGCACCATCAGGAATATGATTTATCGAAAAGCAAGCGGCCGAAACTGAAGGCCCGCACGATGCGTGAACACCCTACCCCTAACTGCTAGAAAGGTTTGTACATGCCAGGCACCCGTTTTGTACTTGAAGTCCAGCCCATTATCCCCGCAGCGCTGAAACGCCTCGAGGAACTTGCCAGCGATCTTTTATACAGCTGGGACCGGCAAGTCAGGCGGCTGTTCACGCGGCTTGACAAAGACCTGTGGGGAAGCTGCGGCCACAATCCGAAAACGTTTTTACGGCGGATCTCGCAACAGCGTCTCGAAGCAGCCGTCGAAGACCGGGTCTTCATGGAAGACTTTCAGCGCGTGCTGTCCGCCTACGACACCTATCAGGAACAGAGCATGCACCCGGGGCTTGAGGAACACATCAGCGCCGATTCTGACCTGATCGCCTATTTCTGTGCCGAATTCGGCTTTCATGAAAGCCTGCCGATTTATTCCGGTGGGCTGGGAATTCTTGCCGGCGACCATTGCAAGGCTGCCAGCGACCTGTGCATCCCGTTCATTGCCGTGGGCATTCTCTACCGCCAGGGTTACTTCATCCAGAGAATCGATGAGCACGGCAACCAGATTTCACACTACACCCCGTCTGACTTTCACCAGTTACCGGTAAGCCAGAGCGTCGACAAGGATGGCAAGCCGCTGGTTATTTCGATTGATTTTCCGGGCCGGAAGGTTTTTCTGCACGTCTGGGAAGCACGTGCCGGCCACATAAAACTGTACTTGCTCGACAGTGACCTGAAAGAAAACCAGGAACATGATCGCATTATTACCCACCAGCTTTACGGTGGCGACAAGACCACACGCATCCAGCAGGAAATCGTGCTTGGAATCGGCGGGGTACGGGCATTACGCACCCTGGGCATCGAACCAACCGTGTGGCATATCAACGAAGGCCATTCCGCCTTCCAGATTCTGGAACGCTGCCGGGAATATGTACAAAAAGGCCGGAATTTTTCACAGGCGCTGGAACTCATCGCCTCCGGTACGGTGTTCACCACGCACACACCCGTCGCGGCCGGCCATGACATCTTTGAGCACGGCCTGATCTCCAGCTACTTCCGCGACTATATCAATGAACTGGGCATTGATATGCAGCAATTTCTGGCCCTCGGCACCACACCGGATTCCCATGGCGGGTTCAACCAGACGGCATTCGCACTGCGCGGATCACGTTTTCATAATGGCGTCAGCCGCATCCATGGCGGCGTGGCCTCGGAAATGGAACACTACATCTGGCCCGAGGTGCCGCACAGGGAAAACCCCATCAGCTATGTCACCAATGGCGTACACCTGCAGACGTTCCTCGCGCGTGAGTGGTCAAACCTTTATGACATGCGCTTTGGCCGTGCCTGGCGTGATGAATTGCTGAACCGGGAATACTGGGAACGAATAGACGAAATACCCGATCACAGCTACTGGAGTCTGCGCCAGTCAGCTGAAAACCGAGCTGTTTGAAAATGTACTGCACCGTGCCCTGCTGCAGTATCGCCGTAACGGCTGCAGCGAAGCGCTGATGGACAAGTTAACAACGAACCTGGCACCCGGTAACAGCGACATTCTGACGGTTGGCTTTGCCCGCAGGTTTGCCACCTATAAACGTGCAACCCTGCTGTTCTCCGATCCGCAACGACTCAGCCGCCTGCTGACGAACCCGGAACGGCCGGTACTATTGATCTTTGCAGGCAAGGCACACCCCAGTGATTTACCGGGGCAGGAACTGATCCGCACCATTCACGAGTTCTCCCTGAAACCTGAGTTCATCGGGCATATCCTGTTGCTTGAAGGCTATGACCTGGCACTGGGACGCAAGCTGGTTACCGGCGTGGATGTCTGGCTGAACACCCCGGAATATCCACTCGAGGCCAGCGGCACATCCGGACAAAAGGCCGCAATGAACGGCGTCATAAACCTCAGCGTCCTCGATGGCTGGTGGGCTGAAGGATATAATGGCGAAAACGGCTGGGCCATCACCCCGCATGAACCCCACTTCGACGCGGGCTACCGCAATCATGAAGAAGCCACCGAATTACTGGACTTGCTGGAAAACAAGGTAATCCCGCAATACTACAACCGCGATGGCCAGGGTTATTCTGAAGACTGGGTGAGGATGTCAAAAGCATCCATGAAATCAAGCATCCCTGACTTCAATGCCCAAAGGATGGTCAGGGACTACGTTACCAACTGCTATGGTCCGGCAAGCCGTCAAAACAAACGCCTGCGTGAAAACAATTCAAGCGGTGCACAGAAACTGGCTGAATGGAAGGCCAGAATAAACCGCTCCTGGGACTCGGTAAAACTGCGCCGCATAGACAAATCAGGCAATTCCCTGACAGCCGGACAAAGCCTCAAATTGGGAGTGGCGGCAAGCCTCGGGGAATTAACGGCATCTGATGTAGTCCTGGAATGCCTGGTCGGCACAGAATCCGCACACGAAAAGTTCATCGTGCACAATAAAATACAACTGCAAAGCAGTGGTGCCAATAAAGAAGGCGAGGCCTTGTTCGAGCTGGACCTGGAACCGCCACTGACCGGCCTGCAATTCTACAAACTGCGTCTCTACCCGAGCCACCCGTTGTTGAGTCACCCTTTCGAGACAGGTCGCATCATCTGGCTATAGACTGGTGCTCAGCTACACCGGCCAGCTTGTTTAACCAGCGCTCGCAAGCGTTCGGGCAGCGTCTCCGGGACCTGGCTCCAGTCGAACCGCCAGCGCCAGTTGCCGCCGAGACTGCCCGGTGTATTCATACGGTGTTCGCTGCCCAGTGCAAGCAAGTCCTGCAAGGGGATGATTGCAAGCACGGCTTTTGATTCCAGCGCCGCCCTGATTAACGGCCACGGCATGTCATCTTCCGTGGTTCCCAGGTATTCATGCACGAGCCGCTGCAGTTCGCTGCTGGCGCTTGCATACCATCCGAGTGTCGTATCGTTGTCATGCGTGCCCGTGTAGACCACGGACAGGGGCTCGTGATTTTTCGGCAGGTATGGATTATCCGGCCCGCTTTCAAATGCAAATTGCAGAATCTTCATTCCGGGAAATCCGTACTGCAGGCGCAATGCATCCACCTCCGGGGTGATAACACCAAGATCTTCCGCCACCAGCGGCAGCTCGCCGAATTCCTGCACAAGCGCATTGAGCAGGTCTTCACCGGGACCGTCCACCCAGCGCCCGTTAACCGCCGTCTCTGACGCTGCCGGGATCTCCCAGTATTTTTCAAAACCCCGGAAATGATCCAGGCGGATAATATCGAACAGGTCCAGCTGGGTACGAAACCGGTCCACCCACCAGCCATAATTACGCTGCTTGAGCACATCCCACCTGTACAGGGGATTGCCCCAGCGCTGACCGGTCACCGAGAAATAATCCGGTGGCACACCGGCAACCACATCGCTCGCGCCGGCCTCGTCTATCGTAAACAGGTCACGGTTGGCCCAGACATCAGCACTGTCGTGGGCCACGTATATCGGCATATCCCCGAACAGCAGGACACCGCGTTCATTCGCGTAGGCCCGCAAGGCATACCATTGTGAAAAAAACAGGTATTGTTCAAAACAGGCCTGCTCGATCAGGCCGGCGTGGCGCTCGCTGAATTCGCCCAACGCCCGTGGTTCCCGGTCGCGCAGCGCCGGCTCCCACTCAAACCAGGATCTGTGCTGGTGTGTCTGCCGGATTGCCTGGTAAGCGGCATAGTCAGACAACCAGTAGCCGTGGGTCTGCTTGAATTCAAGATAATCTTTTTTTTCAGAAGCTTGCGCAGCATTCACAAATTCTGCATGAGCTTCGATCAGGCAGTCCTGCAGGGACAAGGTGTGGCGCAGCGAGGGCTTCAGCCAGCCACGCACGACCAGCTCATCCAGGTTGATGAAGCTGGTGTTGCCGGCGTGTACAGACAGGCACTGGTAGGGAGAATGATCGGCGTGGGTCGGACCCAGCGGCAGTGTCTGCCAGACGCTGAATCCCGAATCCTGTAAAAAATCGATGAAGCGACGCGCTTCATTTCCCGAACCGCCCGTGTCATGCGCCCCCGGCAGGGATGACGGATGCAACAACACCCCGGCGCGACGCTCTGTCAGATATTTATGCAAGTGGGATGTGCCGGGCTGTCCGTATCAACCTGTAAACTTTCCCTTGCGCATTGCGCCACCATCGACCGGTGCGCCGCTGCCGTGGGCAAAGACATGGCTCAGATATTCCGGGGGCTCCCTGCCGAGCATGCTGTAGAGGTTGGACAGGTGCACGCGAAAGAGTCGCTCGAAGTCACTCACCGTGTCCGCAGAGTTGTAGTCGCCAAACCACCAGAACCAGTCGGAGCCTTCACAAATGGATAACTGGTGCTGGGCAGCAAGCATCTGTTCGCTATCCAGACTGCCTGCGGACATGACCTGGTCAAAGACCTGCTTCGCGTCGCCCAGCATCTCCCAGCCACGGTTTTTGTCCGGGTCACCGATCCAGGTAGAGAACGTACCGTATACCCAGCTGCCGCTGACCAGTTTTTTGATAGCAGGCAGCTTTTTATGATTCTCGAGGTATTCAGAGTAGGTGGTCATATTCAGATCAGGATGCTCGGAGAGTCTTTTGTAGAGCGTATTCAGAAAGTGGAACCCGTTTTCCGGAAAATGTTCCCAGGCATTTTCACCATCGAGGATTATCGAAACCAGCGGATGCGTCTGCCCGCGGCAAGCCTCGGCAATATTATCAAGATGCTGGATCAGGTTGGCGACGGCATCATCGGCATGCCAGTCGGAATAGGTAAACCCGATAAGATCGGAGAGGCCGTCATCGCGGAAAAAACAGGCCGTTTTTCCGCCTTCTACCCTGAATGGCTGGTACAGGCTGGCCTCCTTCAGGGACACATTCGCCGGGTTGGCCATACTGTGGCGAAATACCGATTCGCCACTGGCTGCCCATGTAAAGCCGTATTCCTCCAGCAGGGCCAGGGTCGCCTTGCTGACACTGCCTTCCGAGGGCCAGCAGCCGGCCGGTCGGGCCCCGAAGTACTCCTCGAACGTGGCAATACCCTCTTCAATATGCCAGCGGGCGCGTTCCTCACCACCGGGATAGGCCTGCAGGCGGGGCATGGTTATATCCGGCATGGCATCCCGCGCGGTCTCGAGATCCAGCATCAGGGGAATGATCGGATGGGCATAAGGTGACATGGACAGCTCCACCTGGCCACGTTCAAGCAGCGTCCGGTAGCCGTCGATCACGCTGGAGAGCAGTTCGCCGATGAGTTTCAGCAGCTGGCGGCGATCATGGATGGTGAAGCCATTGCCCTTCTCCATCAATGTTTCCACCAGGGCGTTATTGCGGCGAACCGTTTCCCCCATCCAGGCCAGGTGGTACCAGACCAGCAAATCAATAATGAACTGGTCACCGACATAGAGCATGCCGGTGGGATGCCGGCTGAACCAGCCGGCCATTTCCGCCAGGCTCTGGTAGGCTGAAAAACGCTTGATGGAACGCAGTTCATTTGCCTTCAGGCAGGCACTGATCAGGCCCATCCTGTGATTTTTTCCGCTAGGTAATACCGGGCATGCCAGCGCACTCAGCAACGGATCGCGAATGGCCTTGTTTTCAGAGAGAAAGCCGTTGATCTGGCCGGCATAGTCTGACAGCTGCTCCAGCAATATGGGTGCAAAATTAACCACCGCCCGGGCACCCGGTACGGCTTCAAGATGTGCCGCCATATCGATGTAATCCTTGGTGGCATGCAGGTAGGACCACGGCAGCTGATAAATGCCGCTGATCTGGTCACAATATTGTGGCTGGTGCATATGCCAGCAAATGACAACATTCAGCGACTGCTTACCTGACATGGTGAAGTTCCTGGTCCAGCATCTCGGGCGTCACCAGTACAACCCCGCCCGGGCTGACATAAAACCGCTCTGCATCGGACTCGGGATCCTCGCCGATGACGGTACCGGCAGGCAGCACGCAGCCCTTGTCGATGATTGCCCGGGTAATATGGCAGTCACGCCCGATGCGCACATTCGGCAAGGCAACCACATCCTCCAGTTCCGAGTAGGAATTTACCCTGACATTGGAAAACAACAGGGAATGTCGAACCGTGGCGCCGGAGATGACGCAACCGCCAGAGACCATTGAATCCAGTGCCATGCCGCGCCGCTTTTCATCGTCGAAAATAAACTTGGCAGGAGGCAATTGTTCCTGGTAGGTCCAGATTGGCCAGTTTTCATCGTACAGGTTCAGTTCCGGGAGAACCCCGATCAGCTCGAGGTTGGCAGCCCAGAAGGAGTCGATGGTTCCCACATCACGCCAGTAGGCAGATTGCGTATCATGGGTATCCCTGAAGAAGTAAGTCATCACCCGGTACTTCTCTACAAGGCGCGGAATGATGTCTTTGCCGAAGTCATGGGTTGAATAGGATTCATCTGCATCCCTGATCAACTGCTCGTAGAGGAAGGCCGTGTTGAAGACATAAATGCCCATCGAGGCCAGCGCCGTGCCCGGCTGACCGGGTATTGGATCAGGCTGCTCCGGTTTCTCCTTGAAACTTAATACCCGCCCCTCCTCGTCGACAGACATGACACCGAATGCCCTGGCAGTTTCCAGTGGCACCTCGATGCAACTGACTGTCAGGTCCGCTTTCGATTCCACATGCTTGGCAATCATGGTCCCGTAGTCCATCTTGTAGACATGATCACCTGCCAGTATCAGCACATAGTCCGGCTTGTGGGTGCGGATGATATCGAGGTTCTGGTAGACCGCATCGGCCGTTCCGGCATACCAGGAATCCTGAATGCGTTGTTGTGCCGGCAGCAGCTCGATGAATTCCTTGAATTCTCCGCGCAGAAAACTCCAGCCGTGCTGGATGTGCTGGATCAGTGAATGCGCCTTGTACTGTGTCAATACCCCGATCATGCGAATACCGGAATTCAGGCAGTTGGATAAGGGAAAATCAATAATCCGGAATTTCCCGCCGAAGGGGACCGCGGGCTTGGCCCGCCACAGCGTTAATTGCTGCAGGCGCGAACCGCGCCCGCCAGCGAGAATCAGCGCCAGCGTATTGCGGGTAATACGGCTGACAAAGCGCATATCTTGAGTGAGTGGCATCAAAACATCCTGTTCAATGGGTTCGGGCAAGGACGTTATTGTATGGGCAAGTCCATTGACTGTATAGTTACCTCGCGATACCGGCTGATTGCCCGAATACCCGACAGCGACACTCAGGAAATATTGATTCATGCAGGATTCTGATACAGCCAATTCTCCATCATCCGGACACTCCCCGGAGATAATCCGGCTGCTCGAAGCACGCCACCATGACCCGTTTACCCTGCTCGGAAAACACGGCTATGCTGAAAAGGACCTGGTGCGGGTTTTTATCCCCGGCGCCGCCTGGGTGCGAATCGCAGAAAACGGGGCCTCTCTGAAACGTGTCGGCAATACCGATCTGTTTGAGTGGCATGGCCCCGCCGGGCAGGTGCCGAACCATTACCGGCTGATCTGGTGTGACCGCTACGGGGCCGAGCACGTGGCCTATGACCCTTACTGTTTCCCGGCGCAACTCTCGGAATTCGACCTGCACCTGTTTGGAGAAGGACGGCACTGGCATATTTACCGCGTGCTTGGCGCGCACAAGGAGCAGATTGACGGCATCAACGGTGTCCGCTTCAGCGTCTGGGCGCCCTCGGCGGAACGTGTCAGCGTGGTCGGTGATTTCAATAGCTGGGATGGCCGCTGTCACCCGATGCGGGTCAGTGGCGGAGGCGGTGTCTGGCAACTTTTCATTCCCGGGCTGGGTGCCGGTCAACCCTATAAATACGAGATTCGTACCCGCCCGCATGGCAGGATTCTGCTGAAAACCGATCCCTATGGCCAACACTTCGAGCTGCGCCCTGCCAATGCTGCACGCATCCCGGAAAACAGGCCTTATCACTGGAAAGACAGCAGCTGGATGCAACAACGTCCCGATTCGGACTGGCAGCACATACCGATTTCTATTTACGAGGTGCATCTCGGCTCATGGAAACGTGATCAGCATGGCGACTTCCTCGATTACCGCACCCTTGCGATCGAGCTGGTCGAGCATGTGAAACAGACCGGCTTCACTCACATCGAATTGTTGCCGGTTACCGAGCATCCGCTCGATGCTTCCTGGGGCTACCAGACGACCGGCTACTTTGCAGCGACCAGCCGTTTCGGCAACCCGGATGATTTCCGTTTCTTCGTTGATTACTGCCATCAAAACAACATCGGTGTCCTGCTGGACTGGGCACCGGCGCACTTTCCAAGAGACGCACATGCGCTGGCCAGCTTCGATGGCACGGCATTGTATGAACATGCCGACCCGCGTCGCGGTGAACACCTGGACTGGGGCACACTGATCTACAACTACGGCCGCAACGAGGTCAGGAATTTCCTGCTTTCCAGTGCGATTTACTGGCTGGAGGAGTTTCATATCGATGGCCTGCGCGTCGACGCGGTTGCCTCCATGCTCTATCATGACTATTCACGCAAGTCCGGTGAGTGGCTTCCCAACATCCATGGTGGTCGCGAAAACCTTGAAGCCGTTCACTTTCTGCGCGAGCTCAATACCGTCACCCATGCCGAGTATCCCGGGACCCTGATCATCGCGGAAGAATCCACCGCCTGGCCCGGCGTCAGCCGGCCGGTTGATCATGGCGGTCTGGGCTTCAGCATGAAATGGAACATGGGCTGGATGCATGATTCCATACGCTACATGCAACATGAACCCGTACACCGGAAATACCATCACAATGACCTGACATTCGGCCTGCTGTATGCATATACAGAAAATTTTGTACTGCCTTTTTCACATGACGAAGTCGTACACGGGAAAGGTTCCATGCTCTACAAGCAGACCGGGGATGACTGGCAGCGCTTTGCCAACCTGCGACTTTTGTATACCTACATGTTTACCTTCCCGGGCAAGAAACTGCTGTTCATGGGGGACGAGATTGCCCAGGGAAACGAATGGAATTTCGATGCCAGCGTGGAATGGCACCTGCTGGAATATGAAGGCCACCGGGGCGTGCAGAAACTCGTCAGCGACCTGAACCGCATCTATCGCGATTATTCAGCGCTGCACCGGTTTGATTTCACCCCGGAAGGTTTTGAATGGATCGACGGCAATGCCTCCGAGCTTTCGATTCTTTCTTACCTGCGCCGCGACGGCGACAATATTGTCATCGTGGTACTCAACTATACACCGGTACCACGCCATGCCTACCGGGTCGGGGTACCTGTGGCAGGCCAGTATACTGAACTGCTCAATTCGGACTCCGATTTTTACGGCGGCTCCGATGTCGGCAATATCGGCCAGGTAAGCACCGAGGACGTGCCCTGGAACAACAAACCCTGCTCGCTGTCACTCTCCTTGCCGCCACTGGGTGGTCTCGTATTGCAATTGCAGACCGGCTGACGGACCCCGGGCGGGTGGCTGCGCTTTACAGGCCTTGCAAATACCGGCTGTAGCGCCTATCTGTTAAACAGGACTGTCGTGAAATCACTGCCGGAGATGCCATCATGGAAACTATCAGGGAGCCTGCGGTAGCTGGCAGCTTTTATCCAGCCAACCCGCTGGAGTTAAGGTCAATGCTGCAAGGCTACCTGGCGCAGGCCGCTGCAGGCGGGCCTGCCCCGAAGGCAATGATCGTACCGCATGCCGGTTATATTTACTCAGGCCCGGTAGCAGCCAGTGGTTACGCCCGCCTGCTGCAGGCAGCCGATCGCATCAACCGGGTAATCCTGCTCGGACCCGCTCACCGGCTCGCATTCAGGGGGCTGGCAGTGCCCGACGCCGACGGCTTCAGAACCCCGCTGGGCATCATATCCCTGGACAAGCCCGCGATCCGGGAGCTGCTCGCCCTGCCGCAGGTCCATCTCAGTGAGGAGGCACACCGCCAGGAACACAGCCTGGAAGTACACCTCCCCTTCCTGCAGGCCACCCTGCATGATTTCACCCTGGTACCGCTGGTGGTCGGGGACGCCTCACCCGCGGAGGTGAGCGAGATTATCGGGCATTTCTGGGACAGCCCCGGGACACTGATCATTATCAGTTCTGACCTGAGCCATTACCATGACTACGACACAGCGGTAAAACTCGACAAAATGACAGCACATGCCATCGAAAACCTGGCGCTGGAAAATATCGGCTATGACCATGCCTGCGGCCGTAATCCCGTCAATGGCCTGCTGCTCTATGCCAGGGAGCATGGACTTGCTGCGCAGACAATCGACCTGCGCAATTCGGGCGACACCGCCGGCCCGCGCGACCAGGTGGTCGGTTACGGCACCTGGGTAATCAACCAGTAGCATGACCTGCACACCTGAAGAACAAATGGGCCTGCTGCAGGTGGCGTTGGAATCAATTGAATCCGGCCTGGGATCAGGCAAACCGGCAAGCGGCGACAGCCGTGCAAGCATCGGGGCTCTCGATAAACCAGGTGCCAGCTTCGTTACCCTGAAAAAACAAGGTGCGCTGCGTGGCTGTATCGGCACGCTTGAGGCACACAGGCGCCTGGTTGACGATGTTGCCGCCAATGCCTTTGCAGCGGCATTCCGCGATCCGCGTTTTGATAAACTGGCAAGCGAGGAACTGGACTCCCTGGAAATCGGAATTTCCATACTCGGACCCAGGGAAGCGCTCGTATTTGATTCACAGCAGGCATTGCTTGACATGCTGCGCCCCGGCGTGGACGGCCTGGTTCTGCATGACGGCAATGCCAGGGCAACGTTTTTGCCTGCTGTCTGGGAGTCACTACCGCAACCTGCGGCGTTTCTTGGGCAACTCAAGCAAAAAGCCGGGTTACCGGCCGACTACTGGTCGGATACGCTGGAGGTCTGGCGCTACACGACCGAATCGTTTGCTGGCGCCGTTGCGGAAATAAGAAATTCGAAGGACAGTTGATTTATTGCTGAGCAGGACTCAGCCAGGCAAACATAACGCTTGCCAGCAACATCATCAACAACAGGACCCGCAAGCGTCTTGAATCCGGTCGCTTGCTTTCGGATGACATGGCACCGGCAAACAGGTAGTGGCTTAACAGGGTATTGGCATCTTTACCACGACGGTTCGGTGTTGTTCTGCGTTCTCCATGGGATTTCAGGTGATGCTTGTCATTAGTACTGCGACGGTCATTGCGGCGCTCATCCGCCTTCATATGAGCAATCACCAGCCGCTCATAGTCATCCCGGCCGGATTGACCTGCCAGTTCGGCCGGCAGCAGGCTGGCAAGACGCCGTGCAACAGACCAGTTCTCACGGTCCTGGCTGAGCTCGTCATCCAGGCGTATACGCCCGAGTAATAGATAGCTGGAGATATTTTCAGCCGTAAATGGCCCGCGCATTACTCCGTCACGCCGCGTATACCAGCACCTTCCAGGATGCTCGTCATGCTTGACGGGAGATATCAGGCTCATCGTTTTTCGCTCGTTATTCGACCAGCCAGTTCTCCATGCGTGCACGCAAACGAATCAATGCCTGGCCGTGAATCTGGCACACCCTTGATTCGCTCACACCGAGTATGTCACCGATCTCACGCAGGTTGAGTTCTTCGTCATAGTAGAGGGCCATTACCAGGCGCTCACGCTCAGGCAAACCCTTGATGGCCTCGGCCAGACCCTCCTTGAAATCTTCATTCTGCAGGGTATCCAGCGGCTGGTTCAGCTCGCGGCTGTTGCTGGCATAACCTTCCTCGCCGGCGTTCCCGGGATCTTCAAAACTGAATATCCGGCATCCTGTCGCATCCTGCAGGATCTTGTGATAATCCTCCAGTTCAAGGCCCATGGCTTCAGCAACCTCCACGTCTCGCGCATCGCGACCCTTCTCGTTCTCGATCTTGCGTACAGCCTCTGCAACCTCGCGCGCCTTGCGATGCACGGAACGCGGCGTCCAGTCGGTGCGCCGTATTTCGTCAAGCATGGCACCGCGAATCCTGATTCCGGCATAGGTCTGGAAACTTGCCCCCTGTTCCGGATCAAACTTTCTCGATGCCTCTATCAGGCCGATCATGCCAGCCTGGATCAGGTCATCTACCTGCACGCTGGCCGGCAAACGGCTCATCAAGTGATAGGCAATACGCTTGACAAGTGTTGCATGGCTTTCGACAAGGTCGTTATTCGCTCTAAATTCACCAGCCTGTTTCGCTGTATTGGATTTCATGACAACACCTCCACGTTTATATCTTCATTTTGAATAAGACGTTCTACAAAAAATTCCAGGTGTCCGCCTGCACGGTCAGGCCGTGGCCATGCAAGTACCCGCCTGGCCAGACTCTTGAGTGCCATTGCAGCGCGGCTGCGCGGAAAGGCAGCAACAACTGCCTGATGCTGCGAAACAGCATTGCGGAGATTCTCATCGAAAGGAATAAAACCGGTATAGGAACAAATGATATTGTGATTTGTCGAAGTCAGGCGCTGCAATGACCTGAATGTTTCTTCGCCTTCGGCGGCGGTCCTGACCATGCTGGCCAGTATCCGGAAACGCGAAATTCCGAACTCCGATGACAACATATGGATCTGTGCCGCGCTATCCCTGAGCGAAGCCGGCTCATTGCAGACGACCACCAGGACTTCGGTCGCAGCACTGCAAAAACTGGTGACGACATCGGAAATTCCGGTAGCCGTATCGATCACCAGGGTATCAACAGGCTCTCTCAGATCACTGAATGCGCGAACAAGTCCGGCACATTCATTGATGCCGACATTCGCCAGTTGCCTGATACCCGATGCCGCTGGAATAATCATCAGGTTATCCGTGCCATCAAGAATGACATCTTCCAGCAGGCATTCGCCGCTAAGGACATCGAGCAGGGTTATGTGCGCATCCAGGCCAAGCAACACGTCAACGTTTGCCATGCCAAGATCGGCATCCAGCAACATGGTGCGATGCCCTTCAGCCGCCAGCGCCAATGCAAGGTTGACGGCAATGTTGGTCTTGCCGATGCCGCCCTTGCCGCCGGTCACGGCAATTACCTGCACCGGCCGCTTGTCCGTGGCTTGTGTTGCTGCCTCGCAGCCACCCAGCTTGACTTCAGACTGTGGCATGTGAATGTTCCCCGGTTGTTTGCAGTGCGCGACGTTTGCTCATGACTTTTCCTGTTTATGTGGTTACGTATTTGTGCGTACCTACCTATCAAGCAAATTGCATACCAGATTTTTTCAGCCATGAAAAAAGTCCGAAAAAAATCGCCAAGTAATTGTATTTAAATAATATATTAGAAATTGATCAGCAGGCGGGGTAAGGTGATAGTGCGTCATATACTTGACGAACCGGAATGAATGCCAGGGATCCGGCGCTTTTATGCAGGAGGTTGGCGGACGGAATGCCGGGGCAACAGACAGCAGGGTCAGCCGCCCCGGGCGATGCTGAAGTGACACTTCAGCGGGGCGGGTACTTCAGCCGGAAGCGCGGGCAGCGGCTAACCAGCTTGAGAAATGCTCGTCCGGCAAGGGTTTGCACATATGAAATCCCTGGGCTGCATCACAGCCGAGACTGTCGAGCATATCCCAGGAGGAACTGTTTTCCACGCCTTCTGCTATGACCTTGAAGCCGAGGTTATGTCCCAGGTCGATAATTGAACGCACAACGGCGACATCCTGCTGACCGGAGGCAGGGTCCGTTATGAATGACTGGTCAATCTTCAGTGCGTGTATCGGCAGATGCTTCAAGACGGGAAAGCGAGGAATAACCGGTGCCAAAATCGTCAATCGCAACCGATACGCCGCAATCACTCAACTGCATCAATACCTCCGCTGCATGATCAATATCCCGCATCAGTGTCGCTTCGGTTATTTCTATTTCCAGACAGTCTCCATCAACGCCTGCCTCGTTTATTGCTTTGCGTATTCTGTCAAGCAAGCGTGGATCGTGAAAGGTTTGCGCAGAAAGATTTACGGATACCGGCACGGGTGTGCCCTCGAACGACCATTGCCTGCACTGCAGCAACGCCGTGAGCAGCACCCAGTCAGTTAACTGCGTTATCAATCCCAGTTGTTCTGCAAGAGGAATGATCCTTTGCGGCATTAGCACGCCTTCCAGGGGGTGAATCCAGCGCAACAGGGCCTCGGCAGCGTTGATACGCGAGGTCTGCATATCAAGCTGCGGCTGGTAATACAGTTCAAACTCGTCGTTTTCCAGCGCAGCAGGCAGTTGTCCGGAAAAACGCAACTGTTCGACCGGACTGACATCAGTCAACGGGGCAAAATACTGATAAGGCAAACCATCCCGCCTGGCACGCTTCAGGGCATTTTCTGCATTCTCGAGCAGGGATTCCTCATTCATGCCATTTTCAGGAAAACAGCTGATTCCAAGCGTGACGCCAACACACAACTGTTTGTCCCGTACGAGAAAAGGTATGTTCATTGCATCCAGAATCCGGGTGATGACACGATCCGCCGCAGCCCTTGCATGACTCGCAGGCTGCAACATGATACCGAAGCAATCAGCCCCCAGACGTGCCAGCAAATCTGACTCGCGCACAAGCGCATGCAGGCGCCTGGCAACATCATGCAGAAGGATGTCGCCAACATCATCTCCAAGGGTATCGCTGTACATCCTGAATTGATTGATATCCAGCACTATCACAACAAGCTGTGAACCGGGTACGCGCCTGGACACTGCCAGTGCCATGCTCAAATGACTCATCCAGAGTGCACGGTTCGGTAATTGCGTGAGCTTATCGGTCGTCGCGAGGCGTTCAGATTCGCTGCGCTCAGCAGTCAGCTGGTGGATGTCCTCTACAACGCAATGAATCTTTGCAGTTCGACCCAGACGGTTGCATACCGGATAAAACGCAACCCGGTACCAGTGTAATTCTCCACCGGCAAGCGACATGCGCACGTCGACATGACCGGTACTTCCATCGACAGCGTTCGTCCAGCCCGTAAGCAGCTTCTGCCGATCTTCCTCGCAGGTGTCAGACAAGCAGGGTAATGGCGCCTCCAGGCCTTCCCCGTACAGGCCCTGCGAGGACCGGTTTGCGAAAACCACGTTATTTTTCCTGACGTCCACGCTCCAGAACAGGCCGGGCAAACTGTCGAGCAACTCTTCAGCCCTGCCCCGGTCCTTTTCAAGACGGGCCAGTTCGCTGCCGACAGACTCCCCGGCTGCCTGCCAATAACCCTCCATGACCAGGCCAAGGTTTCGAAGCAACAACCTGTTCAGCACAGATTCAAGTTTCCGGCTGTCATCCGGCGCGAGGTTCAGACCGGGTAACAGCCCTTTAAGATGATCGATAAACAGATGATAGGTAGCGATAATCCAGACCGGCTTGAAACCCTGCTCGAAGTGTTGCGCACCCGCTCCTGCCAGTGTGTTTTCATGGCCAGAATCTTTTTCCGGCACAAACACATCAAACAGGCAGGCCAGCTGCGCACGAACCCATTGGCCGATATCGCCCCCCTTTCTTTCGCAGGAATACAATATGTTGGCAATATCGGGGTTTCCGAACAGGTATTCATAATATATCTCTGCAAACCCGGTGGCTGCACGGGCAATACGATCCCGATATCTGTTGAAAATCCGGTTATCTTCAGCCGATAACCGAAACACATAGTAATATTCTTTTGCGTAAACACCCTGCCGGTTTATCGCATCAACTGATGCAGGACTGGCATTACGATTGTTCTTTTTTTCTGTCATGACCTGAATCGGGTTATGATTTTCATTAAACGATTGCGCAAGCACCGGGACATCAATCGGAGCTGCACTCGAACACACACAATGACCCGGTCGCCTGTATGTCAGTACGACGGATCAGGGTAATCAGCAAATGAAATAATTATTATTCCCGGAAAGCCCCCTCCCGGTCATATTTTGCGAATGAATCTACCACAGCAACGATTCGGGAGAAAGTCTGTTTATCGACAACAGTTCATCTGTTATCGCGCCAGCATGCGAATGCTATGCTATTAATCGCTTTCTTTATGACATTAACCGGAACCGGTTAACGTTGTCCGACACAAAAGTTTACAAAATAGTTGTCGTCAGGGTTATGACGCTTGCGAGTTTCTCTGCAGACCATACTTGCGAAGTTTTTCTACCAGCGTTGTTCTGCGCATACCCAGCCGTTTGGCCGCATGCGCCACCACACCACCTGATTCCGACAAGGCCTGCTTGATGTAACTGATTTCCAGGGATCCAAGGTGCTCCTTCAGATTCAAGCCATCCCTGGGAAGACGCGGATCAAGATCCTCCGAGGTAACCGGGGAACCGATCAAGGCATCGAGCATTTGCTCGGAAACCTCGCCATCGTCGCTGCGGAATTTTTCCGGAAGATCGGCCGCGTCAACAACGGCATACGGATGCAGGATTGCGAGACGCTCGATCAGGTTGGCCAGCTCCCTGACGTTGCCGGGCCAGCTATACTGGCAGAGCGCGTAAATAGCGGCCGGTGAAAACCTCACCGAGCCGCGCTTCTCGTGCTCGATCCGGCGCACCAGTTCGTTGGTCAGCAGGGGAATATCCTCGAGCCGCTGACGCAACGGCGGCATCTCGATCGGGAACACGTTCAGCCGGTAAAAAAGGTCCTCGCGAAATTCGCCCGCGGCGATCGCCTCCTCCAGGTTTTTGTGCGTCGCTGCAATAATCCGCACGTCTGTGGTAATGGTTTGATTCGACCCGATGCGTTCAAAAGTACGCTCCTGCAGGACGCGCAATATCTTGACCTGCATCTGCAAGGTCATGTCGCCGATTTCATCGAGAAACAGGGTGCCCCCGTTGGCCATTTCGAAGCGGCCCTCACGATCCGAAATCGCCCCGGTAAACGCGCCCTTGGTGTGGCCGAAGAGTTCAGACTCAAGCAAGTCACCCGGAATTGCGCCGCAGTTGACCGGCACGAAAGGCCCGTTGCGACGGGCAGAATAATAATGGAGGTTCCTGGCTACGACTTCCTTGCCGGTTCCGGACTCGCCCAGAATAAGCACGTTGGCATCGCTTTCAGCAACCTGCTTGATCATTTTCCTGACATCCTGAACCGCGCGGCTGCTGCCAACCAGGCTTCTGAACAACTCAACCGGGCGATGGGGCACGGCCTCGGACTGCTGCGACTCCACGTAGACCTCGGCCTGGTGCAGGGCACTCGTCAACTGGGCGTAATTCGGGGGAACGTCCAGACGTCCGAGAATGCAGGAGCCCGGGTCGATGGTAATCGTTGGTTCCTTGCCCTTCTCGGAGAGTAAATATATCGGCAGATTTTCATCAACATCATGAATTTCGCCGACGATCTTCGACAACCTCGCGTCTGTTTCGCACGAGCCGATCATGACCGTCAAAAAATCGGAACAGTCGCCGGCCCGTTCTTTCCAGCGGTCACAATCACTGACCAGCAACGGGGCACAATTGACGAACTTGAGGACGGCCTGCAGTTCTTTTCCCTTCTCCGGATCTGAATCGATTATCAAGACCTTGGGTTCGCTTTGCATGTGAATTCCTGAAGGTGTGGTTATTTTGACTGATTATTATAAAAACCGGAGAATTATTAAAGTTATTTATGAACGATCTCTGTACTCGCCTATCCCGCTGAAGTTAACCACCCCGAAGCAAGGTTGTCAAAACATCACTGCTGGCAAACAAATACGTAATGTCGGGACTTTACATCGACCCTGCGGGTCTTTCTATCTCATTGTAAAAAGTTAACAATCCGGGCTGACGGAAAATACACCCCTTCGGGCAGGCCTGCTCGTCCGTGCCCCCGCCTTATCGCTTCCCGCCAGGGGTTTTATACCGCTCGACAGAACCCTGCAGCTGAATAACCGGCATCAGCATCACCCTGCCGGTGTCTGTCAATCTGAATGATAGACCAGGTTTCGCCATTTTTTCGCCGCTTTGTGATCGACACCCCAAAATCACCCTAAACTCACCCCCGGCGGTGACGATACCTTTACTAGATCAATTGTGATCAGTACCAACAACAATCACCGACAAACAAGCCGCAAAATTTACCAAAAACGGTACAAGCATCCTATGATTATTCAACCGCCAGATATCCCGGAAATCAGTACAAGCCGGATTGATACCATCCGTAACCGGCTGGATGAGGATAACTACATTGTCGACATTCAACAGATAACCAGCAAATTCATTGACCTGGAAATAGCCCTGACGGGGCCAGGCAACGCACGGGTCGCCTGAGCAGACTCTCTTCCCGAAATCCGGATTCATCCTTCATATAGAATGCTCTTTGTACAGGGTGTTAGAATGCCGTCTGGTTTTTCAGGAATAAACCTATTAAACCTGTAACGGGGCCGTAGCTCAGCTGGGAGAGCGCGTCGTTCGCAATGACGAGGTCGGGAGTTCGATCCTCCTCGGCTCCACCACTTTTCATTGGACAGGCTCGTGTCTGGCCTCTTTTCGATTATCCGCACCAGGGTCCCGGTAGCTCAGCTGGATAGAGCAAGCGCCTCCTAAGCGCTAGGTCGGAGGTTCAAATCCTCTCCGGGACGCCATTTTAAAAACAGGCGCGCTGCCCCTTACACCACCCGGCGCGCCTCGACCACGTTCGGCAACTGGCCGATCAGGGTAAGCACACGACTCAGTTGCCCGATGTCGGAAATCTCCAGCGTCAGCCGCATGCGGGCAATCCCGTCGCGCTTGTCGGTTGCCGTATTGACGCCGCCCAGGTTTATTTTTTCATTGGCCAGCAAGGCCGTGATATCGCTGAGCAGGCCGGAGCGGTCATAGGCCTGCACCGATATCTCCACCGGGTACGTGTCTTCGAAAGACTCCCCCCACTCCACCTCGATCAGGCGGTCCCGGTCATCGCCCTGCAACCTCAGCACATTGCCGCAATCCTGGCGGTGAATACTGACACCACGCCCGCGCGTGATATAGCCGACAATCGGGTCATTCGGAACCGGGCGGCAGCACCGCGCGATGGTTGTCAACAGGTTGCCGACACCAAGAATCTTTATTCCGCCGGGTGAGCTGGGCTGCTTCTTTTTCCTCGCTGCGTTTCTTTTCCGGCTGCACAGGGGCGCTGCGCGGCACCAGTTCGCTGGCGGCATTGGCAAGCTGGCCGGTGGTGATATCACCCCGCCCGATCGTTGCCAGCCATTCATCCACCTGCTTGAAATTGAACCGGCCTGCCATTTTCTCGATGGGCAAGCCGCTGATACCAAGGCGATGGTATTCCCGGTCAAGAATCGCGCGGCCGGCACTGACATTGAGCTCGTAGTCCTGGTGCTTGAACCAGGCACGGACACGCGAGCGCGCGCGGGAGGTCTTCAGGTAGCCCAGGTGGGTATTGAGCCAGTCCCGGCTCGGCCCGCCGTGGCGGGCGGTCAGGACCTCGACCTGCTCGCCGTTTTGCAATTCCCGGGTCAAGGGCACGATGCGGCCATTCACCTTTGCACCGCGACAGCGATGTCCAACCTCGGTATGGACCGCATAGGCAAAATCCAGAGGCGTTGCACCCTGCGGCAAATCGATAATCCTGCCCTGCGGGGTCAGGACATAGATACGCTCGAGGAAGGCCTCGGATTTGAAACCGGTCGACAAAATCACCGGCACTGTGCTCCTCGTCCTTCCATTCAAGCAACTGCCTCAGCCAGGCAATCTTTTCCTCGTAGCCGGGATCAAAACCGCTGCCTTCCTTGTAGCGCCAGTGGGCCGCGACGCCCAGCTCGGCATGCCGGTGCATTTCCTCGGTGCGAATCTGTATCTCCAGGGTGGCGTTTTCCGGCCCGACGACGGCCGTATGCAGGGAGCGGTAGAGGTTGTCCTTCGGGTTGGCGATGTAGTCGTCGAACTCCTTCGGGATGTGGCGCCACAGGCCATGCACGATACCCAGTGCGGCATAACAGTCCTTTTCCTCCTTTACCAGTATACGTACCGCGCGCATGTCGAAGATCTGGTCAAAATCCAGGTGCTTGCGCTGCATCTTTCTCCAGATGCTGTTGATGTGCTTGGGGCGGCCGCTGATCACCGCCCGAATACCCTCCTTTTTCAGGGCCGCTGTCGAGAATATCGATGACCTTGTTGATGTAACGTTCACGCTCTTCCCGGCTTTCATGCAGCTGGTCCACCAGGTTCTGGTAGGCATCCGGTTCCAGGTAACGCAACGCCAGGTCCTCCAGCTCCCACTTGATCTGCCAGATACCGAGACGGTTGGCCAGCGGCGCGTAGATCTCCATGGTCTCCCGGGCAATGCGCTGCTGCCGTTCCTTGTCCAGGTGCTCCAGGGTGCGCATGTTGTGCAGCCGGTCGGCCAGCTTGATCAGCACCACGCGGACATCTTCCGCCATGGCCAGCAGCAGCTTGCGCAGGCTCTCGGCCTGCCCGCCTTCATAGAGGCCGGCCTTGCCGGCGTCCTGGAATTCACCGATGCGGTCCATTTTGGTGACGCCGTCCACCAGGCGGGCAATCACCGGGCCAAAACCGTCCTCGATCTCCTTCAGGGTAAGCGTCGTATCCTCGACGACATCATGCAAAATCGCAGCCGCGATTGTTTCATGGTCGAGTTTCAGCCCGTTGAGGATCGCGGCCACCGCCAGCGCATGCAGGTAGTAGGGCTCCCCCGAGGCGCGCTGCTGGTGCTGGTGGGCCTCGACGGCCGTGTTGACGGCCCTCGTGAGGATCGCCCGGGCGTCGTCGGGACGATCGGCGAGCAGCGATCTCGACGCTCTGCCGGGCTGCCTCCTTCACGCCTGATTCTGCCTGCAAAGGCCTGATCCTGAATGACATCGGCCCAGGCGCACGGAGTACATACGCCCGTTTAACCGGCAGGATTTCCTGTTTTCCATTCGCATCAGCGTCCTCTGTATATCTCCTTGTTTACAATGAGAATAGTATCTTATAATGAATGCGGACGCGAAACCTGTAGTGGCCACCGATATTGTAAAGTAATCCAGACAATCCTGTGGGCGAGGCCGAATACCGCTAAGCCCTTGTTATGAATATAAGTTGCATGAAGTCATGGTATTAGACAAGCTATATAGCTGTGTCAGGATATCTTACAAAGCGGCTGGCAGTTACTCGAGTAACTGCTCCCAACGATGGTATATCGCTTTAAAATCAATGATATATAAAGTTGGCACTGATTGTGCTTTTATTTAACCGTGCAAAGGCAGACTTCGCTATGATCTGTCTTCACACATTCACCAACAATCACACAGAGATCTAGAGAGGAAGTAAAATGTTAAAAATCATAATTAAACCAATGATCACCATGTTTGCCCTGTTCGCACTGGCTGGTACTGCAACCGCAGCCCCATCAGATATTCCAGACTGGACCCAGATCGGCGGTGCAAACCCGGTTACGCCAACCAATATCCTCAGCACTGGCGGCGATTTCAAGTACAAGGTGGGCAGCAAGGGCAGTGTCAAGATGAGCTACAAGGCCAAGGGCAGCAAGGGTGCGGTCACCCTCAATGACGTCTCACTTGGTGGCGGTACACAGTTAGGCAACAGCATCACTATCCAGAAGTCAAAAGTTGATGTCAAAAAAGGTAAAATTAAAATAACCGGCATCGACCCCCTGGGGACTTCCAATAAAAAGGTGACCCTCGTGACGGCTGAGTACGATGAATCGGCGTTCTTCTTTGACTACTCCGGCACGCTGCCCGGTCTTCGGGTCATGACCTGTTCGGTGTGAGCACATTCAACATCGATTGCCCCGTGTGGAGCTTCTGCACCACAGCTGAGAGCTTCTACGTTGCCGGCGACTTCGGAAACGACCCCAACAAGATCAAGCTTAAAGGTTCCAAGGGTGGCGCAACGGCTGTGACGACCATTCCGGTTCCTGCGGCAGTCTGGCTGTTCGGCTCCGGTCTTCTCGGCCTGGTCGGTGTTGCACGACGCAGGAAACATAGCTGAATCACTAAAAATACGTCTCTGTGAATTCACCCTGGTTGCAGGTTTCTGCAACCAGGGTTTTTCTGTGTCCGTGCACCTGTTAATTCCCCGCCTCTTCATTGGTCTGACCGGGTTGAAAATACCCTCATCGACCTGCCGCTGTATCCCCCGATAAGACTGACCAGGGCTGACTTGCCAATCGGTAGCGCGCCCTCAATAGTTGCACTTCCCGCGCAGCTTTGTACAACCTGCAGTTCCAGGACCCGCTGGTAATGGCGCACCTCCACCCCCACGGGCGTTAAGAATCGCCGCGGATCGTCGTTGCACGACGGCCACAAACAAGCATGTAAGTGTGCAACAGGGAAGGTAAGTGCCAGTGGCTGCCCGGGAGCAGAGAAATTCAGTCAGGCGACGATTCGTTAACAGCCGATTTACTCGCTTCGCGGCCGGCATTCATGTCCCGGGGCGGCTTGCCTGTTTCAAGTGGCGCAAGTTCACCGGACGGGTCCGTGAAGCCGTCATTCAATTTCTGCACAAAGCGGTTGGCCTCTGCAATTACCCGGTGCAGCCGTTTACGGGCACGATTATTCCAGCCCACCGGGGCCTTCCTGAAGACACTGTGCCAGGCGCGGGTGTTATGCAGGAAAGCCTGGCGCAGGCGGCCGCGTTCGGTACCCGGGACGATGTGTTTATCGATCTGTTTCAGGATCCGCCCGGCAGCAAAGCGGCGCATCCTGGAATGCAGGTAGGCAAACAGGACAACAGCGGCCAGGCCTGTGGCCACGGCCAAGGCGATATCACTCGTTGAGCCCTGCCACCACGCCGGGCTGACCAGCTGCCAACCGTCCCTGAGACCCGCCAGGCTGGCAAGCACGCTGCCCGCCACCAGGTAGCCGGCGGCAATGACACCATCGCCCCAGAGGACCAGCTTGCGCCAGCAGGCCCGGTAGGCGCGCAGACGCGGTACCGTCTTCTCTTCAATGTGGCGCGCCTGTTTTTCCAGCGCACCGGTGATCCGGTAGGCCCTTTCCACACCGACGCCCTGAATGCGTTTGTGTATCTCGCCGAGGTCGCGATCGCGCTTGGACTCGAAGCGGCTGCGTACGGCGTCGTCCTCGATGGTCACCGCGACATTCGGGTTGTAGATGCAGTAAAAACGGCCGGCCGTGAGGCCCTCCTGTGCCAGTGCCCGCTGCCAGGCGCCCACCACCTCTTCCGGGTTGTCTTCCCGTGCCGTGGTATCCATCTGGTTGAGGATATAGACGAACTTGGTGGCATCCGGCCTGTGGATGGTGTCGCCGACCAGGTGCGCCAGGGTATCGCGCATGGCGCCGGGCTCGGGGTGGCGCGCATCGAAGAACACCAGCACCAGGTCCGAGATATCGATAATGTGGTCGGTGAGCCGCAGGGTTGCATTGCGCTGCGAATCCGCATCGAATCCGGGAGAGTCGATAATGATCCGCCCGCGCACCTTCTCGCTGGGCACCGTCTTCAATTGCAGGTAGCTGTCGACCCGCCGCCCTTCTCCGCCGGCCACCTTCTCGAGTTCGTTGCTGATCTGGTAGAACGGGAAGCGCGGGTCCGCGTCAAGTGCCGACCCGGGCAGGGCCTGTGAGCCCTGCTCGCCGCCAAAGCAGATCACCGTGAACTTGTCATCCACCGCCTGGTTGCCGGTACTTTGGATCGACTCGCCCAGGTAATGATTGATAAAGGTGGATTTACCGGCAGAAAAGGTCCCCAGCACCGAGATCATCGGCCACCAGGAAATTTGTGTTGCGAAAGATTGTTCCGAATTCAGCAGGCCCAGTGAACGGCCGACCTGGTCAAGCTGGCGGTAGGTCTGGACGGCACTCACCAGCACCGGGTTTTCTTTTTTCAGATGCGACTCAAGACTTTTCAGCCGCTGTTTGATGGTTTTTGCTTCGCCAGACATCAATGATTCCTGCGGGTTGGAAGTCGCGTAATAAACCCGTTAAAACGGGAATACCCCGGACATATCAATGCTGTCTCCATCGCACTGCAACTCTTTATTGTTTTCTTCAGAATCAGTCATTCAGGGACCTCCGGGGGGATTCTCTGGTGTGGGATCGGGACAGTATAACCAAGTCGCTGACGAATTTCGCCACCGACATCCTGATCGAGGCCCAGGCCGGGGTGTGAATAAAAACCAGGAAACACACCGCCCGGCACCCCGGAACTGCGGCTTCTCAGCCACTTTTAGTCCCGGTGCGCCATGCGGCTGCTTTTCAGGATCCTGCTAGAAATCTCCCGAGGCACCGCGATTCATAATATCCAGAATCGTATCCTTGACCTTGTTCGCCTCTTCAAACAGGTCTGGAGAAAGCGTGCTGCCGCCGTGGATCATCATGTCCATATTCAATGAATAGATCCAGAGTTTTCCGCTCTTGTCCTCGACGACCGAGACGCGGCACGGCAGGTAGGCTGAATATGCACCTGAATATTCCAGCATCTTTGCAGCTATTAAAGGATCACAAAACATGTAGATCTTCCAGAAGCGTTGCTTTCTCACCCGTCATGGCCTCGACCTGGGCAGAGAGCGGCAACTCGCCGACATTTTTAATATTGTGTTCGTTGGCAACAAAACGCATCGTTTGCTCAACGTCTTCCGCACTCAGGTCGTCCGCAACCGGGATCTTCCAGACCGTGGCCTCGGCCGCATTGCCCGAGGCAAGCAAACGCTTGGACATCTCCATGTAGACTTCGGCCGGCCTTGCCATCAAATTCCGACAGGTTTTTAAGGTCCTTGATATTCTGCAGGCCGAAATCATGACTGACCGCCAGCCAGATCACACCCGCCAATAACGCCAGACCCAGCAAGGCCAGCAAGTTCCAGATCAGTTTAAACATATCGCTCTCCTCGTTACTGTATGTTTGTAATGACTATTCTGAGTCAGACCGGGCCATCTCGATCTCGTGTTCGAGGGCATCTGCCTGGGGGCCGTTCAGCCCGCGAATCACGTCAACCAGCCCACTGGCCGGTGCCAGCAAACCGGACTCGACAAGACGCAAGCCGGCCTCGTAATAGGCCGAAGCGGCCGCTTCCCAATCACCCTGGCTGAAATACATATTCGCAAGCTCTCCATAACCATCGGGATTATTCGGGTCCTGCAGGATCATCTGCTGGTAGTAGTCCCCGGCCGCCTGGTAATCACGCATCCAGTAGGCTTCCCGTGCCAGTGCCAGCAGCTGGTGGGCAGAAAGCGTTGCATCGACAGGCGTTGCCGGCACGGGTGCCCGCATTGTCGCTTCGGCCTGTGCGGGAATCGCGTCAATGACATACGCATCATCAAGGCTCGCCACAGGTGCATGGGACAGGCCTGAATCCGGCGCGCCGTTTTCACTGGCCACGGTGGCTGGAGCCGTTCCGCTCGCAGCCGCTGCGGCAGCCGCACCCGACTCCGCTGTCACGGGCGCGATAGCTTTTTTGGCTGCCGTGTCCCGGGCAAGCCCTGCGGCGGCCTCTTCGATTTCTTCAGTGTCATGCGGATATGCCGTCACGACATCAGCACCTGGAAGCCCGGGGCGCGTGCCGACATCCGGAATCGCTGTCGCCGAATCCATAGCAGCGGCTTGCATCGGTCGCGGCCTCTGCGGCGTCTTCCGCCACTGCTGCACGTCCCGTATCCGTTGCCTTTGTCAACGCAACCGCCGCACCCGGGGCCGTGATGGCTGCTTGCTCGACAGGTGCCTGCAGACTTTCTGCAACGGGCGTTTTGGCTGTTTCCATCGCTGCTGACATCCCGGCGCTGGCTGATTCTGCAGTGGACGGCATCGCTGCAGCGCCGGTCCCTGAAGCAGGTATCTCTGTCTCGACTTCCTTGACAGATTCAGCTGCCTTAATCACAGCGGGCTCGCTGGTTGCAATCGCATCAGCACCGGCAGGCTCGCTTGTGTCTGTTTCATCAGCACCGGCAGGCTCGCTTGCATGGCCTGTCTGCTTCAGCGCCGGCAGGCTCGCTCATGGCCGCTGCTTCAGGGGCAGCAGCTTCGCTTTCATCGGCTTCATCAGCATCATCCGTTTCATCAACTCCGCTCCCGGCAGTCGCAGCGGCAATCGCCGGCCTGCTGTCGGCGGGCAAACCGGCATCGGGTACGCTCACCCTGTCGACAGGCGGTACCGTGGCGGAAACATCGCCAGTGCGGACAGTCGGGGCATCCCGGCTGCCTGTAGCCAGTGCCGGTCGCATGCCGTCAAGCTGTACCGGTGCGGGCTCAATTTTTCCTGCCAGCCGGCCATCGCCGGTATCTTTTGCTGAATCAAACACCAGGAATTCCGGGAGTTCCCAGTCGGGAAACAATTCACCCCGGTATATAAATCCGATGGCCAGCAACAGCACCAGTGCAATTGCAAAACCGTGACTCATTAAACGTGCTATAAATTTCATAACCACTGCTCCATCATTAATATATTACGAATTTCCGGGCGCATCAGGGTAAAGTGCGCTTGCCAGTGAACGAAATTCCTCAGCCGCCTTGCTGCGCGGCCACATTTCGAAAACGGCAAGCCCTTCACTCAATGAGCGCCTGAAACTGGTCCTCATGGAAAGGCGTTGCGGCAACACGTCATCGATCGCCGGTAACATCTGCAAGGCCTCCTCTGTCTCTGCTGTCTCCCGAATTGAATGATTGGTATCGGCCCGGTTTATAAAGGCAATTGTCCTCTGACCCCCGCTCATTTTCACTGCGTCCAGATCCGATCCTATAATGTGGAGAAAACGCTGCGTGGCCCAAACATCCGGCTGGCTGGGTGGCACCGGGATCAGGATTCGGTCTGCTGCTGTCATCGCCTCTTTCATGGCAGCCATATTGGCGGCTCCAACATCGACAATGACCTCCACCCCTTCATGTGCAAGCAACTGGTTTTTCAGCACGGCGCGCACCGAGTGGATCGTCAGATCCGGTGAGGTTCCCACTTCCTTTCGCAGCATGGCAAGGTCGCTGAAGGTACATTGCGGATCAAGATCATAACCGACTACCGGGACGGCGTTCTTCTCCAGCCATACAGCCAGGTTGAAAGCGACGGTACTTTTCCCGGAACCACCCTTGAGATTGGCAATAACAGTAATCATACAATCCTTCTACATCCCGGTAAAAAATTCACAATGTATAAAACGAGCCATAACGCATGACTGCGCCAGGCGCGTTCGCTTGCTGGCTGATTTTTATCGAGCGGCCGGTATTACCGGCACCGATGCCGGAGCGATCTCGCGCGAACCAGACCCGCCATGATTGATAACGCGCAGTATAAACCGATTCCTACCAAACATATCCAGGATATCCCGCACCCGGCATAACGCCATCAGGTGCCGCCCCCCAGCCGTAATATCCGCCGCCGGTCGGTGTCCCCCACTGGTATGGATTCGGTGGCTGCCGGGTCGCCTGTTTGGCGGAATTTGACTGACGGCCTCGAGAAGCACCTGCCTGCTGTCCCCAGGGCCGCTGGTCGTACTGGAACTGCTGTGTTGTTTGCGGGTCCTGCTCTGGAAACGTCCAGATCTTCTCAGCCATATTTCGCTGAGTTTGGGAAGTACCATACCTCGGGGCCTCGTATGTCTGCTGCGGTGCCTTGTATATCTGCTGTGCCCCCCAGGCCGGCTCTGACTGAAACGAAGTTTGACCCTGCGAGCCCCATTCCTGCTGTGGTGGCGCCGGAGGATATGTCTGTGCCGGCATCCTGTTCACCTGTTTCGGTGCACTAACCGCCCCCGCGGCGGGCCGTTGATAAACCCGGCCCGGTGCCTGATATTGCGCAGCAGGAGAAGTCACGGATTCGGGAGGCGGGCAATTGCAGGCTGCAGCCTTTTTATCCGGCTCGTCATCACCGCATGCACTTGCCAGGAGCGAGACACAAAGCAGGACTATCCGGCAAGTTGGATGCGTTGTAAATGATTCAGTCCCCGCGACCATGCTCATTAATCAGGTAAGGTGAATGCCAACACGGGGTTGTCATTAGCGCCCTGCACCACTCTGATATGCGCCGGGTGGTGCCTGCATCATGGCATCGTACACCGCTGGTGGCGGTACTTCCTCTTCAGCCTGATAAGGCTGTGAAGGATAATACCCGCGTGGTGGCGGTACTTCCTCTTCAGCCTGATAAGGCTGTGAAGGATAATACCCGCGTGGTGGCGGCCGGCTCCCGAAATCCTGTCCGTCCATTTGTCCCATGTATCCCGAAGGCCGGGGCCAGGCCTTCACAGGCAACTCCGGCGTCCTGTTTTGATAGGCACCCGGTACCCGCGCCAGCGGCTGTTTTCTTGCCGGCTGACCGACTGGTCCCCGCATCACCGGTGCCTGATAGGCTGGTACCTGCTTCATTGGTGCCTGACGTACCGACGCCGGGTTCACTGGCGCCCGGTAGTTTGCCCGTCCCCCGGCTGCCTTTGCCGCAGCGCTTGTGTCAGGCACCCTGTTTCCAGTGGGTTGCGGAAACAGGGGTATATTGCCCCTGGCAGAAGTCCCTGCCTGTCCCGGTATGCGTGGATCAAGATTAACCGCCCGGTAGGGACCCGGAGGGGGTGGCGCCGACACCCTGCGCCAGTCGCCCGTATCAGCCGATACGGACACTACGGTGGTCATGAGTATTGCAGTACCGCCGACGATTATGGACATCAGCAGAGATAAATATCCTGTCAGACTGTGGGCATCTTTCATCGCCAGCTTCCTTTGGTTTGACGCACTACTCAAATACTACCCGCTTGCTCCATCTCTAGCTTAGGTCCTGCTTTAAACGAATGCCACGACGTTTCCTCCCGGGACTATCATCCGGGCCATCGTCTGAGTGAACTTCCTCCGTATCGGCTGCATCAGATGCTGTTACCGTTGCCGGTGGCGACTCCTCCGCTGAAGGTGGCGTTCCAGCTGCTGCCGGGGTCTCCCCCGGTGGCGGTGGCGTACCAGCCGATGCCGGCGTCTCCCTCGGTGGCGGTGGCGTACCAGCCGATGCCGGCGTCTCCCTCGGTGGCGGCGGCGTACCAGCCGATGCCGGCGTCTCCCTCGGTGGCGGCGGCGTACCACCTGATGGTGGCGCCTCTCTCGGTGGCGGTGGCGTACCAGCCGATGCCGGCTTCTCCCTCGGTGGCGGTGGCGTACCACCTGATGGTGGCGCCTCTCTCGGTGGCGGTGGCGTACCGCCGGACGGTGGCATCTCTCTGGGTGGCGGTGGTGTTCCCCCGCCCCTGGGTGGCGCCGGGGGTGGCGGCGTTCCGTCAGGCGAAGGCTCGCGTGGCGGTGGTGGCGTACCCTTGTCGCGCCGCCCCATTACACCCTTGAAACCCATGGCTACCAGGTTGAAGATCGCCTTGATAATGATGAGCACCCACCCAAGCATCGAGATGATCCCACCCCACAGGCGCACCGGTAGTGACGTACCCGAGGCGCCAGATTCTGTTTTTTCAGGAATCTTCTCCATTCGTTCATAGGCAGGGTTGATCGCTACGGTCCCGTCATCACCCGTCTCGATGTAGAACTGTTTCTTGGCGCTGATACAACCCATTGGAATGATAATAAAGGCCATCAGCGTCGAAACACCGGCACCAAATACCAGGCTGATGGCCATGCCGTTGAAAATCGGGTCATCAAGAATGGCAAAGGCACCGGCCATTAATGTCAGCGAGGTAATCAGGATGGGGCGCATGCGCAGTTCAGCGCCTTTTACAGCCGCATCGGTAACATCCATACCCTTTGCGACCCCGAGTTTCACAAACTCCACCATCAGGATCGATTGTCGGACAATGATTCCACCGAGCGCGATCATGCCGATCATGGATGTTGCAGTGAATTCCGCACCCATGATCCAGTGACCGGGAACAATTCCCAGCATGGTTATGGGGATCGGTGACATGATCAGCCCGGCCAGGGCGAAATTCTTGAACTCCCAGACAATGAGTCCATAAATCAGGATCAGTGCAGCCATGAATGCACCACCCATGTCCCTGAAAGTCTCATAGGTTACGGTCCACTCGCCGGTCCACTCAAAATGTGATTTTGTGTCATCATAATTCAGCTCAAGCAGGGTCCAGGGCATGGTGTCCATCTTGACGCCGTCGGGTGTGGTGTATTCCTTTATCAGGTCTTCGACACCGAACATGCCGTAAATGGGGGCACCCAGGCGACCTTCCATTTCACCGACCACGTATTCAACACCCCGCAGGTCCTTGCTGTAGATCACCGGATCTTCATAGCCTTTTACAAAATGACCAAGCGATGATAACGGGATGGTTTTGCCATCGGCGGTCGGTATCGGCAGGTCGCCAAGACGTGAGACCTGCGAACGAATGGTCAGCGGCACCTGGATGATGATATAGGTGGGTTCGAGCACGGTGCCGCGCTTGATGTCACCCAGCTTGTAGCCGCCCATGGCCATTGCCAGGATACCGTTGATCGTATCCACAGAGACGCCGAGACGAACAGATTTTTCTGTTGCCACTTCAAATCGCCAGAATTCATAGGGGTCGGTCATGTAGGTGTCGGTATCAACGAGGTTCTCGACCTCGTCGAACATTGCCAGCATATCCGTGGCGACCTGGCGCCGGGTACCGGCATCCGGTCCATAGACCTCGGCAACGACCGTGTTCAGTACCGGCGGGCCCGGCGGCATTTCAACAACGGCAATGCGCGCACCCATGCGGTCAGCAATCGGTTTGAGAATCTTGCGTGCCTCTACCGCGATTTCATGGCTGCCACGCTTGCGCTCCTTCTTGTCTGTGAGCATGACAAGCAGATCACCTTCCCATGAACGTTGGCGCAGGTAATAGTGCCTGACCATGCCGTTAAAGTTGAACGGTTGTGCAGTACCGGCATAGGTTTGTACGGCGGTGACTTCCGGCATGGCACGCACCGCTTCTGCCAGGGCCAGGGTCGCATTTGCCGTATCCGGCATGGCAGTCCCTTCCGGCATGTTGACGATGACCGAGAACTCCGGCTTGTTATCAAACGGCAGCATCTTTACCGCCACGTGCTGCGTATAAAATGTCATACACACGGCAGCCGTGAGGCCGATAATGCCGAACAGGAAAATCAGCCCCAGTTTGCGATTTTTCACCAGGACCATGATTACCGGCCGGTAAAAACGGCTGATCCTCTCATGCGCCTTTTTCTCGCGCATTGCCGCCTTCTCCAGCGCCGCATGTCGGGGCGCCACCTTGACAGCCATCCACGGTGTAAATATGAAGGCCGCAATCAGTGAAAAGAACATGGCAGATGAGCCAAGCACCGGAATTGGCCGCATGTACGGCCCCATCAAGCCACTGACCCAGCCCATGGGTAACAATGCCGAGATAATTGTCAGGGTTGCGAGGATTGTCGGGTTACCGACTTCACGGACGGCATCGATGGCGACGGCAACGCTGGTCTTGCCCTTTTCAAGCCAGTGTCGAAAAATATTTTCAACCACGACCGTTGCATCATCAACGAGGATACCGATAGAAAATATCAGGGCGAAAAGGCTGACACGGTCGATGGTGTAGTCGACCATCATCGCCCACCAGATCGTCAACAGAATAACAACCGGGATAACCGCGATAACCACGAATGCCGCACGCGCACCCAGTCCGATAAGACACAGAAATGAGACAATCAATGCGGCTTCCAGCATCGCGCCAAGCAGGTCATTGACCTTGTCATTCGCTGACTTGCCATAATCACGCGTAACCGTGACATGGACATTTGCAGGGATCAGGCCTTTGTTGACATCCTTCAGCTCTTCAACCTTTGCCAGAATCGCTTTGGCCACCTTGACACCGTTGGTTCCTTCTTTCTTGGCCACGGCGATGGTTACAGCCGGCGCACCGTCGGCCACAGGTGTGGAATCATCATGCGCGGAACCGGTAAAATGCGTCACCATCCTGGTTGGATCGGATGGCTCCTGGGACACATCGGCCACATCGCGCACATAAACCGGGGAACCATCACGCACTGCGACAACCAGGCGTTCAAGTTCTTTCGCGCTTGTGAGAAAAGAACCGGTGCGTACCGAAAACAGTGTGCCACCCGACTCGGCACTTCCTGCCGTCGTTTCCGCATTGGCGGTTTGTATGGTCTGCGCAACCTGGGCCAGGCTGAGACCGTAGCCGGACAGGCGCTCGGGCAGCACCTCGACTTTTATCTGCTCCTCACGACCGCCGACGATGAACCCCTTGCCGACATTGTGCACTTCACCCAGTCGCTGTAACACATCGAGACCGAGCGAGCGCAGGGCACCGTCATCCAGGTCTTCTGACCAGAGCGTCAGGGTTACAATCGGGACATCGTCAATTCCCACCGGCTTGATAAGCGGGGGGTTCACGTTAGGCGGAATTTTGTCCATGTTCGAGAGAATCTTGTCACGCACCTTGACAATCGATTCACCCATATCCTCGCCGACCTTGAAACGCACCGTGACAATCGAATTCTCACGCTCGGTGGCTGTGTAGGTATGCCGTACACCGGGAATTTCCAGCAAGATGCGTTCCAGCGGTTCGGTCACCAGGCTGACTACCTGGCCCGCCGATGCACCGGGGTACTGAACGAAGATATCGATCATTGGAACCGATATCTGGGGATCTTCCTGGCGTGGTGTAAAAAACAGTCCGACCACACCCACAAGCAACGATACGATGAGTATCATGGGTGTAACCGGAGAGGTGATGAATATACGCGTTATTCTTCCGGCTATCCCCAGTGTGTGGGGGTCGTAATTGACAGGTGTCGAAAAATCTTGTTCAGCCATGCTCTATTCCGCCTTATTATGTGCCTAGCTCGGTACGCTTACTGTTAATTCCATGAGTTAGCGGGTTCGTTTGAGTCTCCTCCCTTGATAAAAATACGTTCCCCTATGCGCAGACCCGAGAGAATCGAAATCTTGTCAGCACCGACGGTATCGCCGGTCCTCACCAGGCGCATTTCACGCTTGTTCTGTTCATTCATGACATAGAGCCCGGGCAAACTGCCACGCCATACCAACGCCTCGAGCGGGACAACCGGCAGATCGACAACCTGTGCATTGATATCCCTGATCTCGACTTCCGCGTACATGCCGGCACCACCCGGAGCGCCCGGTGGCAAATCCAGCTTGACGGTTACTGTATGACGGTCCTCGTCGGCAATCGGGAAAATCTGGGCAACACGCGCCTGGGTCATCACGTTGCCAACATCCAGCCTCGCCCTGAAGACCATGTCTTTTTTAACACCCGGCATCAGCCGGGCAGGCACCTCGACCTTGATTTGCATTTTCGACAAATCGGAATACTTGATCAATGGTTGCCCGGGTTGTACCGGGTCACCTACTTCAACAAATTTTTTCGTGATCACGCCGTCAAATGGCGCAATCGATTTTGCGTCACGAATCTTGGTATCGATTTCCTCGATCGCGGAACGTGCAGCGATGAGTTGCCCGCGGGCCTGTTGTACAAACGTACCCTGCTGGTAGAGCTGTGCATGCCGGTCCATCCCCGGCGATGAATTACTACCCATCATGCCCTGCATGGGATTGGTAAATCCTTTCATCATCGAGCCCAGGCCACCCATGGAATCATTGGCTTCACCGCCATAGGGCGAGATCACTTCGCGCGAATACTGGACACCGGCGTTGCGCAGGGCAGCCTCGGCATTGGCAAGATTGGCAAAGGCCGCGCGGCGTTTGGCCAGCAAGTCATCGTCATTGATTGCAATCAGTTCCACGCCTTCTTCGAACTGGTCACCCTCTTCACCGGCAATGGACTTGATACGTCCGGGAATCTGCGCGGAAAACGTAACGTCTATAAAAGGAACCACGGTGCCACCCAGCGTCACCATGGACCCGACAGGTACACCCTGGACAGTAATAAGCGTATCAGCCGCTACCGGCATAAGCACACCGAACAGCAGGACAGCCCCGGAAAGCAAGACTACTGACAAATTTTCTGATTATCATTGCTAATCCTCACGCACATGACGCTGCAAGGCCAGGGTACACTTTGCAAGTACCGGCGCTGTCTGATGACAGCGCCTTTCAGGCCAACCAGACAACGGTTGGGTTGATCGAACCCTTACGGGCTTCTTCTGTCGATGAGGCAGCGGAGAGCATTATTCAATATTATTGTTATCCACAAACTCACACTTGAAAAAACGCGCCCGCTTCATATCAGGCACGTCCCATTACAGTAAAACTTTTGATAAACGGGCCCGCCATCCGTGGATCCTTGATCATGGCGGCATAGTCGCCGATCTGGAACTTCAGCTTTCGCGAAGTGTAAGCCATACCCAGGCCCATCATACCGGGTGGCTTGGCCATCCATTTGTTCCAGTTGTCAAAAGTAGCACGCAGATCCCAGCTCAATTTCTGGTCGTTATAGATCTCCCCGGCCGTCGCCTTGCCATTTTCAACGACGAGAACGCAACGCGGTGTATCTTCGCCATCAAAACCGTAACCAATAACGGAATTAAAATTGATCTTTGCAAGCGCGTCTGATAAATCAGGCTCGGCATTCCACTGTTCCTGAAAACTGTTGACCCACTCACTGGAAAATAAATCTGCCATTTTTTTGTCTCCTCCGGATTATCGATCTTAATAAAACACCTAAGCTACGGAAAAAAAACCGCAAAAGCTACACAATCAAAATACCAAAACCCTGCCTGAAAATACAGATAAATGACGCCTGCTTAATCCGGGTAATCTTTAAGTTTCTGGTGAAAAAACAGAATATTAGTTATATAGTTGTGGTCAAGGCTAATTGCACCAGTTAAACCACCCCGTTATTATCCTTAAAACTATACACTATTTTCGAATATATTGGAATATTAATATCTAGTAGAATTCAACAGATTAGCCATATAGAATCATGTCAGGCCTGCAATTATTGCGAATGAGACGCATCTACGCAAACATGGGAAGCCTTACCCGGTTCCCCGCTGATCAAGTTCTTCAAGTAGCGTGCCGCTGACAAAGGGAATGACAGACAGCAAAGAAACGGGGCTGATGAATCCAGTACGAGGGAGCTAGCGTGAAAGAACAAAACGAAGAAACGAACGATTCGACGCACAGTGAACGCGGCATTGAAAGGCGCACCCCGTCATTATCGACCCTGCACGGCGCACTGTTTAAATATCGTCGTCGCGGCTCCCGGCGCCAGGGGGAGCACATCAATAGTTATGTTGACTGGTATGGCCACTGGACTCTGCTGGCAACCTTCACGGTAATCCTGCTCTGCTGTGCAGATGCCTTTCTGACGATTGTTTTGCTGAGTAATGGCGCCGCTGAAATGAACGTCCTGATGGACTGGCTCATTCAGAAGGATATTCGTTCTTTTGCAGTTGTTAAAATGGGTGTTACCGGCCTGGCGCTTGTGGTACTGGTCATGCACCTTAACTTTCGTGTCTACAAGGTGATTGCCGTGCGTTACCTGATCTTTGCACTGGTGCCCATGTATTCAATGTTGATTGCACATGAACTGCATATGCTTTCCCAGCTTCACTGACAGACTGGTTTGACAATAGCAAGTCAGGTCTTCTTTTCACGGGCAGTATTATTCAACAACCGGACAGACCTGCAGCAATTCCGCTGCAATCTCGCCGCTCAACTCTGCAATGGCCATGCTGGATGCATGCACCAATGCCTCGTAGCTCCTCCCGGACATTTGCCTGGTGATCACTGAATCATACAAGCCAAGCGCCTTACCGGTTTTCTGGGAAACCAGTATCCAGCCGACATCCAGAATAACCGCACCACCGAACTGCCCGTCAAACTGCCTGACATCAAGCTCTATCCTGTAATCCGGCCTGAATCGCCGGGTCAGACGAAAATCCGCAACGTTACTGGATTGCAGCAAGCCGGACAGATTCTTTTTCATGACCCGTTCGAAATCATCCTGCAGGCTGCCGGCCCAGCGATGAAATTCGTTGAAGTCCATCGTATTCGGGCCGCTGCGGGTAACGATCCGCGGCTGGTCCAGGTAACGCGGCCAGGTGACCGGTCCGATTCCAATCCCCTTCTCGCTACAGGCAGTGCCGGCAGATTCCGGCTGCACCGCCGGCATATCTGTACCGAGGGTATAGAAAGCAACCGGCGGTGACTTGCCGGCACAGCCGCTGGCAAGCATCACGACCAGGGCTGCCATTGCAGTCAGCATCCTGTACTTTTTTTTCATCATCAGTTCACCTTGCCCCGTATGAGTGCCTCGGGATGACGATCAAGATAGTCAGCCAGGACACGCAGGGTACGTGCTGCCTCTGACAACTCGACCAGGGTATGCTGCAATTCCTGCGACAACGGTGCATCCGCCTCAAACATTTGTTTGACGGTTTTCAGCGTACTCTCGGCCTCGACAATGGTTTTATCCAGCTTGCCAAGCGTGACCGTCAGGTCCTTGCCCAGCTCGTCGAGTGGAAAATTCTCCAGCTTTTCCAGTACAGCAACAACACTCTTTGTGATCTCATCAATTGATGTCGGGAATGGTCGGCATCACCGGGTATTGACCGGACTTTTCAATGCGGGCCTGTTTGGCATCCGGATAAAAGTCCAGGTCCACATAAAGCTGGCCGGTCAGCAGATTGCCCATTTTCAGCTGCGCACGCAGTCCACGTTCTACCAGTCTTTCCAGCTGCGCCAGGCTCTCTTCCTCTGACTGCAGGAAACTCAATGGGGCAAGCCGCTCGGGTTCGGTTTCGATCAGGACCGGGATATGAAACTGCTCCGTTTCCGCATCAAACTCAATATCAACATCGATGACCCTGCCCAGCTGAATGCCCTTGAATTCCACTGACGCACCTTTTGATAAACCGCGTACCGAGCCGTCAAAATAGAGCAGGTACCTTCGTGTAATATTTGCCTCTCTGACCAGCACAGCTTCATGATTGTCATAAAGCTTGAAGACACTGTTTCTCGACGCAGGCCTGCCCAGTCTTCTGTTTTCCGGGACCTCGAAGGCAATACCGCCGATCAGCAGGCTGACCATGGATTCCGTCCCCACCTTGATACCTTCCGCCGTCATGGAAAAATCCACACCGCTGGCATTCCAGAAACGGGTATTCTCGGTAACATGCAGGTGGTGAGGAGCATACACAAAAACGGTAAAATCAACCGTTTCACCATCTTCAGACAGTTCATAGCTCTCTACCTCGCCGACCTTGATCTGGCGATAATAGATGGGGGCACCGACATCCAGCGAACCGCGCCGGCCCGCCTTCAGCACGAAGTGCAACCCGGGCTGATCGGTGGTGACGATCGGTGCAGATTCCAGTCCAATGAAATGCCTTGCTGATTCTCCCTCCTCAACCGGGTCAACTCCAATATAGGCACCACCCAGCAAGGTATTCAGGCCGGTCACACTTCCCGCGCTGATGCGGGCCCGCACCACCCAGAAACGGGTCTTGTCGGTCAGGTAGGGCCCGGCATCTTTGTTCATCTCGACGGTAACCAGCACATGCTCAAGATCTTCTTCAAGGTCGATTGCCGAAACCTGCCCGACCTCTACATCCTTGAATTTCATCTTTGTCTTGCCGGCCTCCAGGCCTTCAGCAGTCTTGAAGACAATGGTAATGGTCGGGCCGCGGTCGGAATATGCCTGCCAGGCTACCCATGCACCGATCAATGCTGCAACCAGCGGGATTAGCCAGACGATCGAGAAACCGCTGCGCGTGGTGGCTACGGCTTCCGGAATGGCATCATCAGACAGCGGATCAGGATGCGGGTTTGTCATCTATCGGTTCCAGGTTGTCCCAGATATGCCGGGGATCAAAAGACATGGCGGCAAAAATTGTAATGATAACAACAGCACCGAAAGAATATCGCACCAAGCCCCGCTTTGATGGTTGCGAGATTACCCAGGCTTACCAGTGCCACAAGAATAGTAACCACATAAATATCCGTCATCGACCAGCGACCCACGGCCTCGGTCATACGATACAGGCGCGCTCTCTCCTCGCGGTCGCCAGTGGGATTTTCGCTGCACCGAAATCAGCAGGTAGCTGAGCGTAATGATCTTTGCCAGCGGCAACACGATGCTGGCAACAAATATCACCAGCCCGATCGGCCACTGGCCATGGAGCAAAAAATAGATAACACCGCTCATGATGGTATCTTCCTGCGTACTGCCAAGCGAGGTCACCGCTGTCATCGGCAGCAGGTTGGCGGGTATGTAACAAATAATCGCAGCAATCAACAGCGCCCAGGTGCGCGAAATACTGTTTGGTTTACGTGCATGCAGAACCGCCCCGCAACGCGGACATTCAGCCTTTGCATGCGGCCCTGACGAAACCGCCTTGCTGAGCAGATTACAGCTGTGACAGGCGACCAGGCCGGCATCTGCAGCAGTTTTCTGCAACACCCGTCATGCCCGGGACTCTACCCTGTTCCCACACAAGCCTGGGATCCAGGTTGGCTGACACGGCAGCCAGGACAAGAATAAGCAGCGCAAACGACCATAATGCAGTGCCGGGAATAATCTGTGCCATACCCACAAGTTTCACAACCGCGACCAGGATCCCGATCATGAAAACCTCCATCATGCCCCAGGGCTCCATGCCGTGAAAAAACCGGAAAACAGTGCCCAGTTTCCAGGGTACGCGATTCAGGTACAGGGGCAGTAATACGTAGAGCAGCACCAGCAGCTGTAACAACGGCACGACAATGGTCGTCAACAACACCAGCAAGGATATTTCCCACATACCCTGCGTTGTATAGATCCACCACACCGGTAACGAGCGTGGTCTGGGTTTCCAGGCCCTGCATCTTGAAGGCAAGAAACGGGAATGAGTTGGCTACGACAAACAACATCAGTCCGGCCAGTGGTCAAGGCAAGCGAGCGTTCGATACTATTCGGAATACTTCGGTGCAGCAGGGCATTACAACGGCTGCACCTGGCAACACCGCCCCCTTGCTGTGCAGGAATACGCTGCAGCAGGTCACATTCATGACAGGCGATTAGATTCCCGTTATTCATCTATGGTGAAGCACCCTGTGTTCATCAAATACACCTGTTTTGATCTTACTATAAAATTTCACGGCTTTTTGTCTTTATTAAAAATATGCACGAAATCGATAAAGCCCGGGGCAGACACGGCCTTTGAGTAGTACCAGCCCTGCGCATATTCGACCCCCCTTTCCTCCAGGTAGCGCTCCTGTTCAGGTGTTTCGATACCTTCGGCTATAACCTTCAGGCGAAGACGCTTTGCCATGTCGATGATTGAATCCACCAGGCCGGACATCAACGAATCTGTGCCGATTGTACTGACAAAAGACCTGTCGATCTTCAGGTAATCAAGCGGAAATGAACTGATATAACCCAGGCTCGAATAGCCGGTGCCGAAATCATCCAGCGCAATATGTGAATCACGCTTGCGTAACTTTGTCATCACGCCACGCGCCACCTCGTCATCATGCTGTATGAGGCCGCGCTCGGTAATTTCATAAATCAACTGGCTCGGCAGGATCACACTGTTGCCAAAAATCCTGCTGGATGTACTGAGTATCTTCTCCGATTCAAAATGGCAGGGACTGAGGTTGATTGCGATATGTAAATCACGGTTCTCCCCGAGCAAGCCCTCCATCTCCAGCCGGATCTGCTTCATCAGCCATTCGGTCATCGGCTCGATCAGGCCCGTGTCCTCTGCCAGTGGAATAAACAGATCGGGACGCACCACCTTTCCGCCAGGCTGTATCCAGCTGATCAGGGCTTCTGCACCGACACAACGACCGGATTTCAGGTCAATCACCGGCTGGTAGTTGATCTCGAACTCGTTCTTCTGCAGGCTGCTCTCCAGTTCTCCCTGCAGCGACAGCCGACGCCCCAGTATCCCCAGTATCAGGAATATAAGAAATATCGAGCTGCCGACACCTATCGCACCCAGAATGAGGGCAACCCGTTTCCAGTCATGCAGAATCCATGCATCCGCGGCAGCAACCACCGAATACATGTCCGGGTAATCCTCGAGCTCGACTGCAAACAGCGTTCGCTTGATACCATCCTTGAACAGCGCCCTCAGCCGGGTGGATCCATTACCACCCTCGGACTCGGATTCCACCATCTGCATTTCAGGCACATTTCCGTTGCGGGCAAATATATGGGTATCGTCCCGGCGCAACAGAACGGCAAAAC
>CAWHCQ010000013.1:0-150618 GCA_963827755.1 uncultured Gammaproteobacteria bacterium
CCGGTGAGGGCGGAGAACCGCTCGAATGGTCCCTCGAAGCCGCGTGGCCAAAGCACGTGCCAGGCGAAGAATACCGCGAGGTTGAGAATGACGCCGACCACGGCGGCGGTGATGCCGGTCAGTGGCGCGGTGAACTTGACGTCGTGTCGGGTCGCCTCCACCGCCGGTCCGCCGACAAGATGAACAGAAACGACGGCAGGAAGGTGAAGACGGTCGCGACCGTCGCGCCGGCCACTCCGGCCAGCGGCAGGCTGTCCGGGCCGAACATCTCCTTGGTCCAGCCACCGACGAAGCCGACGAAGGCGACCACCATGATCAGCGCCCGGGTTGGTTTCGCCCAGCGCCAGACCGTCGATCATCTGGGTGCCGGTGAGCCAGCCGTACTGCTCGACACCGCCCTGGTAGACGTAGGGCAGCACCGCATAGGCGCCGCCGAAGGTCACCAGCGCCGCCTTGGTGAAGAACCAGCCCATCTGCGTGAGCGGGCCCTGCCAGCCGTAGCCGTAGAGCGCACCCTCGACCAGCCCAGATGACCAGTCCGGCCAGCGATAGCTGATGACGTCGCGCGCCAGTGAAGCGGGCATGGCCGGTGCCGGAGTGTCATCGTCGATGAGTGCCGGACCGAAGGACTTGTCGTGAGGCGCCGTGGCCGCCGCCGGCCTTGAATTTGTCCGGTGCGATACGTCCACCGAAGTAGCCGATGATACCGGCCGCCAGCACGATGTACGGGAAGGGCACTTGCAGGGCGAAGATGCCACGAAGGCGCGCCGCCGCCATCGCCCACAGCACGCCGTTGTGCAGCGCCCGTGAGCCGATGCGATAGGCGGCGAATACGACGATCGCGGTCACTGCCGGCTTGATACCGTACAAAACACCGGCCACCGCCGGCACGTCGCCGTAGGCCAGGTAGATCCAGGTCAGCGCGATCAGGATGAACAGCGACGGCAGCACGAACAGCACGCCGGCTGCAATGCCGCCCCGGGTGCCGTGCATCAGCCAGCCGATATAGGTCGCGAGTTGTTGCGCCTCCGGTCCCGGCAGCACCATGGTGTAGTTCAGCGCATGCAGAAAACGGTGCTCGGAGATCCAGCGGCGTCGTTCGACCAGTTCCTGGTGCATCATGCTGATCTGACCGGCCGGGCCGCCGAAACTGATAAACCCCAGTTTCAGCCAGTAGCCAAAGGCCTCGAAAAACGAAACGGCTTGCGGGCGGCTGCCGGTGTCTTCTGTGATTGTTGACATATTGAGGATTTATCCCGGGTTGTTCGTGCCTTCAGGCCTTCCCGGATTTCGCGGTGCTCATCGGGCTACATCAGTGGATGGGAAATATGTTCTGACACCTTCCGTCAAACGGCTTATTATACGGGTCCATACCTATTTAACACAGGATTTGCCGTGGCCATCAGCGTTTTCGATCTGTTCAGAATCGGCATCGGGCCTTCAAGCTCGCACACGGTCGGCCCGATGCGGGCCGCCGGGATGTTCGCGCGGGGGTTGCTCGAGTCCGGCCAGATGGACAGGCTTGCCCGCATCCAGGTCGGGCTGTTCGGCTCCCTGGGCGCAACCGGTAAAGGTCACGGTACCGACAAGGCGCTGATCCTGGGTCTCGAGGGAGAGCTGCCGGAGTCGGTTGATACCGATGCCATTCCCGCCCGGCTCGACAGGCTGGAGCAGGAAAAAAAGCTGCGCCTGCCCGGGGGGAAAGACCTTGCCTTCGACAGGCAACGCGACCTGGTTTTTCATAAAAACAGGCGGCTGCCTTTTCATCCCAACGGGATGATATTCCATGCCTTTGACAGTGACGGCCAGCCGATTCGAGAGCGCACCTATTACTCTGTCGGCGGTGGATTCGTCGTCAATGAAGCGGCTGCCGGTGAAGACCGGATCGTCGAGGACCAGTCCCGGCTGGCATTTCCTTTTACAACGGGTGTGAAACTGCTGGAGCACTGTACGGAGCAGGGCCTGTCGATCAGCCAGGTCATGCTGAAGAACGAACAGGCATGGCGCACCGAAGCCGAAATAAGGACAGGCCTGCTGAATATCTGGAGTGTCATGCAGATGTGCGTCGAGCGTGGCTGCCACACCGAGGGTGTGCTGCCGGGTGGCTTGAAGGTGAAGCGCCGTGCGGCCCGCCTGAATCGCCAGTTGATCAACGAAAAGGAACTGCACACGGTGCCGCTGGGCACCATGGACTGGGTCAACCTGTATGCCCTGGCGGTGAATGAAGAGAATGCAGCCGGTGGCCGGGTGGTGACGGCACCGACCAACGGTGCTGCCGGCATCATCCCCGCGGTGATGCACTACTACTGGAAATTTTCACCCGGTTACAGTGAAGATGGCATTGTCCGCTTTCTGCTCACGGCCGCTGCCATCGGTATTCTCTACAAGGAGAATGCCTCCATCTCCGGCGCGGAGGTCGGTTGCCAGGGGGAGGTTGGTTCGGCCTGTTCCATGGCCGCCGCTGCCCTGACCGAGGTCTCCGGCGGCACACCCGAACAGGTGGAGAACGCGGCCGAGATCGCCATGGAGCACAACCTCGGACTCACCTGCGATCCCGTCGGCGGGCTGGTACAGGTGCCCTGTATCGAACGCAACGCCATGGGGGCGGTCAAGGCGATCAACGCCTCGCGCATGGCGCTGCGCGGTGACGGCACCCATTTCGTTTCCCTCGACAAGGTCATCAAGACCATGCGCGAAACCGGCGCCGACATGAAAACAAAATACAAGGAAACCGCCAGGGGCGGCCTGGCCGTGAACGTAATTGAGTGCTAGGCATTCCAACTGTCCGGTTGTGTCGGCTTACGGCTGCCTGCTGAGGCGGGCATCGGCGAGTGTACGGATGTGCGCACGCAGCCTGCTGCTGGTATTGCTGTTGCCGGCTCCTGTGACGCCTGCGCAACCTTCCGCGCAGATTGAGGCAGGCAGGTTTTCCCCGAGCAGTATTGCCGAAGCCCTGCCGCAAGACTGGCAGCCATTGTTCTTCAGCAAGATTGCACGGCATAGCGAATATTCCCTGGTGGAAGATGCCGGCACGGTCGTCATCAAGGCCGTCAGCGAGCAGTCCGCTTCCGGGTTGACGCGGCCGATTTCTATCGATCCGGCAGCCTACCCCGTCATTCGCTGGCGCTGGAAGGTCAATAATATCCTGCAAAAGGGCGACGTCACGCGCAGGGACGGCGACGACTATCCCGCCAGGATTTATATCAGCTTTGTCTTCGATCCGGACAGGGCCGGCTACTGGGCGCGGCTGGAACACAAGGCGGCGCAGCTTCTCCGCGGGGGGGATGTCCCCTACCGGGCGATCTCCTATATCTGGGGAAGCGGCAGCCCCGCCGGTACCATGGTGGCGAATGCCTACACGGACCGGGTCATGATGTTCGTCGTCCAGAGTGGGCCTGACAATGTGCAGCAATGGGTCATGCAGGAGCGCGATGTCTACGCGGACTACAAAAAGGCCTTTGGCGAGGAGCCGACGATGATTTCCGGCGTGGCCATTATGACGGATACCGACAATACTCGGGAGTCGGCCGTCGCCTGGTATGGCGACATCGTCTTCAGCAGCAGGTAGGGCGTTGAAAATTGTCAGTCAGGTTTCACCGCCAGCTTGCCGCTGCCGAGGAAGATGACTGCGACAGCGCAAAACAGGTAGAACGCCTGTAACTCGATCCGCCAGCCGCCATGATCGGTCAGGGCGAGCAGGTCGCCGGAATGCACCAGCAGGATAGCAAACACCATGTTGATAGCGACCAGCAGGCCGCCGATGCGGGAATAGATACCGATAATGATCATCAGTGGTGCAATGATTTCACCGATATACACACCATTGGCAATCGCCCCCGGCAGCCCGGCGCCGGTGAGGGTGCTGCTGATAAAGTCGACGGAACCCGGGTGCAGCAGCTTGTTGACACCATGGAACAGTATGAGGATTCCAAGAGTCAGGCGCAGGACCAGTTTGCCGACAGCATCGTTATTCATCAGTTCATACATGTTGTTTTCCCCAGGGTAATAACAAGGGCGTCAGTACACCCCCGTTCCGACTATATTATGAAACTATGTGCTGCAACGCCATTTTTTTGTCTAAAAGCTGTTTTATACGTTGGCCCGCCCAAAAAAAGGCCCCTGGTTGAGGGGCCTTGACATCGTTTTGTAAAGACGAGGTTTACTTCCCGGCAATCGCTTCCAGCTGCTTCGCCTTGATCATCTGGCCATCCAGGCCGGCTTCCTTGCCGCTCTTGCCGTAGGCGACGCTCATCAGCGTCGAGTAGTGCACGACCGGCATAGTGCAGTTGTCGTTAACAAAGCGCGGGGCGGTCTTCAGCGTGACGCTGTAGTTGCCGGTCTCGCCGCTGACGGCGGAGACCTCGGTCATGGTGAGGATGTTCAGGTTGCGGTTCGCCTTGACGCGGCGCAGGTTGATCTCCATGCCGCAGGACGGGAAGCACAGCTTCGGAAAGTACTTGTAGAGCTGGCTGACCCGGCCGCCGAGGGACGGGTTCTTCTCGATGAGAATGACCTGCTTGCCGCACTCGGCCGCCTCGATGGCGGCAGTGACGCCGCTGATGCCGCCTCCCACCACCAGGATCGTCTGGTTGGTTGCGATTACATCCGACATTGATAGCCTCCAGAACGCCTGTTGGCGCTGATAACTGACTTAATTCTATGTGGTTATTGACGCATCCCCCGGGCGGTTCAGGATCTGTCCAGCCGGGGAGCCTTGCCTCTGGCGGTGTGCGGGGAGTAACCGATAACAGGCCGATAACAATACAGCCTCTGTCATGGGTGCGCCATATTGCAGAGGGCGAAGTAATATCGAATATTGCAATGCCGAAATAGATTAAATGTATTAAGGATAAAGCCCCCCACAACTGTGTAAATCCAGCCACCCCCCTGCAGGATCCAATCCGCGATCAGCACCGAAACCACCCCCTGTGTTCTCCGACCCCTCTACGGATGATGCTGAGATGTTGGTGGCGGTGCATGATTTGAGTGCGGCGGTTTTTTGAATGAAAGGGGTCCCCTTTTGTTTTCGACCACAAGCGATGCGATGAGGTGGTCAAGGTGTTTTCGCACCGCCGTTCCCTGTCAAAGCCGCCTGGTTATTTTGGCGACGCTGTCTCTTCGTCACCGAACTCTGTTGTTGGCTTCACGACCTTCTCATTAATGCCCCGGCAGGCGCTGTCGGTTCTGACGGGCAGACGTTTTTAAAGTTACGCGCTATCTGGCCGATAGAGGAATTAGTATATTAGCTATTCAGTAATTTAGAAAAGTATACTATACTGATATGCAATGTCGTTATGCGTGAACTCTTAATCAACAGTTATGAGGCAAATGTAATGAAAACAGATGCTTATTCATCATCCAGGGCGGATGAATCACCCCTTTCCTTTCAGGTGCCCGTAAGAAATGAGGCCGGGTTTTGTGCGCAGCCCGGGTGTTCCTGCGGTAAAAGCGTCATTCCAAAGGGTACCGGGTATCTGCACATTAGCGAGAAGGTGGTGGATTTCAGGAAAGATTGTCCGTCGCCCAAAGACCTTCTCTACAAGCTCAACAAGATGCTGGCTGACCTGGGGTGCTTCGGGACGGTTGAGCTGGACCATGGCGTGCTGTACCCGCAGTTGCTTTGTAAAGAGGCAGCGATCGGGCGTCAACTCAGTCTGGAAGTTGCCGCGAAAGATGCAGAGAATTGGTGGAATACCGGTGAGGTGCCGTTGCGTTCAAATGAAGGGGGGTCAGATCCCAATTTTCCCTAATATAGAATCATAATAATCTGACCTGGTTCGTTGCAGAGCTATGCTGTAACCAGGTTTATCTTCAAACGACGTTCACACGGAAGTGAGCCATGCCACGAAAGCCGCGGTTTCAATTGCCCGGTATCCCGCAACACATCGTTCAACGCGGTAATAACCGCGATCCGTGTTTCTTTGCAGAAGCGGATTATCGGCGCTATCTTGAAGACCTCGGGAATACGCTTGAGGCCAATCGATGCGATCTGCATGCCTGTGTACTGATGACATTACATGTGCATTTACTCATTATCCCGCAGACCGGGTATGGGCTCTCTCATACCATGCAGGATACGGGGCGTCGCTATGTCAGTTATATCAATCGCAGCTATCGTAGAACCGGCACACTCCGGGAAGGGCGCTACAAGGCCAGCCTGGTGGACAGTGAGGCGTATTTGCTTATCTGCCTGCGCTACCTTGAAAAGAATCCGGTCAGGGCCGCCAATTGGCTTGCCGGGAGCTGTTTCGCCACGCTATTGGTGCAGATTGCCTGCATCAGCTTCGTGAGAGCCTGAAACAGGACCTGGTGCTGGGGCGGAAGGTCTTCAAGGACAGGATTGCGCACATAACCCGCCGCCAGGTGCGGCGCGGGAAAAACGGGCGACCGGGCGTGCAAGATGAAATAGGTGAGTACACGGCGGGCGAGTCGAGTATATTAGGGAAAACTGGGATCTGACCCACTCAATCGATAAACAGAGGAGCTCCATAATGCGACATAAAATCGTAACAAGCAGTGCGGTTATATTGATGACTGGCATGCTGCTGGCAAGCACTGCCCATGCCGTTGACTTCGGGAATGTGATGAATCCCTCGAAGTGGATGGGCGGCAACAAGAATAAGAACGACGATCGCTACTATGATGATTACTATGACGATCCCCGTTATGGTGGTTATGGTCCGGGACAGGGTTATGGCGGTGCGCCCGGCTATGGCGGTGCCCCCGGCTATGGCGGTGCCCCCGGCTATGGCAGTGACCCCGGCTACGGCGGTGCCCCCGGTTATGGCGGTGCCCCCGGTTATGGCGGTGCCCCCGGTTATGGCGGCGCGCCCGGTTATGGCGGTGCCCCCGGTTATGGCGGCGCCCCCGGTTATGGCGGCGCCCCCGGCTATGGCGGTGCCCCCGGTTATGGCGGTGCACCCGGCGCGAGCGCACCGCCAGATGCCGGGAGTGCCGCTGAGATTAAACGTTTGAAGGAGCGTATCAGGAAGCTGGAAGAGGCCAATAATCCGGCAACAATGCAGCCCTGGCCCGCTCCGCAGGGTAGTTATCAGTAGCGCAGGGCCATTCCGACCGAGACTTCGGGTGTGGTTGTTTCTACAATACCTCCGTCCCCTATCGTCCACTATCGCTTGCGAAAAGCCGACTCCAGCAGCTCGAATGAAAAACCGCCGGAGGCCTCGTGGCCGGTTGAGAAGCGATAGAGCGCCGCCGAATAAATACCCGACAGCGCCGACTGCACGGCCACGACAAACAGAAATGACGGTATCGCAATGACCGCCAATACCACCAACCCGACCGGCAGGCCGGAACCTTCCATTCCGCCCGCCGGTGTGAGCGGAATGGCGATGACGGAAAAGAACGCGAGCAAGATAAAATAGATCAGGACAAAAATCGCGCCGAGGCCCAGGTGGCCGATAATATTCTCGCCCCAGGACTTCTTCAGGAGCAGCGCGCTTTCCCTGACGGCGTCCACAGGTCCGATATCCCGGTTGACCAGCACCGGGACTACGAGAAAACTGGCGGCGGTCCAGGACGCACCCAGCACGCCGATCACGATCTTGCCAATGCCGCCCACGCGCCGTTCAATGGCCTGCAGTATCACCCCGACAGTCGCGGCGATAATCGCATAGCCAAGGATTGCTCCCGTCCGTTCTCCTGCGATACGCAGCCCGTCGCCCACGGTCGGGTCCTGACCGTCGAGGCGCATCATCGCCGCACCGACCAGCGCTGTATTGAAAAAGAAGATCACGAAATAAAGCACGATATAGAAAGCGAACACGCCCGCGAAAAAGCCAGGCGGCATCTGCTCGCCCGGCTGCATTTCCGGTGCGTTCGGCATCCAGAGAAAAAGCGGTACCATGAAGCTCGCGGCCACCAGCAGCGCCGCCAGTGACGATAAAACCGGGAACCAGAGCAGCTCGCTGTCTTGCTTGAGAACGTCCAGGCTGGACTTGAACAGCTGCCAGCTGTTGGAGAATCGCTTGAACATATTTATGTGCTCCTGTGCGGGCTTCGAGGCGTCAGGATACTTGAAGCGCAGCTCTGAGAGAAATGCGTGAATCAAATAATTCGTGAATGTAAGTTAAAAGGCACTGACTCCGTCAATTCATTTGTTTCCAGGATAGTATTAGAAGGTTTTTTGACACTCTTTAATCCAGGAGGACAGCGCTGATGACTACTTTAGTGGTTGGAGCGACAGGCAAGACAGGGCAGCCACTGGTGGAACAGTTACTGGGCAGGAATCACAAGAAGAAAGACTGGCGGGGTATATTTTTACCTTTAACCAGTGGTAAATGTGTCCCGATTCACCGCGGTATTTTGCAGGCTGGTTCTGCCGGAACAAATAGATCCACCCTCTTGAAAAAATTCACTTATAACTGGCTCAGTATCATTGCGCCACCCAGGTAGGTGCCGATTGCCGAACCCAGCGTCGTCAACGCAAACACCAGCAGGGTTCTGGTGACCTGGTTCTTTCTCCAGCCGCCCGGGCTGGCCGCATCGTCGCGCAAATTCACAAAGTCGGCCACCCTGGGCTTGCGCACTCTTGCTTCCACCAGCCCGCAGACCATACCTGCGCCCAGCATCGGGTTCAGTGATGTAATCGGCGCCGCGACGATTGCCGTCAGCAGCGTCAGGGGATGCGCCCCGGCCAGCAGCGCGCCGATACCGGACAGGCCGCTGTTCAGAACCACCCAGTCTGTCATCATTCGCAGGCCGAGCTCGGGGCTTCTGGAGAAACCAATCCCGAAACCCAGCAGAATCAGGCCAACCACAAGCCAGGGAATGACTTTAAAAAAACTGAAACCGGGTTTGACCTCGTTGAGTGTCTGCAAGGTTGCGGAAGCATTGCCGCTATGTTCAACCAGGTAGCGACTCATGCCCGCCACGTGTCCGGCACCGACAACAACCAGCATGCGCCGGGGCTTGTCTGTCTCAGCCAGTTGTTGCAGGCGTGCCGCCATGTAGCGGTCACGCTCCTGTATCAAAGGGACATAAAGATCCGGTGACTTGTTGGCAAACTCGGTCAGCGCTGATTCCAGCATGTCGCCTTCCTTGAGTTTATTGATGGCCTCCTCACTGAGTTTTTCGCGGCTCAGTACGCTGTTCAACAGGCCGGCAAACATTTCAAGCGCGTGCCATAGCGACAGGCTTTTATAAACCCGCTTCAGGGTGATGCCGATATCCCGGTCTATCAGGAACAAATCCAGGTTCGCGGCATCTGCATTTTCAATGGCCGCCTTCATATCTGCGCCCGGCGTGATATCAAAGTCCTTCTGCAAGACGTTTCTGGTAGGCGCCGAGTGCCAGGTTCGCCATCATCATGCCGGTCTTGCCCTGGCGGATGACCTGCCACAGATCCGTGTTGGCAAATCGCTCGGGGTTGCGCATGTTTTTATAGCGGTTTTCACAAAGCTCGATGGCGACGGCATCAAAATCGCCACTGGCAATTTCCGCCTTCACCTGTGCCGCGCTTTGTTTTGAAATATGTGCGGTACCCAGTAAAACGCACTCCGTGTTCCCGACCCGGATGTGCTTGAATAGCCTGTTTATTACTATCCATAATCACAAGTTATCGGCAAAATATCTTCAGGCTAAAGGCATTAAAGGGGCTGGATACATTTATTCAAGCGGAATCAGCCTGGTCAGTCTCGATTGATCAGCTGAAAATATAAACAGACAGATGTATTTTCTGCCTGGCGCCTTTTCCTGCCTCCCGGAAATCAACGGGTATAGCTGGTGTAGACTGGACCTGGTTCCTGTATTCATATCCGGGTAATGCACATGGATATTCCAGCTGGCCTGCTGCCCCAGGCATGGCACTGGGCCGCAGCCCTGCTTTACGGCTTGATTCTGCTGCTGGCGCTGACGCGTGCCCCGTGGCACAAGATCGGCGACAACGAGGCCTCGCATGTCTATTTCGGCGCCATCGTCCTGGTGATCGTGCTGTGGATCCTGCGTGGCGGCATCCAGCCCGGCCTTAATTACCACCTGCTGGGAATGACCGCGCTGTGCCTGATGTTCGAGTGGCAGTTTGCCCTGTTTGCCGCCAGCCTGGTGCTGGCGTTCACCACCTGGCAGGGCGAGGCCGGCTGGCAGGCCTTTGGCATCAATGCACTGCTCATGGGCGCCTTGCCCATTTTCTTTACCCGCGGCTTCCTGTATGTCTGCCAGCGCCGGCTGCCGCACAATTTCTTCATCTATATCTTTATCAATTCCTTCCTGGCTGCCGCACTGTCCATGCTGCTGGCATGCCTTGGCTCGGCGACCGTGCAGCAGCTTGCCGGTGCGCAACCGCCGGGTAGCATCAGCAATAACTTCCTGCAGATTCTGCCCATGCTGATGTTCGGTGAAGCCTTCATGAACGGTTTCGCCATGACGCTGGTGGTCGCCTACAAACCGCGGTGGGTGGCGACGTTCCATGACAGCCTGTACCTGGAGGGGAAGTAGACGGATTATAGATTGGCCAAATAGATTTAATGTAAATTCTGTCCGGCCCCTTTTATGAGTCATCCGATATAACAGTAACGACTACCTGTCGCTCCTTCCTGGGTCCATCGAACTCGCAAAAGAAGATGTTCTGCCAGGTGGAAAGACCCAGTTGTCCGTCGACAAGGGGGACGGTCTCGGAAGGACCGACCAGCCCCGCCTTGAGATGTGAATCCCCGTTGCCGTCCTGGGCATCATGCAACCAGACGCCTTTGGGTATCAGCTTGCGCAGCAGGTCGGTCACGTCCGTCTGCACGCTCTCGTCCCAGTTTTCCTGGATCATGATGGCGGCAGTCGCTCCCTGCGCATAGACAGAGACGATACCGTTATGCGCTCCGCTCTGACCGGCGAACTCCCGGACCTGTTTGGTGATATCGAACAGCGCCTCGCGACGATCCGTTGCCAGTGTGATGATTTCGCGCATTTGAAAAACCTCTTGTAACTTCGTCATTGCAGGGAATACGGTGATGGGCACAATTGTCACCGGCCCCCTTTTTTCTATGGCGCCCGCCGCTCGATGTTCCAGCCGCCATCATCTTCGGTATACACAAAGCGGTCATGCAGCCGGTTGTCACGGGCCTGCCAGAACTCGATCTCGAACGGTCGTACGCGGAAACCACCCCAGAACGAGGGCAGGGGTATATTGCCCCGGGCGAACTTGCGCTTGATCTCGTCGACCTTGGCATCCAGCAGCGAGCGGGACGAGATCACCTGGCTTTGTGGCGATGCCCAGGCGCCGATCTGGCTGCCGCGCGGGCGTGAGGCAAAGTATTTCATCGATTCCACGGCCGGGATCTTTTCAGCCGTGCCGCTGATCTTGACCTGCCGTCCAAGTGCGACCCAGGGAAAAAGCAGGCTGACCCGGTTGTTAACCGCGATCTGCCGTGCCTTGGCGCTTTCGTAGTTGGTGAAAAACACGAAACCGGACTCGTCGTACAGCTTCAGTAGCACGGTACGCAGCCACGGCTGGGCGTTTGCATCGACTGTGGCAAGACTCATGGCATTGGGCTCGGCGATACCCGAATCGATAGCCTGACTATACCAGCGCTCAAACTGCCTGATCGGGTCCGGGTCCAGCGCTTCGCGTGCGAGTCCATGCCTCATCCAGTACTCGCGGAGTTCTTCAAAATTGGCTGCCATAGGGGAACAATACTTGGAAGTGGGCGGCAGAGAAAGATTCGTATAAAGGGTTCCAGAGCATAATTATTCCTGATACAGATTCAAGCGGCAGATGGAAAGCCTGTTGGGCCGATTGACCGAAGAGAAGCGGAAAGACCGACCTCGAAAAGATAACGATTCGCGGGTATTATTGCTAACAATTGTGCTTTGACGCCCATCATGGATACGATGCCAAAACCTGATTCGACCACCAGCGACGCAAGCGGACGTTTCCCCAGATTCGTGTTTCTCGCTCTTTTCCTGCCGATTGCTGCCCTGGTGGTGGTGATCGGTATTTCTCTTGCCTCGGTTCGTACGGAAGCCCGGATCAAGGAGATACTTGATCAGGACATCTCCAGGCTCCACCTCGTCAGCGGGTTTCTTGGCGCCCAGGTTTTGGGTTCACTGCAACATCTGCGCTCTCTTTCAACGGAAACCATTACCATACGGGCCCTGGATTCACAGGGTCCTGGACAACTGCAGGCACTGGAGTCATCTTTTCTGACGCTCGCGCGACGCAATCCGCAGTATCAACAGGTTCGCTGGATTGATGCAACCGGTATTGAGAAGGCAAGGATAATGCGTGACCAGGGAGAGCCTTTCGTGGTGCCCCGGCAGGAACTCCAGGACAAGAGCAGCAGCTATTACTTCAAAACGGCCAATGCACTCCTGCCGGGTGAACTGTATATCTCCCACCTGGACCTGAATAAGGAGAAGGGCCGGATTGAAATTCCACCGAGACCGGTACTCCGCATTGCCACGCCGGTGAAGAGCAGTGACCGCAAGCACCTCGGGATTATTGTCATCAACATTGATATGAAATACCTGTTTAATATTATTCATGCCCCTATGCAAGCGGAGGAGGATGTAGAGTATTTTCTGATCAATCAGCAAGGGGTTGAATTAAATGCCGGGATTGAGAACCAGAAGGGCGCTGACGGGTCGGAGCAGGACCTGAATTTTACGCAGACTCACCCGAAAGTCTGGGAGGCAGTCCTGGCGGGCGACTCGGGAAGCCTGAAATTGTCCGATGGATTATGGAGCTGGGAAACGCTTTCGCCGGTCGAGACCTTCTACAAGTCGACCCGCATGCTTCCACAACACCTGCTCTCCTTTGACCAGTTGATCACCAATGACTTCTCGCTGACGCTCATGGTGCATCGCCCCCCCGGTATCTTGAATGAGGTGCGTTCCCGAGAACCGTTTGGTTATCGCACTGGGCATCATTTTCATCCTCTCGGTTTACGGTCTCTCCCTGTTTTATTATTTGACAGGCCAGGCCCGCGCACGGCGTGCTGACGTGGATGCCGCGTACGCGAGGGCGCGCGAATCAAACATGACGCGGATGAAGGAACTCGAAGAGCGTTTCCATCGCCTGGTTGAGGCCAGCAGTATTGGCCAGGTGGTCGTTGGCGATGACGGCCGAATTGAAATCTCCAATCCCGCTGCAGAGCGGATGCTGGGCTATGGAAAAGGGGAGCTCGAAGGTCTCCAGGTGGACGCACTGTTGCCAAGCAGTATGCAACAGAAACACGCACAGCTGCGCGAGCAATTCATGCAGGCACCGGAGGCTCGAAGGATGGGTGTGGGCCGCGAACTGGAAGCCGTCAGGAAGGATGGCTCCAGAGTACCCGTGGAAGTGGGCCTGAATCCCTACTCAGACCATGGCCGGCCGTTGATTCTGGCGAGTATCATCGACCTGTCAGATCGTGAAAATTTGGGCTCAGATCACGTCTAGAAAGATTATCAGGGCCCGTTTTATTCTTGTATCAGAGATAAATGTGCTCTGATACCCTTTCTTCAATACCTCCCGGCCGCAACGATACGCTGTTGCCAGTATGGATTATCAAGCGAGGCATAGGACACCTGTTTGCCGCGCGAGGGGGCATGAACAAAACGCCCGTCACCCGCATAGATGCCGACATGGGATACCGGCCGGGAGGTCAGGCGGAAAAACAGCAGGTCACCCGGTTGCAGGCGGGATTGATGAACCGGGCGGGCATGGCGAAACTGTGCGCTTGTTGTCCGCGGGACGGATATTCCTGCCTTGCGATAGGCGTAGTACACCAGGCCACTGCAATCGAATCCGCGTGGACTGGCGCCGCCGTAATGATAGGGAACGCCAAGCATGCCGGCGGCGATATCAAGCCCTTTATGCCGGACTGGCTGCTGTTCGTTTTTTGCAGCTGCCTGGCTTTCAAGCGGCGCGTTCTGTGCAGCGGGTGTGTTCGGCTGCCGGGGAGGTCCAAAAGCACAGCCTGCAGCCAGGACTGCAGCGAACAGGATGATTGCCGTGCAGGGAATTTTGTGTCGAGGGCGTGTCGCAGGGCCGGGAGTCATGTCATGATGCCGTTATTCCAGGATATCCTGTATATCGGCCTGCCGGTATGTGGCTTGAGTGTACGCGGGTGTCAGGGCGCGTTTAGCTGTATATTCAAGTATTTCTGCAGTCGGGCACGGTGTGCGCTGAATTCACCGGGTGACAGGTATTGCAAGACTTCCTTGCCATCTGTGCTGAGAACAAGGTCCAGTCCCTTGTCCGGATAGAGCAGGTGTTTTTGCCGCGCGTCAACCTGGATGATCTCTGCGGGCGCGCCGAAACGGGCCTGCGCAATTTCCTCGTCCAGGTTGAAGCTTGGCATGAAGTTAATAGCCCTGACCGGTGCCCGGTAGGCAGTCGGGAGGTCATCAGGATGCAGGCGGTACCTGCGTGTGCCGCGGTCCTGAAATGCATGTTCCTGCAAGGCCTCGAGTGCAGCGGGTTCGATATCCAGCACCAGGATCAGCTTTCCCGTTATCGGGCCAAACGAATGGTGGCTGTAATAGGCCTCCAGGGTGCCGGCCTTGTACGGTGCCGCGATGATCGCCAGCTTCATGTCGTTGCCCAGCATATCGATCGCCTCGCCGAGCGTGGTTTGCCCCGGGGTGATGCCGAACACCCGCGTGCCCCCGTCTGGCAGTATATCGATCTGCCAGGGCAGACCCGTCACAGGGTGGTTGTTTTGCTGGTCACTCTTGCCGCAGGACACCAGGCTGACTGCTGTCATGATGATCAGCAGCGGGGCAAGGAAATATTTCATTTGTGTGCGTGCTGCTGACAAAAGGATGCTGACTGCCAGCCTCCGTCATTCCCCGACAACATCGAGAGGCAAGGCGGGCGCTAGCGTAAAAAGTTCCTGCGGCGCGCTGACGCCACGCAAATCATGCACACCGATTGACACAAGCCTGGACGGGAAGTGGCGGGCAAATTCTGCCGAAACCAGAATAGTTTGATCAAGCGTTTTGCACATGCTTTCGATGCGCGAGGCTTCATTCACGGCCGAACCGATGACGGTGAAGTCAAGTCGTCCCGGGGTTCCGATATTACCGTACATCAGGTTACCGATGTGCATGCCCACCCCGAAGCCGATGGCTTTTGCGCCGTGTTCTGCCCCTTGTTGATTGATCACCGCAATGCGGCGTTGTGCATCCCGTGCTGCATCGATGGCATGCCCGGCAGCTTCGGGGCTGTCGGGATCTTCGATGGGGAAAATCGCCAATACCGCGTCGCCGATGAATTTCAGCACCTCGCCGCCGTGGTCAAGCACCGCACCTGCCATGCAATCGAAAAACTGGTTGAGCATCGCCAGGTATTGTTCACGTTCGAGTGATTCTGTGAGTGATGTGGAGTCACGCAAATCACAAAACCAGATGACCGCGTGGATATTTTCACTGTCACCGCGCTTGATCGAACCTTCCAGGACCCGTTGACCGCTGTATTTACCGAGGTAGGTGTCGAGTAGTGTAATAGCCGTGCGGCGCAGGGCATGGACCTCAAACAGACGGCTCAATAGCGGAATGATTTCATAAAACTGCCCCAGCTCATCGGTCGAGAAACCACCCGCGCGATCCGAGACCAGGCTGATAATGTTGATTTGTCCATCCGAAAACAGCAACGGCATGGCGACATAGTCGGTAGCGCCCCTGGCATGCAGTTCCTTCAGAATGGGAAAGTCAAATTCTGTGTCGGACGCGTCCATGGAGCGCCGCACACCACCGGCACCGTTCAGGATTGGCGCATACGGACTATTCATATGCTCCTGTGTCTCCAGTACTTCGTGTGCCGCACTGCGTGTTTCCACCTCCTGAGTGTCGCGCCACCATGTGTAGCTTGTAGCGAACAATTGCGGGTGCAAGGTGCGAATAACCAATTGCAGACGAAAAACCGGCACACCGGACGCCAGCAGGCAATTCGATGTCTGGGCTACCAGGTCGTGAACTGAAGGCGCTTTCCAGGCCTCGCGTAATAACCAGTCGGAAAAACTGTTCAGGTTGGACGGGGCTGAATCCCGTGTTTGTTCGAAGATCTGCGTTTCGTCCTCATACCAGGCCTGCATCGCATTCCAGGTAAAGGCCAGATAACCCTTGATCTGTTGCGCATCCTCGAGCGGATCATCATAAGTCCACACCACATTCTCGGCGACCTGGTTGCCGGCCGCTATGCTCCAGTACGAGGCGTTTCCCTTGAACGGGCAATGAGTATGATGCTCGGTGCGGCGCAGATAATCCATCTGCCACATCCTTGCCGGGAAAATAGTACACAGGCGGCAGGCGGGTTTCGTGCACGACTACCGCGTCAATGCTATCCACTATGGTCTCGCCGGAAAATACGGCCCGCACGCGCTTTGTGCAGGGTTCCACCGTGACCTGGTAGGTAGCCCTGGTATCCGTATTTGTTGTAAATGGCGTGGCAGATTGATCCATCGAAAGAGTATAGGATCAGGACGCCTCTTGAATCAAAGAAGTTGGATACATTTCTCGCCGCTGCAGGCCGGATCAAGCGCGGAGGATCCGGCAGGGGTAAACAATCAGAGACAGTCCATGTCTTTACAGGGACGCGGGATGCCGGTTCGGAAAATACCCTGCAGATACAATCGACTGAGCGTCTCCTGAACGGGTGGTTCAGCTTCCCGGATACAACGGCCCCGGCCCTTTGGAAAAATTAACCTGTCCTGCAATTTTGCTAATATGTGTGAATATCAAATCCAGATACCGGAAGGAGAAATTTCGCATGACAAAATACTGGCTTGTACTGCTGTTAACCGTTTCGCTGCTGGGTGGTTGTTCCGTCAACCCGGTCACCGGCAAAAAAGAACTCACCCTGGTCTCCGAGGCTCAGGAACTGAGCATCGGCAAACAGCAGTATGCCCCGATGCGCCAGGCGCAGGGGGGTGATTACGTCGTTGATCCGCAGCTGAGCGCCTATGTCAGCGAGGTGGGCCAGCGCCTGGCGGCGGTGAGTGATCGCAAGCTGCCGTATGAATTCCATGTCCTGAACAATTCATCACCCAATGCCTGGGCGTTGCCGGGCGGCAAGATCGTGCTTAACCGCGGGCTGTTGACCGAACTGGACAGCGAGGCGGAGATGGCCGCCGTGCTCGGTCACGAGATCACGCATGCGGCGGCAAAGCACACCGCGCGCAATCTTTCCCGCGGCATGCTGCTGCAGGGGGCGGTGATGGCCACCGTCCTGGCCACCCAGGACAAGGACTATGCGCAGCTGGCGGAACTCGGTGCCGGTATCGGTGCCCAGCTGGTGACCCAGAAGTATGGCCGCGATGCAGAACGCGAGGCCGACTATTACGGCATGAAATACATGTCACGCGCCGGTTATGACACGCAGGGTGCCGTCGACCTGCAAGAGACCTTTGTAAAACTCTCGGAAGGCAAACAGCAGAACTGGTTGACCGGCCTGTTTGCCAGCCATCCGCCGTCACAGGAGCGGGTGGATACCAACATACAAACCCTGGCGGAGTTTCCCTCCAGCGGTGAGGCCGGCCGGCAGCGATTTCAGGCCCGGATCGCGCAGCTGAAAAAAACCAAACCGGCCTACGAGGCCTATGACAAGGGCCGCAAGGCCCTGGCCGAAGGCGATATCAGCCAGGCGCGCCAGCTGGCGCTGCAGGCACGCCGGATAGAGCCGCGCGAGGCACACTTCGAGGCCCTGCTCGGGGATGTTGAAGAAAAGCGCGGCAACAGCAAGACGGCACTGGCGCACTACAGCAAGGCCATGCGCCTGAATGATAATTTTTTCTATTACCCGCTGAAAAAAGGCATCGTCAACGAACAGCTGGGTAACCGGCAACAGGCAAAGCAGGACCTGGACAGGAGTATCAAGCTGCTGCCGACCGCCAATGCCTACAATTCCCTCGGCAATATCGCGCGCAGTGAGCGGCGCTACGGGGATGCCAAGACGTACTACGCCAAGGCGGCAGAGGATAAAACAGACACCGGCAAACTCGCCTATGCTTCGCTGGTCGAACTTGACCTGGCCGACAACCCGGGCAAGTACCTGAAGGTCAATCTCGGTGTCGACCAGAACAGCAAGGTAATTGCACGGATCATCAACGATACCCCGAAACCTGTAAAGGACATTACCCTCAGCGTTGCCTACGCGGATGCTGCAGGTCGCAAACGCAGCGGTAAGATGCCCCTGCGCGGCACGCTGCAACCCGGGAAGTCGGTCGATATCGACCTGGGGCTGGGGAAGCTCGACGAGACTGCTCTGCGCAGCCTGCGCGTCGGTATTACCAGGGCGGACATTGCCCGATGAATCAGGAAAAGGGGCCAGTGCCCGTTAACCCTCATGCTCCAGCCGCCGCAGGCGCTCCCGCATTGTTTCCATTTCCTCCAGCAAGTCCAGCGCCAGCGCAATACCGGCGAGGTTGAGGCCGAGGTCGCGTTGCAAGTGCATCGCGGTGTGCGCCCTTCGCAGGCTGGCGCCGGTGAAACGCCACCGTGATTGTTCATGGCCGACGGGTTCCAGCGCGCCTTCTTCAACCAGCGCGATCACCCATTCGGCGGAGCTTGAACAGGCGCGGCACAGCTCGTTCAGTGACAGTTCGGTTTGTTCGTCAAGTAGAATTCCGCTGAGTATTTTCTGGTTCATGGCGGTTACACTCCCAGTTTGCTGCGCGGGTTATAGGCCAGATCCTGCTCCATTTTGCGATACAGGGCCCTGGCGGCGTCCGTGTCTGCCGGCGGCAGGGTGATTTGCGGCACGACATAGAGGTCGCCGGGCGGCTTGCCGGGGATGCCGCGTGCCTTCAGGCGCAGCTTGCGTCCGCTGGCGGTGCCCTGCGGGATCTTCAGGTCGACGTGTCCGCCGGGTGTATTCACCTTGAGGGTCGCACCCAGTGCGGCTTCCCATGGCGTTACCGGCAGGTCGAGATACACATCGCGTCCTTCCACCCGGTAAACCCGGTGAGGCTTGAACTCGATTTCGAGGTACAGGTCGCCGGCCGGGCCCTTGCCCATGCCGGGTGAGCCCTGCCCGGTCAGGCGGATGCGCTGCCCCTGTTTCACGCCCTTGGGGATTTTGACGTTCAGGGTGCGTTGCCGGGTCGTCACATGCCCGCTGCTGTCCAGTTCCGGGGTCTGCAGGGTGATGCTGCGCGCGGCCCCCTGGTAGGCGTCTTCCAGGTCAATCAGCACCTTGGCATGATGGTCCTCGCCCTGCGCGTGGTATCCGGCCTGCCTGTGATCTCCTTGCGCGGCACCGAATCCGTGGCCGAACAGCGACTCGAAGAAATCGCTGTAGGCGGAGGCGTCGCCGCCGGTAAAGCCGCCACCGCTGAATTCAAAGCCGGCGTCCCAGTCCGGCGGAGGATTGAAATCCTGGCCCGCCTTCCAGTTCGCGCCCAGCTGATCGTAGGCCGCGCGTTTTTCAGGATCCTTGAGCACCTCGTAGGCCTCGCCGACTTCCTTGAAGCGTGCTTCGGCATCACGTTCCTTGCTGACGTCGGGATGATATTTACGCGCCAGCTTTCGGTAGGCGCGTTTGATTTCATCCTGGCTGGCGGTGCGTTCGACACCCATGATGGTGTAGTAGTCTTTAAAATCCATGCAGGACTCCGGCGGGTGCTTGTCTGACCCGTAATCTATAGACTGGATTTAATGGGGACGGAATTATTTACCTCAAGCAGGACTGCCTGCATTTTTCTTTCGTGAAAAACAGCGCCGGCAGCAGTCACAGGCTGTACTACAGCTCAACCAGGTGATTCGGTAATTCATTACGGCTATTGTCCTCTGCCGGGAAGTGGCTGGCCAGCAATTCGCTACAGGCGGTAATGGCCGCCGAGGGGGGTAATCTTACCTAAATTCAGGGGCGACAGATTTATTTTTCCCGACAGGACAAAACCACCCGGCTGGCAGGGTGATGGCGGCGCGGGCGGGTGAGCGAAATTCCGACGGGTTGCTGCCAACCCGTACTCTCGATTTACGAGTGCAGGGTACTTGCCTGGTGATCAGTACTCGAGAGCGGGTTGCGCCGGCACTGCGGTTTGACCAGCAGTAACTGCGCCGTGCCGATAACCTGTTCACGGAAGCCGCCCTCGCAATAGGTGAGGTAATACTCCCACATGCGGATAAATCGTTCCGGGTAGCCGAGGCTGCGTACTTTATCAAGCTGCCTGAACAGCCTTTCGCGCCACATTTTCAGAGTGGTTGCATAATGCGGGCCGATATCCTCGAGATGGAAAATACGCATATCCGTCGTCTGCGCAATCGAGCTGCCGAGTGCTGCAACAGAGGGCAGGCAACCGCCCGGGAAGATATAACGCTGGATGAAATCCACGGAATTCTTGGCGCTGTCAAAGCGCTGGTCGGCGATGGTGATTGTTTGCAGTAACATCATGCCATTTGGTTTCAGCAGTTTGCCGCACTGTTCGAAATAGGTGTCGAAGTAGCGGTGACCGATGGCCTCGATCATCTCGATGGAAACCAGCTTGTCATAGCTGCCGTCCAGCTCCCTGTAGTCCTTGAAGAGCAGGGTGATCCGGTCTTCCAGGCCGGCATCGCGAATCCGCTGTTGCGCATAGTCGTGCTGTTGTCTTGAAATGGTGGTGGTCGTGACACGACAACCGTAGTGTTCTGCTGCATACAGGGCAAAGCCGCCCCAGCCGGTACCGATCTCCAGTACATGGTCGTCCGCTTTGAGTTGCAGCTTTCGGCAGATGGTCTCCAGCTTGTTTTCAGATGCAGTGCGGAGTGAATCATCAGGTGATCTGAATATACCGCAGGAATACATCATGCTCTTGTCGAGAAACAGTTCGAACAGTTCGTTGCCGAGGTCGTAATGGGCCTCGATGTTCCTGCGGCTGCCTTTAAGGGTGTTGCGCTGCAGCCAGCGTTGCAGGAGCTGCAGGGGTTTGCCAAGCCACTTGCTGCCGGATTCGATGTTGCCGATGCAGCTGCGGTTTCGCAGAAACAGGCGGACAAAGCCGGTCAGGTCATCGCACCGCCAGTAGCCGTTCATGTACGCTTCGCCGGCGCCCAGGGCGCCCCTCAGCAGGATGCAATCGTAGAAACGCCTGTCGGTCACGGTCATGGTGACCGGTGCCGGGAAGTCAGGCGTCGTTGTCCCGTAAGAGTGCTGTGTATCGCCGTCGTTGATGATCAGCTCGCCAAGCTGCAAGCCGGACAGGCGTGCCAGGATGATTCGCTTTGCAAGCCGGTTTAAATACCCGGCATCTCTGGCCGGGCTGCTGCAGCCTTCTGGAAATGTCGTTCCGGTTTTCATGGTTCAATTACCGATTCAGGTGGTTGGTGTTTGTCGGGGTGCGGGTGAAGCGGTGTTTTCTTCAGCCAGAGCTGCAGGGCCTGGAAGTAAATGGCCAGGACGATTTTCACGGTCATGAACGGGTAGCGGACCAGGACGCCGGCCAGGCTGTACGAACTGATGGGCTTCCTGTCGAGTACCAGTGTCGCATCAAACAGTGCCTTGCCATCCTTGTAGTTCTTCTTGTGAACCACGAGATGCCCGGCGGGCGCTGTAAATCTCCAGTCATAGTCAACATTCATGTCCATGAAGGGCGAGACATGAAAGCTTTTGTCCACCAGGAAGCGCTTGTTCCGGGAGTTTCCCCGGTTGATCGATTCAGGGAGGATGTAACAGTGTTGTTCTCCCCATGGCGTATTGTTGACTTCGGCGACAATGACTTCGACCTTGCTGTCGGCCGCGTCAAAGCAGTAATAAAAACTTACCGGGTTGAATCCGTAACCGAAATAGCGCAGGTTGGTCAGCAGGCGAACCGGGCCGGTAAGCTCGATCCCGGTTTTTTCCTTAACCAGCCGGCGCACCGCTGCAGCCAGTTCTGTGGAACTGTCGCCGAGGTGGTCGGCGCGCCTGAAGCGGGCGAGGGCCGGGTGTTTTGCAGACCACAGCCAGTACCTTTTGAACAGGCCGGGCAGCTCATCCAGGTCCAGGTAGAGCATGAACAGCCGGTAGCTGAACGCGTGGGCCACGGGCGTGTAACGCCGGTGTTTAACTTGCCCGAGATAAAGACAGCTGTGCATTTTCGCTGTGTTCCTCGAAATGTTGCAGGGCATCGAGTGCGCTGACAACGCCATCCTCGTGAAAACCGTTGCCCCAATAGGCGCCGCAGAACCAGGTGCGCTGCTGCCCGTTGATTTCTGCCTGGCGTTTCTGTGCACCAACCGCCTCTTTGGTAAAGACAGGGTGTTCGTATTGCAGGCGCAGCAATATTTTTTGCGGGTCGATATTTCCGGAATTGTTGAGCGTCACGCAGAAGGTGTCCGGGCCCCTGAGTCCCTGCAGGATATTCATATTATAGGTGACCGATGCGCGCTGGTCATGGCGATCACTCATGCGCAGGTAGTTCCATGCCGCCCAGGCGCGTCGGCTGGCCGGTAACTGCGCTGTGTCCGTATGCAGGACCACGTCGTTGTCCTGATAACGGATTGCTCCCAGTATCTCGCGCTCCAGCCGGCTTGCGTCGGACAGCATGGCGAGCGCCTGGTTGCTGTGGCTGGCGATAAAGACATGGTCAAAGCGATCCCGGTGACCCTGCGAGGTGCGTATCTCGACATGATCGGGGTGGCGCGTTGCCGACACAACCGCCTCGCCAAGGCGGATTCGGTCGCGATAGGGTGCGGTCAGTTTCTGCACGTAGCGGTGAGAGCCGCCCGTTATGACATGCCATCGCGGCCTGTCCTTGATGTTGAGCAGGCCGTGGTTGGAAAAGAAGCGCACAAAATAACCGGCCGGGAATTCCAGCATTTGTCCCGGGTCCGTCGACCAGATCGCCGCTCCCATGGGAATGATGTAATTGTCGATAAAGAGCGAACTGTAGTCATGTGACTGCAAGTAGTCCCCGAGTGACAGTGAGTCATTCGGGTTTTCAAGCAATTCCATGGATTCACGGTTGAAACGCAGGATATCCCTGATCATGCGATGAAAACGCGGCCGCAGCAGGTTGCGTCGTTGTGCAAAAAGACGGTTCAGTGAGGAGCCGTTGTACTCGAGACCGCTGACCAGGCAGCGGCTGCTGAAGCTCATCTCGGTGGGCCGGGATTCGACGCCCAGTTCATTCAGCAGTTTTATAAAGTTGGGGTAGGTCCAGTCATTGAACACGATAAAGCCGGTATCGATGAAATATTCCCGGCCGTTAAGGCTGACCTGGTGTGTGTCGGTGTGACCACCGGCATGATCACCTGCCTCGAACACGGTGATGTCGTGCTCCCTGCACAGGTGCCAGGCCGCCACGTTGCCGGCGATGCCGCTGCCTATGACCGCGATTTTCATCGCTTGTCGATGCCCCGGTCATGGGGCGCATGAGGCACACGCAGTATTTTCCCTGTGTCGTAGCCCTGTTTTTCAAGCAGGCCGAGCATGCCCCGGTAGTCGGCTTCAGGGATGTCAGGCGAACGCGCCATGATCCAGACAAAATCACGCTTGTTGCGGCCGATGATGGTTTGCGTGTAGTCGTTTGTGAGGTATATCACCCGGTAATCCGCCTTCACGGGCCAGATGAACTGCATGCCCCAGACAGCATTGCCGCTGCCGGGTTTGACATAGCCGGTGGGCTGATAGGTCTTCAGCGGTCCGTCGTAACCGCCCTTGTTAAAGCTGAAGGTTGTCGCGATGTTGCCATCATCATTTAATGTGTAGGACTCAACCGCGTTATAGGCATCACGCTCGATGAAGGTCGGTATGTTCGCGATGACATACCAGTCACCCATAAAGCGCTCGAGATCGACATGGTCGACAGCCTCCAGCGGCTTGTAGGCAGTGCCGCAGGCGGCCAGGGACAGGCAGGCAAGCATCGTAAACAGCCTACTTCGAATTCTCATGGCCTGCCTGCTCGATCATGTAACGCAACACCCGGCCGCTTTCCGTGATTGATTCCAGCGCCAGCCATTCATCATTTTTTGAATACCAGATGTCGATGTTGAAGTCCTTGTTCATGACCCGGTAACGCAGTGCCGGAATCTTTTCCTTGCCGGTATCTATCATTTCTTCACCGTAAAAACGGCTTGAGACCTCGAGATACTCGCCGGTTTGTGAATTAAGCAGCCGGGTGTTGTCGAGGAACGATTTGTCCCAGTAGGAAAATGTACTTATGCAGGGTGGCAATACCTGCTTGCCGTCCCGGGTCTCGAGCACAAAGCCGTCTTCATTTGCCGTGCCCTGAAGCCGGTATTCCTTGCCGTTGTCATCGGTGACTGCGGCAATCCCGTTGAGGCACTGGTCATCCCAGGTCTCCCTGTTGTCATGCCGGTATGTATAGAGCGGGATGCGCAGGAAGCTCACCTTGAAACGCGCTTCAATGGTCATTAAATGCCTGTTGCCTGCATTGCTGCGGTAAAAACGGTGATAGCCGATTTCCCTGTCGTCCAGATACACCCTGAAATTCCACTGCTTCTCGAATGATGCGCCAGCGCCCGCCGGTATCGCTGCCGCGATAATCCATAAACCCGCCAGCAGAAGCTTGCCGGTGTTCATTTTGCATTCACCGCCTTGTGCCGCACACCGGGCGGGCCGGGGAAGAAGGCATTGGTGCTTTCGATATAGTCGCGATAGGCAGGCCTGCGTTCGGCGATATCCTTTTCCAGCAGGGCGACACCGGATACCCGCAACAGCAGGAACGTCATCAACAGCGGAGAAATAACGGACCACCAGCCACCTGCCGCGACGGCAAATAAATAGAATCCCCACCACACGCAGCATTCGCCGAAGTAATTGGGGTGGCGGGTATAGCGCCACAGTCCCTGGTCCATGACTTTTCCCGCGCTGCCCGGTTTTTGCTTGAAGGCGGCAAGCTGCATGTCGGCAATGGCCTCGAAGAGGATGCCGAACACCACAAGGGCGGCAGCCAGGCCGTCAAGTACACCGGGTTGCCGTGTGCTGTTGACTGCCGCCAGCAGTGGCAAGGAAATAATCCAGGCCAGCGCCGCCTGCAGCAGAAAGACGATGAAAAGACTCTTGATGGCAAAGTGGGGCTGGTTCCTGGCGCGGATTGCCTGGTAGCGGGCATCCTCGGGCTGGCCCCGGTTGCGCCAGGTAATGAATGCCGACAGGCGTATCGACCAGATACCGACCAGTACCAGGACCAGCACTGCGCGGTAGCCGGGCGACTCGATATGCAGTGTGTAGACCAGGCAGAGCGCCAGGAAAAACAGCCCCCAGACGCTGTCGACTATGCTTGCATCGCGTTTAACGAGACTCATGGCCCAGGTCGCGGTTGCCAGCAGCAGTGCGACCGACAGGCCGGTCAGGTAGAGTGGCAGATCAAACATGCGAGCCCCTGCCCGCGGTGCGCAGATGCGGCTCTGCCGGTTTTTCGAACAGGTAATGGCTGACCCGCCACTGCTGTCCCCTGTCACAAGCAAATAACTCTGCGCAGGCCATGAAGAACATGCGCCAGCGCATCCACCATTTCTGCACGTCTTCCGGTCCGTAGCATGCGGCAAGGACCGGCCGGATCAGTTCTTCGCGGGCATCCATGTTGGCCAGCCAGGCGTTGGCGGTTTTTTCATAGTGAAGTCCGTCCCAGCGCCACTGCTCGATAAACTTCAGCTGGTCCTGGAATACCAGCGGCAGATCATCGCCGGGCATCATGCCGCCCGTGAAGAAGTGCCGGCTCATCCAGTCGCTCTCGTCCCTGGCCTCAAATGCATACGGGACGTCGCGGTGACAGAAGATGTGCATGAAAAAACGCCCGCCGGGCCTGAGCCAGTCGTTGATGCGCCGGAACAGCGTGCGGTAATTGCGCATGTGTTCGAACATTTCCACCGAGACGACGCGGTCGTATTGCCCCGCCGGTGAAAAAACATTCATGTCCGCGGTGAGCACCTCGATGTTGCCGAGGTCGGCCAGCAGGGCCTGCTGCATGATGTATTCGCGCTGCGAGCTCGAGTTTGAAACAGCCACGATGCGGCTGTGGGGAAAATGCCGGGCCATCCAGAGTGTCAATGAACCCCAGCCACAACCCAGCTCCAGGATATCCATGCCGTCAACAAGTCCGGCGCGCTCGCAGGTGATGCGCAAGGCGTCGGCCTCTGCCTGGTCGAGATCGTCAGTCCCCTTGTCCCAGTAACAACAGCTGTACTTGTTGTGCTTGCCGAGGACCTGCCGGAAGAATCTCGCAGGCAACTCGTAATGCTGCTCATTCGCCTGCTGCGGCAGCGGGGCAATCTCGCTGTTGTCCATCAGCGTCACGAAACGGCCTTTTTGCCGGGCCGTGCTTTCGCAATCGTTAATAGAGAGTGCCTCGCTCCTGGCCTTCAGCAGCCGCCTGATACCATGGCGAATGACGCTGTCCGGCAGCAGACCCTGCTCGCTCCAGTTGATTGCCCGTGCGCTTGTACCCATGGTGTATCTCGCTGTTGGAGTATTTGCCAAAAATATACAAAACTTATACAAAAATTACAATTCATTTTTAACGGGATGATGGCGAACAATTGCCCGCCGGCTCCGGAAATGCATATTAATATTATTAATAAACAATTTATTATAGAAATTTTAGTGCCATTCATGAAAATCTTGCGAGGAATTTTCCAGCGCAATAATTTGTACAAAACAAGCCAATAGTTATACAATCATTGGCCATTGACGGGCAACGGGGGCGATATGCATGAACAAAAAACTGATTTTTGCGGCATTTCTGCTGAGCCTGGTTTGCCGGCCCGCCCTTGCCGGGGAGGCGGCCTGCCCCGCGGCGCTTGATTTTCACAAGCCGCTGCTGGCCAGCAAGGAACAGGTGCATCTCTGCGAGATGTTTCGCAACAAGGTCGTGCTGGTGGTGAATACCGCCAGCAAGTGTGGCTATACGCCGCAATACGAAGGCCTGGAGAAGCTCTATTCCGACTACCGCGACAGGGGGCTGGTGGTGGCCGGGTTTCCCTCCAATGACTTCGCCGGCCAGGAACCGGGGGCGGAGCAGGAAATTCAGAAATTTTGCCGGCTGACCTACGGGGTAAAGTTTCCCATGTTCGGAAAAACACATGTCAAGGGTGCAGAGGCTGACCCGCTGTATGCATACCTTGCCAGTGCCTCCGGCGAAAGGCCACGATGGAACTTTCACAAATACCTGCTCGACAGGGAAGGACAGGTGGTCGCCAGTTTTCCCAGTCACGTCAGGCCCGATGACCGGCGCCTGGTCAAGGCAATCGAGGATTTGTTATGAGAGATCCGGCAACGGAAAATCCCTGCAACACCCCGGCAGTCGACAGCGGTTCCCTGCCGAGAGTCGGTGTAAGTGCCTGCTTGCTGGGCAAGGAAGTCAGGTTCGATGGTGGTCACAAACGCTGCCGCTTCATTACCGATACGCTTGCCGGGCATTTCGAGTTTGTGCCGTTTTGTCCTGAAGTCGCCATCGGCATGGGTACGCCACGGCAGCCGATTCACCTGCTGGCCGATGCGCGGGGCATTCGTGCCATCGGTGTGCGCGATGCCGGGCTCGAAGTCACCCTGCCGCTGAAGCTGTACGGCCGGTCCGTGGCAGGCAGAATCAGCGACCTGAGCGGCTTTGTTTTCAAGAAAGATTCGCCCAGTTGCGGCATGGAGCGGGTAAAAGTCTACAACGACGCGGGTATGGCCGAGCGCAGCGGTACGGGCCTGTTTGCCAGCGAGATCATCGAGGCGCATCCGCTCCTGCCGGTGGAGGAGGAAGGACGGCTGAACGATGCGGAACTGCGGGAAAATTTTATCAACCGTGTGTATGTGCATGCGCGCTGGCAGTCCTTGCAGCAACAGGGGCTGACCAAGTCTGCGCTTCTGGCCTTTCATGCCAGTCACAAGTTGCTGGTCATGGCACACAGTACCGTGGTGTATCGCGAGCTGGGGCGGATGTTGTCCAACCTGGGCAATGTCGACCTGCCGGTGCTGGCTGATCGCTACATCGCCCGCCTGATGGGCGCCCTGAAAACAGTGGCGACGCGCAAACGCCACACCAATGTCCTGCAGCACCTGACAGGTTATCTGAAAAACAAGCTCGCCAGGCCGCACCTGCACGACCTGGTGGAAACCATCGAGGCCTACCGGCGCGGTGACTATCCCCTGGTTGTTCCTGTGCGGATGCTGCAACACCATTTTCTCGGCAACCCGCATCCCTACGTCAGCCGGCAGGTCTACCTGTATCCGCACCCGCAAAAACTCGGGCTGCGCAACCATATTTGACGCTGATTACGTGGCTGAAGCTTAACTCAGGTTCTCTCGAGTTGTTTGACCCTGTCCCAGGCGGCGAGTGCATCGCGTCGGCTTTGTGCCAGATCGGTGATCGGCTCGGGATAGTTCCTGCCCAGGGTAATGCCGGCGTCTGCAAGAATGTCCGGGTCGGCCGCCCAGGGCCGGTGCAGGTAGCGGTTATCGAGTTCCGCCAGTTCGGGAACCCAGCGGCGGATGTAGTACCCTGCCTTGTCGAACTTCTGTCCCTGCAATACCGGGTTGAAAATGCGAAAGTAGGGCGCGGCATCGGCACCGCAGCCGGCGGTCCATTGCCAGCCCATGGTGTTGTTGGCGAGATCGGCATCGACCAGCGTGTCCCAGAACCAGCGTGCACCTTCCTGCCACGGGATCAGCAGGTTCTTCACCAGGCAGGAGGCGACGACCATGCGCACGCGGTTGTGCATGTAGCCGGTCGTCCACAGTTCGCGCATGCCGGCATCGACCAGCGGGATGCCGGTCTGCCCGGTTTGCCAGGCTCGCAGGTCGTTTGCATAGTTCTTTTTCCAGGGAAACCTGTCGAAGCGTTTGTCCAGCGGTTGTAACGGCGTGGACGGAAAGTGGTAGAGCAAATGGTGGCTGAATTCGCGCCAGGCGATTTCGCGCAGATAGGCTTCAGCCGCGGCGACTGTTCCGGGTGTCGAGACCGTTGCGGCATGCTGTTCCAGCCGGGACCAGATCTGCACCGGGCTGATTTCACCAAAATGCAGATGCGCGGACAGGTGCGACGTCCCGGACGATGCCGGTACATCACGGCCGGTCGCATAATCATGCAATCCGTCAGCGCAAAAACTCTCCAGTGCCTGCCAGGCGCCGCCTTCGCCCGGATGCCAGTGGTCGTAAAAGGCCTTGTCCCAGTCAAGCGCCGGCAGCAGCTGCAGGGATTCGATGTCGATACCCCCGGCTGGCTTCCGCTCCGGAAGGGCGGGAAGTTTTTCAGGTCGCCGGAGTACGCCACGCGAAGGGCCGATGTCATGCAGTTTTTTCCAGAAGGGTGTGAACACGCGGTAGGGGGTTCCATCCTTTTTCAAATGCTCCAGGGGTTCACGCAGCAGTGCGGCCTTGTGGGTGCTGACCTGGCAGCCCTGTTTTTCAAATGCCTGGCGGATATGTGCATCGCGCCTGGTAAAGGCAGGTTCGTAACAGCGGTTCCAGGCAAGTCTTTTTGCGCCGCTTTGTTTGAGCAGCTTCGCCAGGATGGTTTGCGTGTCGCCTTTGAAGATCAACAGCTCACTGCCGCATGCCTGCAGGGAGCGTTGCAGTGCACCGAGGCTGTGATGCAGCCACCAGGCGCTTGCCGCTCCCGCCGGCCAGTCGGCATCGGGTTCGTCGTGAATATATACAGGGATGGGCGTTAGCCCCTCGTCGAGAAGGGCCTGCAACGCGGGGTTATCGGCCAGGCGCAGATCGCGGCGCAGCCAGAGCAGTGCTACTGACATGTCAGCGTGGCCTGTTTAATGTTTTGTTGACCAGTTGCAGGCCGGACGCAATATTCTCACCCAGGCAAACGGCACCGCCCTTCTCAAGTGCTTCGTGGTGGGAAACAGACGTACTCCCGCCGACAAACACCGGCGCCTCGATTCGGCTGACCAGTGCAGGCAGTTCCGTTTCCAGGGCGTCGCGTGCAAGTTTCGAGGAGCTCGACAGGACAACACCGGCGCAGGGTTTCTGGGCGAGAACCCCGGGGATTTGCTGCAGCGGTGTATTCGCGCCGAGTACCAGGACACGGTAGCCGCTATTGACCGCGGCGAGTGAAAAAAACAACAGGCCGATCTCATGCAGTTCGCCGGGCAGGCAGGCCAGTAACAGCAGGGGCCCGCTGCCGCGCTGGTTCATATGGTGAATGCGGGTGCCAAGCTTGTTGCGCAGATAGACCGAGAAGAAGTGTTCTTCGGCAATACCGGTGTCGCGTTTCTTCCAGCGTTCTCCCAGCAGGCGCAGTAGCGGGGTGGTCAGCCGCTGGCTGACGACATCAACCGGGTAGAGTGACAGGGCGTCATTGTATGCGCCATCAAGTGCCGGTTCGTCAAATCTTTCTATGGCAGCGAGCATGCTCTCCTGGTAGTGCTTCCAGATATCGCCCGGGACAGTTGTCGAGGCCGCGGCGCCGGGCCCCTGCTCGAGCAGGGGCTTGACGTTGCTGACCGAGATGCCCTGGCCGAGCAGCTCGACAATCTGGCGTATGCGTTCGACATCCTGCCGGGTATAGAGGCGGTGGCCTTTGGGCGTGCGCTGCGGTGTGATCAGGTTATAGCGGCGTTCCCAGGCGCGCAGGGTGACGGCATTGACGCCGGTCAGCATGGACACGGTGCGTATCGGCATCAGGCCCGCAGCGGGGACGGGCGGCATTTTTGCGGAATCATCAGGCATGAGGGTTCTTGCCAAAGATTATACAAATGTTGTACATTATTGTACAATTATTTGTGTCGGGGCGTCTCTGCCCGCATGCGGGTATGCCGCGTAAACGTTTGTCAGCGGAGGATTAATGGCCGATTTAAGTGTTCTCAGATTGCTCCGGAATGACCCGGAGGCCGCGGCAGAGATGCTGGCCGCCGCCGAGCGCGGCGATGTCGATGCGCAATACGCCATGGGATTGATCTACGCAGAGGGCCGGGGTGTCACGCAGGACGAAGCCAGGGCATTTTACTGGCTGACTCGCGCCATCGAACAGGGCGATAAAGCTGCCCGGCAGCTGTTGCAGGTCGTTGCCTTCAGCATGAGCGAGGCACAGTTCGAACAGGCCGATGCGTTGCTCGACGGGTATCGCAGCGCGGACAGGCCGGCGGAAGTGAACAGCAGCAATCGCACCACCCGGCGCAGGTTGCACTGAGTGCGGCGTATCACCCTGGGTACGGCGCTGTTCCCGGGCGTGTTTCTGGCGGCAGGGTGCACCGGCCTGCCTGATGGCGTGACACCCGTATCCGGGTTTGACCTCAACCGCTACCTTGGCACATGGTACGAAATTGCCCGTCTCGATCACCGCTTTTGATTTACGTCAGCCATTAATAGCCGCGTCATGACCGATGCAAGGCATAACAGGCAGCTGGAGCAATCAAATACAATGAAAAGTTTACTTGTGGTCGCGCATGGCAGTCGTCGCCAGGCTTCCAATCATGAAGTGCGTGAACTGGTCGTGCAGTTGCGCGCGCTTGATCACCGCTATGACCGGATTGAGTGTGCCTTTCTCGAGCTGGCCGAGCCGTCCATCCCCGATGGTCTGCGCGGGCTGATCGAATCCGGTTCCAGTGAGGTGGTATTGATGCCGTATTTCCTCTCCGCAGGCCGGCACGTGGTGGCGGATATACCGGGTGAAATCGAGATTGTGCGCAAGGAACACCCGGCGGTGACCATTCACCTTGCACCCTACCTTGGCGCGGCACCCGGTATCGCAGATATGCTGTTGTCGCAGGCCAATTCAATCAGCGGCTGAAAGGGGGGGCGGATTTATTTTCCCCCGTTCCATTACACTGTGTAGATGGTTCGAAACCCCGCAGCCCCCGATGCTGGAATCCAGGATGCCTCTATAGAGACGCCGCTTGACGGCTACGAGCTGGTTGATTTCGGCCACGGGCACAAGCTGGAGCGCGATATCGCGGTGATGTTCATGGTCGACATGAGCGGCTCCACCAAGGGCTGGATCAATGATGCCGGGCGCGAGTCGCTGGTGCTGCTGTGCGAATCACTGGAGACGCCGGGCGACCGTTATGCCATCTACGGTTTTTCCGGAATGACGCGCAAGCGCTGCGAGGTGTACCGCATCAAGCGCTTTGACGAGGACTACAGTGACACCGTGCGCGGACGGATCAGAGGTATCCAGCCAAAGGACTACCTGCCGCACATGTACGGGGCCGCCAATTACACGATGATCGATGAGGTGCGCAAACTGCCCCTGAAGGTATCGGATATCTACCGGCGCTTGACGACCTGATCAAGAGATGACATTTACCGGGTTACGCTATATCACTGCAGTGGCACAGGAGGCCCGCATCATGATCTTTCGCCAGCTGTTTGAACCGGAGTCCAGTACCTATACCTATTTGCTCGCCGACGGGACGACTGGGGAGGCCGTGCTGATCGACCCGACCGTGGAAACGGCCGAGTCGGATCTAACTGTTATCAATGAGCTGGGACTCAAACTTGTTTATACACTTGAGACTCACGTGCATGCGGATCACCTTACCGGCGCGCGCAAGCTGAAGCAGCTGGCCGGCTCGAGGATCGCGGGCCCGGCGATGGACCAGTTGCCGTGCACCGATGTCGGTGTCGAGGAGGGCACGCCGTTGATGATTGGCGACATCGCTCTGCACCCGCTGTTTACGCCGGGGCATACTTCAACGCACCACAGCTACCTGCTGGAGCAGGGCGACAGCCGGCGTGTGTTTACCGGTGATGCCCTGTTGATCGACGGCTGCGGGCGGACCGACTTTCAAGGTGGTGATGCAGCGCGTCTCTATCATTCCATACACGACAAGTTGTTTTCATTGCCCGTCGATACGCTGGTCTACCCGGGGCATGATTATACGAACAGGCATGTGTCGACCATCGGCCAGGAAAGGGAGCGCAATGAACGACTCGGCGGTGGCAAAACCTTGCAGGAGTTTGTTGCAATCATGGACAGCCTGGATCTTGCCTATCCGAAGAAGATCGATTTTGCAGTGCCCGGTAATGAACGCTGTGGTGAATGTCCGCCGAATATTCCAGAAGACATGCGCAGATTGTGTGACGTAACCCGGCAGGGTTAGTTGCATCAGGAAGTCAACCGATAACAGGAGAAGTAAAATGTTGGTTCGTGTGCCGGAGCGTATTCATTTACTGCACACGTCGTTCAAATATTACGCAAACGATCATTCGTAATGCAGGAGCGCTTCTCAAGCGCGATTACTGCAAAAGCAGAACGCAGCAGTATCCTGCATTCGCCCCTCTCTATATCTGCAAACAAATACAGCCCGTCCCTCCCCGTGTGATCCCCTTGAAAATCGCCCGGCAACAGGCACGATCGTTCACCTGTGGTGTACACATATATTCACATTATTTATTAGTAAATTATTATATAATCACAAACCTTGATAACTTCTGATTAACCGGGGATGAAACATGTACATCGATAGCCTGACGATCACAGCACTTGTTATTTTTGCCATCTTTTTTGGCGTGTTCGTCAAATATTGTATTCTGAATATTTGCGGCATGCCCAGTGAAAGGAGTACCCACGACACGACGGACCCGAAAGAATCCTGACGGGGGAGATTAACCGGTGAATCTTTCCCTTCAGCCCCGCTGCCGGGCTGGCCAGGCAGGGGTCTTCGGCGGATTTTTCACCGCGGCGAAGGCCGGGTCATGTCTGCCGCCTGGCTGAGTGATTGTTTAGCCGGCGGTTTTTTGCAGCGCGGCTGGCCGACTTGCGAAACCCCCGGGACACGGGCATTATCCCCAGCCCCTCAGCGGCCCCGGCGCCGTCTCGAGGCCGGGATTCGCAATATTAGAAACACAATATATAGTGTTTCACTGTTATTCACTCCTGCACCATCCTGACCGCCTTCCATCGCTCTACAATGTTTGATAAGCAATTGATATTACTGATATATTATACCCACTATAAAATTATCTTGACAGGCCCGTCAGGGCCGCATAATCTTTCTACCCGGACACAACATGTAGTGTTTTTACTGACTGCAATTCGTCTTGATGCCGTGTCAGGCACCAGTGCAAGGCAAAAGTCCATTCCTGACAAGAACTTAAAGAGATAGGGGGGAGATCATAGCGTATGACCACAACCGCGCACCTTGAAGCAGTACCCGTCGGTGTTGCAACCATTCCATTGCAACCGGCCTCGCAGGATATCTGGGAAAAGAAATACCGTCTGAAGGCAAAAGACGGCACACCGGTTGACGAGACCATCGACGGCACCTACCAGCGCGTCGCACGTGCGCTTGCCGATGTCGAGACGACGCCGGCACTGCGCGAGACCTGGTACCGGGATTTTCTCTGGGCACTGCGCCATGGCGCCATCCCGGCCGGGCGGATCACCTCCAATGCCGGTGCCCGGGAACACAAGCCGGCGACCTCAACCATAAATTGCACGGTATCGGGTATCGTCGAGGACTCGATGGATAATATCCTCGACAAGGTGCACGAGGCCGGCCTGACCCTGAAGGCAGGTTGCGGTATCGGTTACGAGTTTTCCACCCTGCGACCGAAAGGCGCCTATGTCACCGGGGCCGGTGCCTATACCTCCGGCCCGCTGTCCTTCATGGATATCTACGACAAGATGTGTTTCACCGTGTCCTCGGCCGGCGGCCGGCGCGGCGCACAGATGGCAACCTTCGACGTCGGTCACCCGGATGTGATGGATTTTATCCGCGCCAAGCGCGAAGACGGCCGCCTGCGGCAGTTCAACCTGTCCCTGCTGGTGACCACGGAATTCATCGATGCGGTCAGGAATGATGCGGACTGGAAACTGGCATTTCCAATCAGTCGCAAGGAGCTTGACGAGGGCCTTGACCTGAATGACACCGACAAGGTGATCTGGCGCGAATGGCCCTACAAGGGCAGTTATGTGACCAATAATGCCGGCCTGGTTGCATGCACTGTTTGTAAGGTGATCAAGGCGCGACACTTGTGGGACATGATCATGAGTTCGACCTATGATTTTGCCGAGCCGGGGTTCATCCTCATCGACAAGGTCAACGAGATGAACAATAACTGGTTCTGCGAGAATATCCGTGCCACCAATCCCTGCGGCGAGCAGCCCCTGCCACCGTATGGTTCCTGCCTGCTCGGTTCGGTGAACCTGACCAAGTTTGTGCGCAACCCGTTTACCGACAAGGCCGGATTTGACTGGGACGAATTCCGCAAGGTCGTGGCCGTGTTTACCCGGATGCTGGATAACGTGGTTGAGATCAACGGCCTGCCGCTGGAAGGCCAGCGTGATGAAATTATGCGCAAGCGCCGCCACGGCATGGGTTTCCTCGGCCTCGGTTCGACGGTCACCATGTTGCGCATGAAATACGGTGAGAAGGACTCGGTTGCATTTACCGAGCGCGTCAGCCGCGAGCTGGCGCTGACCGGCTGGCGAGTGGCGCTGGATCTGGCAAAGGAAAAAGGCCCGGCCCCGATCATGGAGGAAGACTTCGAAGTTACCGAGGAGTTGCTGCGCAAGCGCCCCGAGCTGCGCCGCGACGGTTATGTGTCGGGCGACAGCGTAAAAGGCAAGATTCTGCATACCCGCTACAGCCGTTACATGCAGCAGATTGCTGCAGCAAATCCCGAGCTTGCCGGTGAACTGGAAGAGGTCGGTGCGCGCTTCACGCACCACACCTCGATTGCACCGACCGGTACGATTTCGCTGTCGCTGGCCAACAATGCCAGCAACGGTATCGAGCCGAGCTTTGCGCACCACTATTTCCGTAACGTGATTCGGGAAAACCGCAAGACCAAGGAAAAGGTGGACGTGTTTTCGTTTGAACTGCTGGCCTACCGTGAACTTGTGAATCAGGATGCCACTGCCAGCATGGAAGGTGAGGGCGATGTGTTGCCGGATTATTTTATTGCAGCCGATCAGGTCACGCCGAAGCAGCATGTGGATATACAGGCGGCCGCGCAGAAGTGGGTGGATTCCTCCATTTCCAAGACCGCCAACGTACCCACGGATTATCCCTTTGAGGAATTCAAGGATATTTACCTGTATGCCTATGACCAGGGGCTGAAAGGCTGTACGACCTTCCGCTTCAATCCTGAGGCCTTCCAGGGTGTGCTGGTGAAAGAAAAGGACCTGGAAAATACGCTCTACGAGTTCACGCTGGATGATGGTTCAAAGGTAAGCCTGAAGGGGAATGAAGAGGTCGAATACGATGGCGAGACGCATACCGCCGCGAACCTTTATGATGCCCTGAAGGAAGGCTATTACGGCAAGTTCTGATCTGTCGCTGAATGATACGCAGGAGTAAATTATGGCAATACGTATAGAACGCAAGATTGTTGATTACGCAGTAGGCGGCGCTGACAAGCCTGAGGAAGAACAGCAGGCGCCGGCAGCTGTCATTGAGGAGTCGCAGCCGCAGGATAACGTCGTGCAGCTGCATGAGAAGCTGGAACGCCCGGAAATGCTGATTGGCTCGACCTACAAGGTGAAGACGCCGCTGTCAGAGCATGCCCTGTATGTCACGATCAACGACATTATTCTCAACCACGGCACGGACTATGAGCTGCGGCGGCCGTTCGAGATTTTTATCAACTCCAAGAACATGGATCACTTTCAGTGGATCGTGGCATTGACGCGGATTATTTCTGCCGTCTTCAGGAAGGGCGGTGACGTGACCTTCCTGGTCGAAGAGCTGCGTTCGGTATTTGATCCACGCGGCGGATACTTCAAGAAGGGCGGTAAATACATGCCGTCACTGGTGGGCGAAATCGGTGATGCGATCGAGTGTCACATGCGCATGATAGGCCTGTTGAAGGATGACGGCCTGGATGAACACAGCAAGAAGATCCTTGCGGAGAAGCGCGCCCAGTTCGAGGCGGCTACCTCGAGCATGAAAAGCAAGGATGAAGGTGGCTTTCCCGACGGTGCGCAATTGTGCTTCAAGTGCAACACCAAGGCGGCGATCCAGATGGACGGTTGTCTGACCTGCCTCAATTGTGGCGAGTCAAAGTGTGGCTAAGTGATTGATTTATTGAATTTGGTACCTTAGTCCCATTGATTGCCCCGGTTTTTTGGCGCAACATTGGTCAAGACCTGTAAATAAGCAGAGTCGAGTAAAGGCAATAACAATAACAGCGCACTGGCGGGCAATGATCCCGATGCAGGAGGAAACATGTTTTTACAGCAGAAGCCAATACCGGGTTACTGGTACAGCAATCTTTCCGGTCAGCTGATCCAGGTACGTGCACTGGTTTATCTGGCAGGGAAGCGCAGTCGTATCGTGCTCGAGGATATCAGCGGCAAGCGTGAGTCGGTGGATTATGAGAACTGGCACGGGATGGATATGGTGTTGCATTCCCCGGTGCTGGAGCAGCAAAAGGACGTTGCCCGCGATCTCTGAAGGATGTCCGGCGTTATAAAGATGCAGGCGCACTTCGCGCCCGCATTGATCCGTCTGTATGATCCCCTCTCATTTCTGGCAGCAACCTGCAATGGTTGAACCTGCCGTGATGCCCCCCGTCTGAACGTATTAACAGTGCAGGAGCGGATCTCATCCGCAATGATTCTCGGTAAAGACCTGCGTCTGGTGTTACAAGCCCGTCCAACCCGTTGCCTTCACAGCCAGTAAAACAGCGATCAGCGCCCGCGGTTTGAAACTGTGTAGAAAGCCCGCTTCTCCCGGCCATGGGTCATGGCCAGAACCGGAACTCCAGTCACAACATGCCGGAAAAAAAGAAATTACACCATTTCGGGCCTATGGTATCGGGGTTGATTTCATGACAGGATAACACTGGCCGCAGGCGCGGTAGCGCGGCAGGTAGTGGCGCAGGAAAGCGCTGGCCAGGGCTGGCGCGCATACGGTCGCATAGACAACACCAATTGACAGGATATGTATTTAAAGCATTTTAATCTGAGCGAACGGCCGTTCTCGATTACGCCCGATCCACGTTTTTTATATATGAGCGTGCGCCACAAGGAGGCGCTTGCGCACCTGCTCTATGGCATGGGTGATGGCGGCGGGTTTGTCCAGTTGACCGGTGAGGTGGGTACCGGCAAGACAACCATCTGCCGCTGCTTACTGGAACAGGTGCCGGAGAATGTTGACCTTGCCGTGGTGCTCAATCCCAAGGTCACTGCAATCGAGTTGATTGCCACGATATGCGACGAACTGGGAATTGACTATTTGCCTGGATACAGCATCAAGGGATTAATCGACGTTCTCAATATTTACCTGCTGGGAGCACACAAGCGCGGTCGGCGCACGGTGCTGATTATTGACGAGGCACAGAACCTGAGTGTCGATGTGCTGGAGCAGGTGCGCCTGCTGACGAACCTCGAAACATCGACGCAGAAACTCCTGCAGATCGTGCTTATCGGGCAGCCTGAATTGCGCAGCCTGCTGGCGAGTAACGAGATGCGGCAGCTGTCCCAGCGTATTACCGCGCGTTATCACCTCGATCCCATTACCCGTAATGAGACGGAGGCCTATATAAAACACAGGCTGCAGATATGCGGCAATTCCCGGGACATTTTCTCGCGTCGTGCGATTAACAGGATTCAGAAACTCTCGGGCGGTATCCCGCGGCTGATCAATGTCCTCTGTGATCGCGCCATGCTGGGTGCCTATGTCGAAGGCAAGACGCAGGTTGACCGGAAGGTGCTGAAGAAAGCGGCCAGGGAAGTACTCAACGAGGAACAACCCGCCAATGCCAGCAAGCGGATGCCATGGCAACTTGCGGTTCTGACAGCGGTACTGGCACTGGGCGTGCTGTTTATTTATAAATCTTTTCAGCCTGCCGGTACCCGGATTGCAGAGCCTGTTGCGCTGGCGGGTGGAGAACTGGCAGTCACCCCGGTTCATGCACCGGAACCTGTGCCTGCCGGGCCCGTACTCGCCGAATCCGTGCCTGTGCAGCCCGCGCCTGTGCAGCCTGCACCTGTGGTGCCAACACCGTGGTGCCGCACCCCTGAACCTGCACCTGGATCGATGGATGACACTTCGCAAGCGTTTGCCATCGATGAAATAGATGATGTTGTGTCCAGAGCGCTGGCCAAGCTGTTGATGATGGCTGGCGATTCCTACGAAAGGACCGCCTGGACCGAACTGTTTGCACTCTGGTCGGTTAAGTTACCCGTGGATGCCAATCTTGATTACTGTGAGTTTGCAAAACAATACGGCTTGTGGTGTTTGCGCGAGCAGGGTAACTGGAACACATTGCGTCAGTATGATCGCCCGGTAATCCTCAGCCTGGTTGCTGCTGATGCTCGCCGTGTCCCGGTGGTCTTGCAGCGTCTTGAAGACGGAGTTGCAGAGTTGTTTATCGGGGCCGAGCTCTACCGCCTGAAGGTCGGGCAGGTAGACCGTTTCTGGTATGGCGACTATTCCCTGGTGATGCAGATGCCGCCGGGAGGGAAGCTCTATCTGAGGGCGGGTAGCCAGCACGAGGATGTCCAGTGGCTGCGCAAACGGCTCGAGCTGGCCCTGGATGTCAAGATACCTGCCGATAACCCGCTGTTATTCGACCAGGTCCTGAAATGGCATTTGCTGGATTTTCAGAAAAGCCGCGGGCTGGTAGCCGACGGGGTGATGGGTAAAAATACGGTTATTCAACTCAACTCGCTGTCCAGCCCGGCGGATATACCGCGTCTGTCGGCAGGGCAATCCTGAGTTGTTCTCCTATGTCATATATTCTTGATGCACTGAAAAAGGCAGACCACGAACGCAGCGTTGGTGAGGTGCCTGATCTGGATGCGCCGCACTGGAGTCAGCGCCGTGGTGGCCCGGTGCGGATCTGGGTGTGGGTGGTCATCGGCTTGCTGGTTGTTAATGGTGCTTTACTTGGAGTGCTGTTTAACCGGGATGATCGCAGTGATAGTCAGCCTGGTATAGCCACTCAGATGCCGGAGCCGGTGCAAGGCATGCCAAAAAACGCACCGACGTATCCACCGCAGGAGCAGCAACACAGTACCATCACGAAGCTGCAACAGCCGGATAGTTTGCCACTTAAGCCGCTGGTACGGCCAGAGCGCAATGCCATGATCAGGCCGCGCCAGGCCGTGCCACCGGTGGAAGAAAGTTCGCGGGAGAGCAAGCCCGCAGCGGTTGCTGATAGCATGAGTGCCGCGCCGGTTGCAGCCAAACCCGTTAAGGCCAGCGTCACCGAAATCCCGGAATGGAATGAACTGTCGCTGGAGTTCAGGAGTGGTTTTAACCCGCCACGCCTGGATGTGCACGTCTATGATGAGGAGCCATCCCGGCGTTTTATCCTGGTCGAGCTACAGAGATATGCTGAAGGTGACACGCTGGACGGCGGTGCAAAACTCGAAAAAATCATGCCTGGAAGTATCCAGTTGTACTACCAGGGAACCCGCTTCCGTATCGACCGCTAGGAGCCTGTCGGACTTGGGACTGATCTACTGCGCCGGCGGGACAACGGCCCATTTTTCCGATCCTCCTCGTCAAATAGCTACGGCTATTCTCCTCGAACGATCGAAAAAATGACCTCGTTCTCCCACCCGGCTCGCTACGATCGCCCAAGTCCGACAGGCTCCTAGGTGCCTGTTAATCAGGAAGGGCCTTGCCGCTGCGAATCTCATCCTCTGTTGCATCGCGGATTCCCCGGATCTCGACCTCGAAGTGCAGCGACTGACCTGCCAGCGGATGGTTGCCATCCATGTAGACAATGTCATTATGCAGGTAGGTGATCGGTGCGCCACCGGCCTCGCGAATAATGACGCCGTTCGCATTGCTGAGGGCGTACTGCATGGTGACAACCTTGTCTCTTGTGATTGTAAGTTCTTCTTTCATAAGGATGTACATTATACGTATGTCATGGCTACCGGTGAACTTGTTATTCCGGCCATGGTCAAAATCGGTGGAATAAAGGAGCTGGATTAAAGATGAAACAGGCAAAATTCTCAATCGGCCAGTGTGTTTCTCACAAGCTGTTTGACTACCGTGGCGTGATAGTTGACGCAGACCCGGTATTCCTGGGTTCAGATGAATGGTACGAGGTCGTCGCAAAAAGCCGTCCGCCGAAACACGAACCCTGGTACCGTGTGCTGGTGCATGATGCGCTGAATGAAACTTATGTCGCGGAGCGTAACCTCGAGGCTGATCCATCCAGTGAGCCGGTTGATCATCCCCTTGTCGCTGAATTTTTTGATACCTTTGACCAGGGTACTTATCATTCAGGCAGGCTAACCAACTAGTACAAGTTCGCTGATGATAACTGCCATCCAGGCCTTGCTGAAGAAATATGCCGTTATCACTGAAGATAACACTGCAGGGCATGAGGCAAGCTTGCCTATGGCCATTGCTGTACTGTTGATGGAGACGGCACGTTCAGAAGACGGCGTTTCAGATGAAGAGCGCCGGATAATAGAGCGTATTATCGAAACGCAGCAATCCGTTTCCACCGACGAAGCCCGTCATATTGCCGATGCAGCAGAGCGGGACGCCGAACAGGCTCATTCCTTGCACCCTTTTACCCGCCTGATTGTTGATCACTGCAGTCTCGAGGAAAGAACAGAGATTATCAGGATGCTGTGGGAAGTCACTTTTGCAGATGGTCATGCAGGTGCACATGAGCAACACCTGGTGAGAAAGGTTGCAGGTCTTCTGCATGTGCCGCATCGTGAGTTTATACGCACGAAGTTACAGCAGGATTGCTCTTGACGGTAAATACGCTGTCTTTATTGCAGGTAAAACAGAAACGGGGCCGCATCGCGGCCCCGTTTCCATATATTCGTACTTCTTTTTTTCAGACCATTTCCTTCAGGCCCTTGAGTGCAAGAACCTTGACTACATTGCGTGCAGGTTTAGCCTTGAACATCATTTCTTCACCGGTGAACGGATTAATTCCCTTGCGAGCCCTTGTAGCTGGTTTACGCACGACCTTGATTTTCATCAGGCCCGGGACGGTATAAACACCCGGGCCTCTTTTCAGGTCGCGCTTGATCAGGTCGGCGAGTGTGTCGAACACCAGGCCAACATCTTTTTTCGTCAAATCGGTTTTTTCGGAAATAAAGGTAAGTGTTTCAGACTTGGTCGTTGGTTTCTTTGCAGCTCTTGCAGTTGTCTTCTTTCTCGCGATCGCTTTTTTCCTTGCAGCCATTCGATAAAGCTCCTCTGGTAAGTATTGGGTGAACAACACGCGTAAGATAGCACAATAAAATAAATGTGAAAGTCTTTTTGAACGCAGGAAATGCCTTATATAACGGTATTTCATGAGAGCCTTGTTTATGTCATTCATGACATCGGGCGGTGCATGTATCTGCAGGATTTGCCTTCCGGAAACATCGACCGGTGCAGGTGGCGACCAACCCGCTGCTGACGAAACTACTATAAATACAGTTATATTAGGTGTTTATCTCCGTCAGCCTGTCTGCCCGGAAAACCGTATTTCTGCTTATATCATGCAGTTTGGTGATGTCCGTCACGGTTTTCCTTCACATGATTCCTTCTACTGAAAAAGAGTCTTTACACGCGAACCGGCCGCGCTTCGGCACGCCGGGTGACTTGTAAAAATTTGTTACGTGCAAGGCAGCGGCTGTCATGTGCCGGCATGAGCATCCGGCTCGACCGGTTTTGCCTGCCAGCGGGCCCGGTCTCTCGCGCTGAAGACTGCATGGCAAGGGCTTTACAAGCACCACTGCAGGCGGCCTGGCCACTGTCGCAGGGCCCTTGCTTGCGGCTATGGCTGCCCAATTTAACCTGCTGAATTGTATAGTTAAAAACTTTTTCCGGCGTGTGATAGATGCAGTCCGGGAGGTGTTTTGCCGGCATGTACCGGCCAGCCGGCTGCACATATGCCGGGCCCGGTTGCCCGTTTTTCAGCACAGCTGCACGCTTATCCGGCGGGCCAGCGGACGGTTGCTCATTTTTACCCTTGTATAGATTCAATCTTGGCCGCCAGCTGCCGATAAATCGGGGGCGGGAGTATACCTTCACGGGTCACTTTTGGCCGTGAAGACATCAACCATCAACAGCTTACAGGCTGGTCTGGAATGAGTGCAGAAAAGAAAATCATGGACAGGAAGATTCTGCGGGAGCTGGTGCCGCTGAATACGCTGTCTCAGGCGCGCTTTGATGAGCTCTCGGGAAAAATCGCGATTCAGGAGGTGCGTGCGGGTCAGTACCTGTTTCGCATCGATGATCGTGATAACCAGGCGGTATTCCTTCTCGATGGTGAAGTCAGTCTGCTCGATCGTAGCGGTGGGCTTGCAGGCAAGCTTATTGCCGGTTCTGGCCAGGGTCGCTACCCGATAGCCGATGCCCAGCCGCGTGCCCTGTCGGCACGCGCGGCAAAAAAATGTGTCGTCGCCCGTATCGACGCCGGCCTGCTGGATGCCTTTTTATCCTGGGACCAGTCAAACAATGCCGAAGCAGTTGCCATCGGCGCTGACGGGGGTGAAGACTGGATGACGAAAATGCTGCAATCGCAGGCATTTGAAAAGATACCGCCGGCAAAAATACAGAAACTGTTACTGAAGATGGATGCCGTTCGGCTCAAGGCGGGTGCCAGGGTCATCAGGCAGGGTGAAGACGGTGACTTTTTTTACACCATTCAGAATGGCAGGTGTGCCGTGACCCGCAGGGATACACCGCAGGCGGAAGACCGGTTGCTGGCCGAACTCTCCGGGGGTGATTGCTTCGGCGAAGAGGCGCTGGTCTCGAATGTGAAACGCAATGCCACGGTGACCATGACAAGCGATGGCGTGCTCATGCGCCTGGCGAAGGAGGATTTCACTGAACTCCTGCAAAAACCGCTGATTCGCTATGTCGACTATGAAAAAGCAGCGGTAATGGTCGATGAGGGGGCGGTATGGGTGGATGTCAGAACCGTTGAGGAATATGACAAAGGCGCCCTTGAGGACAGTGTAAATATCCCGCTTGCATCGGTACGCGGCGAGATCACGGAGCTGGTTTTCAACGTCAGTTACATCATCTGCTGCGAGAATGGTAAAAGCAGTGAAACAGCGGCATTTATCCTCGGTCATAAAGGTTTTGACGTGTATGTCCTGCAGGGCGGATTACAGGCCGCCCCCGATAGTATTTCCCATGATGCGCTGGACGAGTCACGCAATGAGCCTGCGCCCGTCGACCGCGATGATCCGGAACCTGCTGCACAGCCGGTGGTGGAAGCGGTGGAGGTTGCCGGGTCCGGGCAGGAGATCGCGCGCTTGCTTGCCGGAAAGCGCCAGCTGGAGGCCGACCTGTCCAGGGCGCAACAACAGAAAGCCTCGATCGAACGCGTAGTGGACGAACAGAAGAAGTTGCATGCGCTGGACAAGGAGCAGATTGCCAGGGCCGTTGATGAGAACAGGTGTTTGAAAGCCGCCTTGCAGGATGAAACCAGGCGCCTGGAAAGCCGCATTGGCAAACTGCAGGACGAGAAACAGGCGGCGACCGGGGCGCTGGACAGTCAAATACAGGAATGGGTCAGGGAGCGATCCTTTTTCAAATCCGAAAATGACGAAGCCCGGCAGTGTATAGCAGATCTCCAGAAACAGCTTGAACAGGCCCGGGAGAAAGATAACGGTGACCGTCCGGATCTGCGCAAGGAGCTGGAGGAGCTGATAAGCAGGACAAACAAGAAAATCGAGAACAAGGAATTCCAGTGCGTTGAGTTGAAACAAGGCCAGTCCAGGTTACAGGCGAACCTGAAGAGCATGCGGGAAGAACGTGACAGTTTGCAGCAGAAGCTGGGTATGGCAGTCAATGATGCTGCAAAACAGCAACAGGAAACTGATGACCTGAGGGCACAGCTTGAGAGCCTGACCGCCAGTACAGATGAACATGCGCAGGCATTGCAGCTGCAGTTGGAAACCCTGCGGCTGCAGCATGAAGACACGAAGCGGCATACTGCCGACACGCAAGCGCAGTTCAGTGTTTTAGAGGATGAGCTGGTCGCGCTGAAGGCGGCTGAAGCCAGGCACAGGCAGGAAGTGCAGGCGGCGGCCGGTGACCTCGAGAGTCAAAAGCAGGAATGGGGCAGGGAACGGGATTTGCTGGTCTCCGCCAACGAGCAGGCGCAGCAGCGTATTGAGAGGCTGAAAGCGCAGCTTGCAAGCATTAGCGGAGATGCAGATGAACAGCTGCAGGACGCCCGGCTTCAACTGGAAGCCATGCGGCAACAGCATGAAGAGATGCAGCGGCAGTCCGCCGAGCGACTGGCGCAGCTCGATAGTGTGCAGGATCAAATGGCCTCGATGGAAACAGCCATGGCCGGGCTTGAGCAGGAAGCATTGCTGCATGTTCAGCAAAAAGAGGCATTACAGCAGGCGCTTGAACAGCGTGACGTGCAGGAGCGTTCCATGCAGGCGGAGCACGAGCAACTGCTGTTAAAAGCCAATGATGACCTGACACGCAAGAATGACAGCGAACGGGAACTCCAGGGGCAGATTGACCGGTTACGCAAGAAGCTGGAGCAGACGACACTGGAGCTGCAGAATGCACGCGAGGCTGAACAGGCTGACATTGACAGCATTCGGGAAGAATTACACGCGGAACGCAGTGCACGTGCTGCAGAGCGTGTGGAAATGGCAGGACGTCAGCGCGAGCTGAAAGAGCAGCTGGCGGCGGTTGCATCGGAGCATGAGGAAAACCTTCTGAATCATAGCGATGCTATTGAGCAGGCGCGCTTGCAGCAAATGCGCGAAACGCAGCTGGAAACCGAAAGCCGGTTTGAAGAACTGCAGCATGAGCTAGAGCAGGCACATGATGAGATCGCTGTACTCGAGAAGCGTGAAAAGCAGCGGCTTAAAGAGGCGTATGAGCTGTCTGAAGAGCGGCAGCGGCAGAACGAGTCTTCCCTCGAACAGTTGCATACCCAGGCAGAGCAATTGCGCCAGGAGCGTGACACCGCTCTCGTGGAGCAGCGCTCCTTGCTTGAGAAGATGAACAGCTTGCGTGCCGGTGAGGGCCTGGTACCGGCTGAAGAAGTATCAGCCTTGCGCAGTGAACTCGAGGAGGCCCGAAAGGATGCAGAAGTTTCCGAAGGTCTGCGTGCCGAGGCAGAGACGGCATGTACCCGCATGAGGGAAGACATGGACATGCTGCAAAAGCAGGTGGGCAACAATCTGAGCCTGGGCAGGGCCATGAGTGCAGCTGCACCCGGGCAGAAGCCGCAACAACCCGTTAGCATGGTATCTGACGTTCAGCCGGTAACGGCCCTGCCTGCAGCCACCCTGAAAACACCGTCTGCTTTGAACGGCCAACAGTCTCGCGGAATCCCCACTGCCGGGGGTCGCAAACGGCTGCGATTGGCCGGGGTTATCAGCCTTGTTGTCATTGTAATGACAGGCCTGGTTTTCGGGTTGACACCGTTCATCGGCAGACCCGTCGCCGTGATCTCGCAGGCGCTGGATGATGCCAGGGATTTCGCCGGCATGTACATGCCACGGGATGACGCAACCGGTACACCGCAAAGAGCAGGCCAGCCGGTCCTGACAACCGGCCAGTCGGGCGGACAGGTCATTGAGCCGGCCGCGCCGGTTGCACAGGCTGTAGAGGTACAGGCGCCGCCGTCTCCTGTACCACAGTCGCGGACGATTGAACGTCCGCGGGCTATCCTGCCGTCCGCTGCCCGGCAGCAAGGGCAGGCCACTGCCGGTTCCTCATCGATAGTGGCTGCGCCGGCAATTGCAGCGCCGCAACCCGCCAGCGAACCGGACCCGGTGCGCAAACGTCTGCAGGCGGCCGGTTCATTCCGGGATAATTTGCAGGATGGCGGCGTTGCACCCTTGATGGTTAAGCTGCCTGCTGCCGGTTTTATGATGGGCAGCAAGGGTAACTCGCTGAATATTGACGAGGGGCCGCAGCACAAAGTCAGCCTGTCCCGTTTTGCTATCAGTAAATATGAGGTTACTTTTGCCGACTATGACCGGTTTGCGCGTGCCACCGGGATGCGTTTGCCGCACGACAATACCTGGGGCCGGGGTGACCATCCGGCCATCAATGTGTCCTGGAACGATGCGCAGGCCTATGTGCGCTGGCTGTCCGCCCAAACAGGGCATGGTTATCATTTGCCGACAGAAGCGCAGTGGGAATATGCGGCCCGTGCAGATGCGATGACGCCCTATCCCTGGGATGCCGGCGCGGAGAATGTCCCTGCGAACTGTTTTGATTGCGGCAGTGAATGGGATCACGGCAGGACCACGTCAGTGGGCAATTTCCCGGCCAATCATTTTGGTTTGCATGATATGGGCGGGAATGTCCAGGAATGGACAGAGGACTGTTACCGCGGAAGCTATGATGGCGCACCGGCTGATGGCAGTCCTGTGCTGACATCCGGGTGTACCCAGCGCGTGGTTCGCGGCGGTGCCTATAGCAGCCCGATGACTTCCCTGCGCAGTACCAGTCGCGGACAATTTGACCAGGATACCCGCCTGGATAATCTCGGTTTCCGTATCGTTCGCAAATACTGACAGTCGCTGACCATCCGGCTGTTGACAAACCCGCGTGTCACCGTAGTCTGCCGGTATGGCGAAACTCCTGGGCATCGGCAATGCAACGCTCGACATTATTCACCTGGTCGACAGCTACCCGAAAGAGAACGATGAAGTGCGCACCCGCGAGCGCTATGTGCGCCGCGGCGGTAATACGGCCAATACCCTCGTCGTGCTCAGTCAACTGGGTATCGCCTGCAGCTGGGCGGGCATGCTGGTTGATAATGAAGACGGTGCCCTGATTCGAGATGATCTGCTGGCGCATGGCATAGACACCGGTCCTTGTCACTATGCCGGGCACGGCAGCGTGCCGGTTTCAACAATCCTTATAAATACCCGCAGTGGTTCGCGTACCATCATCCACTACCGTGACCTGGCTGAATATTCAGCACGCTACTTCGAGTCCATAGACCTTGAGCCATTTGACTGGTTGCACTTCGAGGGCCGCAATGTGGCCGCTACGCGGCTGATGCTGGAGAGGGTGCGCAGACTTCGCCCGCACGTGCCGGTCTCGCTTGAAGTCGAAAAACCGCGCGACGGGGTGGATTCGCTGTTTTCCTCGGCGGATGTATTGCTGTTCTCCAGGGGCTACGCCGAAGCACTTGGTTATCGCGACCCGTTGTCACTGTTGCATGCCATGCAGCCACGATGTCCGCAGGCAGTCATGTATTGCAGCTGGGGTGATGCCGGCGCAGCCGCCCTCGACAGGCAGGGAAAGGCAAGCCGGCATGAGGCGATTATTCCGGATAAGGTGGTCGATACGCTGGGTGCCGGCGATACCTTCAATGCAGGCATCATCAGCGCCTCTCTGGAGCAGCTGGATGCAGCAGCAAGCCTCGCGCGGGCCTGTCAGCTTGCCGGGAAAAAATGTGGCCAGTCCGGGTTCGATAACCTGGGCGCTGCACCGGGGGATTCCGGGTGAGCGGGGTCGTGCCGGATCAGAGTTTCTTCAGTAGTTCCATGATGTGCTGCCGGGAGCTCTCATCGTGTGTGACAGTTTCGGGTATGTCGCAGACTTCCTGCAGGGCAGGGCCGATCTCCGGGAAATCGGGAGAATCGGTGACACGGGAGACAGCCGCGGTGCCACGCTGGATCTTGCCGGATGACATGTCAAAAATGATAGCCATGGTGAATCTCCTGCCATTGTCGGCAAAATAGCCTGTAAATAGTTTATCGGCCGTTGCAGGGGGATATTGAGCGCGTACGCGCACGCCATATCTCTATGATTTGAGATGATAAATCAGAAAGAAGCGGGGGAATTAATCGAACTTGTCGAGCGGGTTGATATCGTCGTTGGGGGCAGTCAGTTCAAGGTCGACACCGTAGTCCTCGCGTTCGATATCCAGCGAACCTGACCAGTCCTCGGGTGCCTCGATGGGGCGAACTTCCATCTCTTTCCACGAATCAATATCGATTTCCTCGACGGCACCGTCAAAATGCTGGATTTCAAGTGTCGAATCCTGCTCTTCAGTTGCAACAATTTCAAACTTGTCGCCGTTAATGGACTGGTACCAGTCGCCGATTTGCGGCACTAAATTGTTTGTCATCGCGTACATCCCCTCTGAAGTATTAATGCCGGAAAATGCTACCGGCTACTAAAGATTCCCTGATCAGATGTTTTGTGTAGTCAGTTATAAAACTTGAGGGAAAGAATGGCAAGCACCGTTTGTATGTCAGTCAGCGGGTTGCCGGGTATGCGTGGCGCACCTCCCGGTCAGGCTTCATGAAGCCGCTGTAATGAATGGTGAGAATGGTTTCCAGAAAGTGGCCTATCTCACTGCAAATACTCATGAAGATCTGCATGCAGTGCTTGCCGGCAGAACGTGTTGCATCACCGAACGGCTTGTTGTTGACAGTAGACCGGGATTAGAAAACGGGAATATGATAATAGAATCAATGGATTGTTTTCATGCCGCTGGCAGCAGGACAGGCGCGTATCGGTCGACAATGGCGTCAACTGCTGCATGGAAGCGATAGCTGAAAATCCTCTCTTGATGAGGTAAAGTGCGCGTTCTGTTTTTTTACGCACAACCGAATTTTTGAGTGAGGACAACAACATGGCCGATTATCAAATTGCGCCTTCGATCCTGTCGGCAGATTTCGCCCGCCTGGGTGAAGAGGTTACCAACGTTCTGGCAGCCGGTGCGGACATCGTGCATTTCGATGTAATGGACAACCACTACGTGCCCAACCTGACGATTGGTCCGCTGGTGTGTGAGGCATTGCGTGCCCACGGCGTCACGGCAGATATCGATGTACACCTGATGGTGAAGCCGGTGGATCGTATCATTCCCGATTTTGCCAAGGCCGGCGCGACCTATATCACCTTTCATCCCGAGGCCAGTGATCACATCGACCGTTCCCTTTCGCTGGTGCGCGAGAGCGGTTGCAAATCAGGCCTGGTTTTCAACCCGGCCACACCGCTGGACTATCTGAAACACGTCATCGACAAGGTCGACATGATATTGCTGATGTCGGTTAACCCCGGTTTTGGCGGGCAGAGTTTTATTCCGGAAGCACTCGTCAAGCTGCGTGAGGCACGCAGGATCATTGATGAAAGCGGCCGTGATATTCGTCTTGAAATCGATGGTGGTGTGAAAGTCGACAATATCGGCGAGATCGCCGCGGCCGGTGCCGATACCTTTGTCGCCGGTTCCGCCATCTTTGGAGCGGGTGACTACAAGACAACCATTGATGCAATGCGTGCGGAAATTGCCAGGGCTGTTGGCTGAGCATTCCATGCACAAGCCGGAAATGATCCTGATTGATGTGGACGGCACGCTGGTCGACAGCGTGCCGGACCTGGCCTATTGCGTTGACCGCATGATGGAACAGCTGGGACGCGCCCCCCGGGGTGAAGACCGGGTGCGCGACTGGGTCGGTAACGGGGTTGAACGACTGGTGCGGCGGGCCCTGGTCGGTGCGCTCGACGGTGAACCGGATGACGCCGATTTCGAGCGTGCCTACCCGCTGTTCATGGCGCTGTATGCCGAGAATACTTCGAAACGATCATTCCTGTATCCGGGTGTGCGCGAGGGACTGGACCAGCTGAAGACGGCCGGTTACCGACTGGGTTGCGTGACCAACAAGGCGGCACAGTTTACCGAGCCGCTGCTGAAGGATCTCGGTGTTTTTGATGATTTTTCAATTGTTATCAGTGGTGATACATTAACGAAAAAGAAACCGGATCCGGCGCCGTTGCTGCATGCCGCCGAATTTTTCGGTTGTGATCCGGCGAAGGCCATGATGATCGGTGACTCGGTGAGTGACGTGGCTGCCGCACGAGCGGCAGGATTCCAGATCATTTGCATGAGTTACGGCTACAATCATGGTGTGGATATCCGTGATGCAAACCCGGATGCGGTTGTCGATTCAATGCTGGAGATTTTCCCGCTGCTGGAGCAGGCGGCATAAAAGAGCAGATCATGCAATTCACTTGCGAGAACAAAACGGCAGAGCAAAATTCATGCAGGCGATGGCGACTGTCATTGAGCTGTAGGGTCGAATTCATTCGACCAGAATAACGGTTGCCGGCCGAATGAATTCGGCCCTACAAGGGTAATCTACTTTGTGTAACTACCGGATTTCTCAAGGGTGAGTGCAATGACGCCTGAACAATTTCAAGACCTGGCCAGCCAGGGATACAACCGAATACCTGTTATGCGCGAGGTGCTTGCTGACCTCGACACGCCCCTGAGCACGTTCATCAAGCTTGCGCAGGGGCCGTATTCCTACCTGTTTGAATCCGTGCATGGCGGTGACAAGTGGGGCCGCTATTCGATTATCGGTCTGCCGTGTTCCAGTGTTCTGCGTATCAGCGGCCATGCTGTCAGGCTGATGCGCGGGGACGAGTTGGTCGAGTCCGTCACCACGGACGATCCGCTGGCCTGGATCGAGGAATTCCAGGCACGTTTCCATGCGCCCGAACTGGACGAGCTGCCGCGCTTCAGTGGTGGCCTGGTGGGCTATTTCGGTTATGACACGGTGCGCTATATCGAGCCGCGGCTGAGTGCATTCAACAAGCCGGATCTGCTCGATTGCCCGGATATCCTGCTGATGGTGTCCGACGAAGTGCTGGTGTTCGATAACCTGGCCGGCAGCCTGCAACTGATCGTGCATGTCGACCCCGCAGAAGACGATGCCTGGGAACAGGGGCAGGCGCGGCTTGAGCAGCTTGCCGAACAACTGCGCGCAACGGCCACGGGTTACCACTCTTCCGGTGAAGCCGGGAACCCGGTTGAAGAGTCCGACTTTGTTTCCGGTTTTACCCGTGAGGGCTTCGAGGCCGCGGTCGATCGCATCAAGCAATACATTGTCGAAGGGGATGCCATGCAGGTGGTCTTGTCGCAGCGCATGTCGATTCCGTTCCCGGCACCGCCGCTGGACCTGTACCGCGCCCTGCGCAGACTCAATCCTTCACCCTACATGTACTACCTCGATCTGGGTGATTTTCATGTCGTCGGTTCTTCCCCCGAGATACTGGTACACCTGGAGGACAACGTGGTGACGGTCAGGCCGATTGCCGGAACCCGGCCGCGAGGCAGGACCGGGGCCGAGGACAGGGCGCTGGAAGCGGAGCTGCTGGCCGACCCGAAGGAGCTTGCAGAGCACCTGATGCTGATTGACCTCGGCCGTAATGATGCCGGCCGCGTCAGCGAAATCGGCAGTGTGGAATTGACCGAGAAGATGGTGATCGAACGCTATTCCCATGTCATGCACATTGTCTCGAACGTCACCGGCAGGGTTCGTGAGGGTATGAATGCGATCGATGTATTGCGCGCAACATTCCCGGCCGGTACCGTGAGCGGCGCACCGAAAATCCGTGCCATGGAAATTATTGACGAGCTGGAGCCCGTCAAGCGTGGCGTCTATGCCGGGGCGGTGGGTTACATCTCGTGGTCCGGTAACATGGACACGGCCATTGCGATTCGCACGGCCGTCATCAAGGACGAAACCCTGCACATCCAGGCCGGTGCCGGTATCGTTGCTGACTCGGTACCCGCCAATGAATGGGAAGAGACCATGAACAAGGGCCGCGCCATCTTTCGTGCAGTCGCCATGGCCTGCGGCGGCCTGAAGGGAAGGCACTGAAAATGCTGCTGATGATCGATAACTACGATTCCTTTACCTACAACCTGGTCCAGTACCTCGGGGAGCTGGGTGCGGATGTGCGGGTCTACCGCAACGACATGATCAGTCTGCAGGAGATCGAGGCGCTTGCGCCTTCGAGCATTGTTATTTCACCCGGACCCTGCACGCCGAACGAGGCAGGTGTCTCTGTTGATACGATACGACAGTTCGCAGGGCGCATTCCGATCCTCGGGGTTTGTCTCGGGCACCAGAGTATCGGCCAGGCCTTTGGCGGTCATATCGGTCATGCGCATGCCATCATGCATGGCAAGACATCGATGATCCATCACAACAACAGCGGGGTTTTTCAGGGCCTGCCGGACCCGTTCGAGGCAACACGCTATCATTCGCTGGTGATCGAGCAGGATTCACTGCCGGAATGCCTGGAAGTCACGGCCTGGACGCAGGGTGAAGAGGGTGGTCTTGACGAGATCATGGGTGTGCGCCACAAGACGCTGGCGGTCGAGGGTGTGCAGTTTCATCCGGAATCCATCCTCACCGGCTGCGGGCATGACCTGCTGCGAAATTTCCTGGAGCAGTAAGGCGGGTTGAGTAGTCCCCGGTTTGGGTAGGGTGCATTCCATGCACCATTGCGGTGTTGGACCCTGCCGTGCAGTTGTTTGGGTGATGTCATGGTGCGTACAACGCACCCTGCGGACGGTACAAGCTATGAATGCCGGCTAACGGCTGTGGAGGTTATTAAATGGATATGCCATCAGCAATCGCTGCGGTGATTGAACACCGGGACCTGTCGGCCGCCGACATGCAGGCGGTGATGCGCCTGATCATGACCGGCCAGGCGAGCGCGGCGCAGATCGGTGGTTTTCTGGTCGGGTTGCGCATGAAGGGCGAGACGGTCGACGAGATTGCGGCGGCGGCAGGCGTGATGCGCGAACTGGCCACGCATGTTGATATTGCCGGGCCACACCTGGTCGATACCTGTGGCACCGGCGGTGACGGGGCCAGCACCTTCAATATCTCCACGGCCAGTGCGCTGGTTGCGGCCGCCGCCGGTGCGCGCGTGGCCAAGCACGGCAATCGTTCCGTCTCCAGCAGTTCGGGCAGTGCCGATGTGCTCGAGGCCGCCGGTGTCCGGCTTGATCTCGATCCGCAGCAGGTGGCCGCCTGTATCGAACAGGTCGGTGTTGGTTTTCTGTTCGCACCGCAGCACCACAGTGCCATGAAACATGCCATTGGCCCGCGCAAGGAAATGGGTGTGCGCACCGTTTTCAACCTGCTTGGGCCCCTGACCAACCCGGCCGCTGCCCCGAACCAGGTGCTGGGTGTATTCAGCGCGGACTGGGTCGAGCCGCTGGCGCAGGTGCTGAAACAGCTCGGCAGCGAACATGTCCTGGTGGTGCATGCCGAAGACGGCCTCGATGAGATCAGTATCGGGGCGCCGACCCGCGTTGCCGAGCTCAGGGGGGGTGATATCCTCAGCTACACCATTTCCCCGGAGGATTTTGGCCTGCAACGCGCCGACCTGGCAACCATAGCCGTTGCGGATGCACAGCAAAGCCTGGCGATGATCCGTGCCGTGTTTGCCGGCCAGCCAGGGCCCGCGCACGATATCGTGGTACTCAATGCAGGCGCTGCAATTTACGCAGCCGGTATCGCGTCATCACTGGCGGAAGGTGTCAGCCAGGCTGCCGGCGTGATCAAGGCGGGCAAGGCGCAGCAGGTGTTCGAGTCGCTGGTCGAGCTTTCCAATTCATTCTGATTGACTCCGGCCGGGCATTCTCCAGGTGAACCTTGAACATGAGCGGTAAACCCGACATCCTGAAAAAGATCCTCGCTCGCAAGGCCGCGGAGATTGCAGAGCGCCGCCGCAACATTGGCATGCGTGAATTGCAGCAACAGGCAGAGATGGCCGATGCACCGCGCGGTTTTATCCAGGCCCTGCAACGGAAAACCGCGGCCGGGCAGGCTGCGGTGATTGCGGAAATCAAGAAGGCCTCGCCGAGCCGGGGTGTATTGCGTGAAGACTTTGATCCTGCCTGGATTGCCGCCAGTTATGAAAAGGGTGGCGCGGCCTGTCTTTCAGTGCTCACGGATATCGATTTCTTCCAGGGCGCCGACGCTTACCTGCAGGCGGCGCGCGCGGCCTGTGCCCTGCCGGTATTACGCAAGGACTTTTTTATAGACCCCTACCAGGTGTACGAGGCGCGCGCCATCGGCGCGGACTGTATCCTGCTGATCGTGGCCGCGCTGGACGATGCGATGTTGCGGGAGTTGCTGCAGCTGGCCGGCAAGCTCGGCATGGATGCCCTGGTTGAAGTGCACGATGCCGGTGAGCTTGAACGGGCGCTTGCCCTGCCTGCGAGGCTGGTCGGCATCAACAACCGTGACCTGCGTACTTTCGAGACCAGCCTGGAGACGACACTGGGGTTCCTCGGGCAGATACCGGACGATCGTATCGTAGTAACGGAGAGCGGTATTCATACACCCGATGATGTCGCCTTGATGCGCGCGCGCGGGGTGAATGTCTTCCTGGTGGGTGAGGCCTTCATGAAGGCAGCCGACCCGGGGGCGAAGCTGGCAGAGCTGTTTGCCTGAACAGGAGCAAATCGCGGATTAGATCCGCTCCTACTTGCATCAACCCCTGTAGGAGCGGATCTAATCCGCGATGAACATTAGCGCCAACCCCGATCGCGCTTGAGAAGCGCGATTGAAATGTATGCCGGGTGTTCGATATTTACAGGTGCGAGCAGGTTTATGCGGTCTTGTCATCGCGGATGCGATCCGCAGCCCGCGTCTCAGCGTGCGCCGTGGACGACGATGGTTTTTCCCTTGACGTTGATATGGCCCTGTTCGCCGAGGGCCTTGAGGACTCGGCCGGCCATTTCGCGGGAACAGCCGACGATGCGTCCCAGTTCCTGCCGGGTAACCTTTATCTGCATGCCATCCGGGTGTGTCATCGCGTCCGGTTCCCTGGTTAACTCCAGCAGGGTGCCGGCAATCCGGCCGGTGACGTCGAGGAAGGCAAGGTCACTTACCTTGCGGCTGGTGTTGCGCAGCCGGGTGGCGAGTTGCGCGGTCAGTTCCAGCAGGATATCCGGGTCTTCCCGCGCGAGGGCGCGAAACCGCGCATAGCTGATTTCGGCAACTTCGCATTCGATGCGGGTACGTATCCAGGCGCTGCGGTTCGGGTTTTCGCCGAATAATCCCATCTCACCGAAAAAACCGCCGGAGTTGATGTAGGCCAGCACGATTTCATGGCCGTTCTCGTCTTCAATCAGCACGGTGACCGACCCGCTGATGATGTAATAGAGCACATCCGGCTGGTCGCCGGCATAGATAATGACGCTCTTTTTCGGGTATTTACGCCGGTGGCAGTGTGACAGGAAGCGTTCCACGCAAGGGTTTATCTTGCCCTTTACGGCGCCATTCTCGGCTGAAAAAGTCAGTGGGAGTGCCTGCATACCCTTGTTATCGGTCGAACCGGCGCCGGCTTTAGGCGTCATTGCAAACTCGCCGGTCAGTGTTCTGAACTGTGATAGGCTTCACGTTTTCTAGGCATGGACGGGTGATCATGAAGGCGCGTATCAAGTGGATCGAGGGCAGGGCCTTCATGGGCGAGTCGGGCAGCGGCCATGCGCTGGTCATGGATGGCCCGCCGGAAAACGGCGGCCGGGACCTCGGCATTCGGCCAATGGAAATGGTCCTGCTGGGCCTGGGCGGCTGCACCGCGTTCGATGTGGTGCATATCCTCGAGAAGGCGCGTGCGCCGGTAAGTGATTGTGTGGTCGAGGTGGATGCCGAGCGGTCTGAATCGGTACCCAGGGTGTTTACTCGAATCCATGTGCATTTTATTGTCAGTGGTGACGGCCTGTCGGACAGGCAGGTGGCACGGGCGGTCGGGCTCTCGGCGGAAAAGTTCTGCTCGGTATCCCTGATGCTCGGCAAGGTGGTGGACATCAGTCACGATTATGAGGTGATCAATGCCGCCGAAGAGGCCGGGTAATGCAACGTCCCGCCACAACCCTGGGAATGCGCCACGTTGCACTCAATGTCCGCGATCTTGCCGCCTGCGAGCATTTTTACACCGGCCTGCTGGGCATGGGCGTCGAATGGCGGCCCGATGCGGATAATGTCTACCTGTCCAGCGGTAATGATAATCTCGCCCTGCACCGCGCCGGCGGGGAAGCGGCGGCAGGCCCCGCTCAACGCCTCGATCATATCGGGTTCTTTATTGCCAGTAAGGATGAAGTCGATGTCTGGCACGCTTTCCTGAAACAACAGGGCGTGCCGATCAAGGCGCCACCGAAAACCCATCGGGACGGGGCGCGGAGTTTTTATTGCAGTGACCCGGAGGGGACCACTGTGCAGCTTATTTTTCATCCCCCGATCTGCAGCTAGCACTCACGCCGGACCCGCATCGCTTGATGCGGTCTACAGCAGCCGTGGCGGATCCGCGTTGCTGGATGCGGTCTACAACCGGTAGGCCGTCAGCGTCATTACCTTTGCTGCCAGTGCCATCAGTTTCTTGGCGGGTTCAGGCAGATCGGCTGCGCCGGCGCCATGCGCCATGGATTCATGCCTGGCTTCATCCTGTTTCATCTGTTCGAGGATAAGCCGGGACCTGTCGTCGTCGACGGGCAGTTCCTTCAGGTGACCTTCAAGATGTTTGACAACCTGGTGTTCGGTTTCCGCAAGGAAGCCGAGGCTCCACTTGTCACCGATAATCCCCGAGGCTGCACCGATGGCCAGTGAACCTGCATACCAGAGCGGGTTGAGCAGGCTGGTATGTCCACCAAGTTCCTCGAGACGCTGGCGGCACCAGGCGAGGTGATCGTTTTCTTCATCAGAGGCGAGTTTCATCCGTTCGCGGGTTTCCCGCTGGTGTGCCGTCAGTGCCTGGCCCTTGTAGAGTGCCTGGGCGCAAACCTCGCCCGCGTGGTTGACGCGCATCATGCCGATGCTTTTCGCTTTTTCCATCGACGAGAGTTCCCGGTTCTCTGCCGGATTTGCCGGGTTGTCACGGCCGGAGCCAACCGGTTCGCCGAACACGGTGCGCAAGGCCTGGTCTGCGTGGGTGATGCAGCGGTCAATCGGGGTCTGCTTGCGTGTGCTCATGGCGTAAAGATAGCACGCATTATGAAAACCGTCCTCACGTGCTTTCACCGCCGTGGTTTCAGCGGTATGGTTCAGGCTATGTCGTATTATCGTCATCACGTCTTTTTTTGTACCAACCTGCGCGCCGACGGCAGCGCCTGCTGCCAGCGTTTTGATGCAAAAGCCATGCGTGATTATGTAAAAAAACGCTGCAAGGCACTCGGCATCAGCGGTCCGGGCGGGGTACGCATCAATACGGCGGGCTGCCTCGATCGCTGTGCAGAAGGGCCGGTGCTGGTCGTCTACCCGGAGGACACCTGGTATACCTATCTTGACCGCGAGGACCTGGATGAAATTATCGAGCAGCACCTGCAAAACGGGCGGGTAGTGGAGCGCCTGAGAATCTGAATCTGCTTTCCAACGGGCTGAATTGTGTAATATTTTCCGAGATGGAAAACAAATATATTCTTGTTTTCAATCAGTTGTAATTTTCATGGTGCAACACGCACTGTAAGGTTTAACTGCACTTGACAGCCAGGTAACTATATTAGAAAATACTTACACACTGATTGGCCTGCCCCCCCTATTTTGGCCGGTCAGTGCTCCTCCACCTCCCCCCAAGGAGGTTTTTAACGCGGCCATCACTGGCCGCGTTTTTTTTGCCTGCGGGGAGGTGCGTGGCGTTTGCCTCCTGATCCTGGTGACCCCGTCGCAGGCGCGCGCCCGGGCCGCTTTTTGACGGTTTGTTCTTGTAAGTTCAGGGCGACTTTTGTAACATCCCCGCTCTTTAGTTGCGCAAAAGTCCGGGTTAAGACAAATGAAGACATTTACAGCGAAGCCGAATGACGTCAATCATGACTGGTATGTCATTGATGCCACAGGGAAAACGCTTGGGCGCATGGCCACCGAAATAGCCCGTCGGCTGCGTGGCAAGCACAAGCCGATCTATACCCCGCATGTTGATACCGGCGACTATATAGTAGTGGTGAACGCCGACAAGGTACGGGTTACCGGCAACAAGGCGACCGACAAGATGTACCACCACCACACCGGTTATATCGGCAACCTGAAATCCAGGACCTTTGAAAAGATGCAGGCCAGCGCGCCGGGCCGGGTGGTCGAACTCGCGGTCAAGGGCATGCTGCCGAAGAACCCCCTCGGCCGGGCCATGTTTCGCAAACTGAAAGTCTATGGCGGACCTGACCACAAGCATTCCGCACAGCAGCCGAAGCCGCTGGACATCTAGCCTCCGGCAAGCACTTCGAGCTGATCAGAAAATTACGTAACAGGATATTTCGAACATGAGCGAGACTTATTACAGTACCGGACGACGCAAGACTTCCACGGCACGCGTATTTTTACGCAAGGGTTCCGGAAATATCGTGGTCAACCGTGAGCCGCTGGACAAGTATTTTGGCCGTGAAACCTCGCGCATGATTGTGCGTCAGCCCCTGGAAACGACCAACATGGTCGATAATTTCGACATTACCGTCACAGTGAAGGGTGGCGGCAACAGCGGCCAGGCCGGTGCGATACGCCACGGGATCACCCGTGCGCTGATGAAATACGAAAGCGAGTTGCGTCCCGCCTTGCGCCGTGCCGGTTTTGTAACCCGCGATGCCCGCCAGGTGGAACGCAAGAAGGTCGGTCTGCACAAGGCCCGTCGCGCACCGCAATTCTCGAAACGCTGATTACACCATATTGGCGGATCGTCTAATGGTAGGACAGAGGTCTCTGACACCTCTAATCTAGGTTCGAATCCTAGTCCGCCAGCCAACAAAAAGGCCCGCCCAAAAGGCGGGCTTTTTTGTTTGGTGGACTGGGATGAGAACCTCGGGTTCGACAAAATCGCCGGGAGCGATTTTGAACAGTGTGAGCGCAGCGACACTGGCCCGCAGGGCGGAGGGCAGGATGCCCGGAGTAATCCTAGTCCGCCAGCCAACAAAAAGGCCCGCCCAAAAGGCGGGCTTTTTTTCTGGCGGCTTTGTAGCCCGGATGGAGCGCAGCGGAATCCGGGGCCTTAAGACGCGAGTTCCCGGAATTCCAACCCCTGGTGTCATTATCCGGGCTGCGTCACTTCCGGGTAACAGAGAGAGCCGGTCAGGCGTGTAACCATTCCTGTACTTGCGTAATCAGCTTGTTTCCCGGGTCCAGTTCAAGGGCCTGTCTGCAGTACGCACTTGCGCGCTCATGGTCTGCCTTCTGCAGGGAATCGTTGATGCGGCTGCAGGCATAACACAGGCCGATTACTTTATCCCCGGCATCGAGGTTCCGGGATGAAACCATGGAGTCGAAGTAATGGTCCGGTTCCCTCCAGTTCCCGTAGAGTTCGGTCAGGTACAGGTCATGGTCCTCCGGGACCAGGAAGTTCGCACCGATGAACTTTACCGGCTTCAGGGAGAACCTGGTAAATTGTCTTTGTATAGGATCTGCCGGGTATGAAGCAGTCGGTCGTGAAGTGGTCACCGGTGTCCCTGTAGAAATAGATATCGAACCCGATCGTATTGCGGTGCTGCACGGAAAACGAGACCGTGTTTTGTTCTGCATGGGGGTCTGCCGGCCGGGTGAAATATTCCGAAGCGGTGATCAGTTCTGCCAGCGTGTTCTTGTCGATGGTTTCTTCGAATACCCCGATGTCTACGTCCTTGTCATGTTCGAGAAAGTTACCCTCGCGCATGCAGCCCAGCAGGGTGCCGGAGCGCAGAAAGAATTCCACGCCGGCGCTGTCAAGGACCTGTTTCAGGTCGAGCAGCGCCTGCCGGGCAAGTTTTCTGTCAAGGGTTTGCGCCGGCGTGCCCGTTGGCGGTGGTGTGCGGCTGCGGAGGATGGCCAGCAGTGACTGCGTGAAGGTCTCCAGGGCGGCGTCGTAATTTCCTTCTCCCATGAATACCTGGCCCAGCAGGTGCTGCATTTCAAAATCAGCCGGATTGCGATGCAACGCGGCCTCGATGATTTCCCTGGCGCTTCCCGGTTTACCGGCCCGCAGCAGTGTGCCTGCGAGGTTGAGCCGTGCATCCCTGTAGTCCGTGTCGATTTGCAGGGCCTGTTGGTAGGCGGCTATGGCCGCGTCCAGGTCGCCCCGGCGCTTGAGCGTACTGCCAAGATTGTTGTGGGCCTGGGCCAGTTCCGGGTCAAGCGCAAGCGCGCTGCGGAATGCGTCTATGGCCTCGTCCAGCTTGTTTGCACCGCGCAGGGCAAGCCCCAGGTTGCTGTAATAGGAGGCCTGACCGGGGTTGATGTGAATGGCCTTGCCTGATCAGTCGGCATGCATTCGTGGAATCATTCTTCTGCCCGGCCAGCACCCCCAGCATGTTGAGTATGTCGGCGTTGCCGGGGTGCATTTTCAGCAGTTTCCGGTAACAGCGCTCCGCCTCGCTGACGCGGCCCGCGGAGGTGTGCATATCCGCCTCGGCAAACAGGCGCTCTGAAACCGCCGGGTCCGGTGCGGCCCCGCCCTTGCCCTGCAGCTTTTGTTGCCGCCGCCGTTCTGCACGGTTCATTCGTCAGGCTTCCACGCTCAGGTGCCGAGCATCTCGTACAGGGGGGCGAGATGTTCCCGGTAATGTTTCCAGATCCCGATGACGGCATCGGGTTTCGGCAGGCGTGTCGTTTCCAGGCAGGCCGCTTCCACGGGCAGGCCGCAGAAATCCAGTACGGCTTCGATCTGCGGCTGCGGGTCACGCAGCAGTTCTTCAAACTGTACGACATGAATGAAGTCCGGGAGTAGATTACGCCATTGCTCAATGAGATCCATGTGCTGTCGGTAGTATGCGCCAAGTGCGCGCATGTCAAAACTGTAGGGGTGGTCTTCCCCCAGGTTCTTGTTGAAGATCCCCGTGCAATTGTCCCGGGCTTCACGCTGGCAGACGATGATTTTCGCATTCGGCAGGCACAGGCGGATCATGCCGATGTGCCACGCGTTGGCGGGTGAAGTATTGGTTACCCGGGCCGTATCGGGGTAGCTTTTTTGCATGCGCGCCGTATACACCCTGCCGATGTCCGTGAAGGTGCTGTCGGGAAGATCCCTGACACATTCCGGGAATGCATTCATGTCGCTGACGCTCAGCACATCATGGATGGCATGCATATAGTCCGACGATTCTCCGCCCGCGGTAACAAGCGAGTGACGGGCCAGAATCTTTTCCATGACGGTTTTTCCGGAACGGGACAGTCCGGTGATGAAGATCGGCGTGCTGTCCCGGTGTCCCGATTTACGGTGGCTGTTGATCAGGTCCCCGCTGAACAGGGCCGCCAGGCGCTTTTTATCCGCAAGGATGTCGGCTGCAGGGCGTCGCGCCGGCTGCTGTCAGGGCATTGCCCTTTGAAATGTGAGCGTATGCAGACGCGTAATCAGCCTGTGCATCGAAATGCATGCCCAGTCCAAAGTGCAGTGACACCCTGTCCTTGTCCGACAAATTCTGGTCATGCAACAGTGTCTGCATTTTTCGGGCATCAATCGGTTCCAGCGGCCGGCGGGCCTGTGCCAGCCCTTCACAGGCAAGCGCATTTTCCGGTTGCAGTTTTATGGTCTGCCGAAAGGCCTGCTCTGCGGCTTCCCGTTCGCCGCATGCAAGCAGCAGCCGGCCCAGCCTGTAATGGTGATCCGCGTTGCGTGGTTCCAGGTCAATGGCCTTGCCGAACGCGCGTTCCGCCTCACCCAGAAGGTTCAGCTTGTGGAGTGTCCTCCCCAGCAGGCTGTAATACCCGGCTGTTTCCGGACTGAGATCGATGGCCCTGGAAATGGCGGATCGCGCCTCCAGGTACCTCCATTTTGAGTAATAAATCCGGGCCAGCCGTGCAAGTATGGCGTCATTGTCCGGGGCCAGCCTGACGGCCTCGTGCAATATCCTGATGGCATCGTCGACTGCGCCGACCTCGCAGGCGGCCTCCGCCAGCGTCGGGTAGGCCTCGAAGTAGCGCGGCTGTGCCTTCACGGTGGCATGCAGAAGGTCTGCGGCTTCTTCATAACGTTCCAGTTTGTGCAGCGCACCACCCAGGCGAGGTCGCGATCTGCGGCGATTCCGGGAGCAACTCATGCGCTTGCCTGAAGTGCTCAAGGGCTTCGTCCGTCTTGCCGCACTCCATGAGTAGCGTGCCCAGGGTATGCAGGGCCATCGCTGCTCGCGGGTCCAGCCGAATGGCCTGCAGCAACGTTTCCTGTGCCGCAGCTGTCTTGCCCTGGTGGTACAGTGCCTTGCCGATGTTACCCAGCAACATGGCATGGTCCGGGGCCAGCTCAAGGGCGCGCCGAAAGGATTTTTCCGCGGCCTTCCATTTTTTCTGCTCCAGCAGGATGTTGCCGAGATTATTGTGGGCCTCGGCAAATCCGGGCTGCAGCGACAGCGCCCTGCGAAAGGCGCTCTCGGCAAGCCCGGTCTTGCCCTGTGCCTGCAGGGAGACGCCTTCGTTATACAGGTGGACGGCCTGTTCGCCGTCCCGGCCGTGTGTCTGTCTCTGGCGGGTCTGGCTGCGTGGGGGTTGGCTCATGGGGCTTCCCTTGATGGTTGCCGCGAGAATATACAGCAGGGGCGGGCATTTAGGTATTGTGTGCGGCGGGCCGCCCGCCCGCCAGACACCGGGAGACGGGTTTTATTGCCTGCCCGGTAGCGTGTGGAGCTTCGCTATGCCTGGTTAAGCGATTGTTTATATGAAATAAAACAAAGTGTCTGAAGAAATTCCCGGTGTCCGGGCAGCTCATGTAGTCATTATGCAACAGATAAAAATTAATGTGGTTTTTTCGTAAAAAAGTGTTGCATTCACACATTTTGTTGTTGTAAAGTGCTCGCGTGCAATGACAGTACACAACTTTTTCAACTCAAACTTAACTGTGTTAAGGGGATAAATCATGAAACATAAACTTTTACCAACATTGATCGGTGCCGCGCTTGCCGCCGGCATGGGCGCAGCCCAGGCGGACATCACCGTCTTCGGTCATATCGATACGTCCATTGTCAACACGGACCAGGATCACGGCTGGCGCAACATGAGCCAGAATCCGCAGCGTGGCTGGTACACCATCGTGGCGATTAGCGGTACCGTCGATGATACCAACTTTGTCTGCACCACCTGCTCCATCGGTTTCAAGGGCAGCGAAGACCTGGGCAACGGCCTGAAGGCGATCTTCTACCTGGACTTCCAGATGGACATGTTCAACCGCAACTCCAGCGGCAGCTATCACGGATCGTGACCAGTGGCTCGGCCTTGCCGGCAACTTCGGCCAGGTTCGTTGGGGTACCATCTCCACGCCTTACAAGTCGCATGGCTCCATGCTTGATCCGCTGTACCGTACCTCGGTCCAGGGCCGTGCTGTCGGTCTGCAGTCTTACCTGCACAGGAAGCCACTGAAGATGGTGGTGCCCGTTCCGAGAACACCGTTCGCTGGGACAGCCCGAGCTGGAATGGCCTGAAGGTCGCCGCCTTCTACACGCTGGACAGCGACGAGAGATGACGGTCTATGCAAACACCAGAAATCTCAAAGGCAAGGAAGACGATAACCCCTACGGTATCGGCGCCCAGTACAAGAACGGCGGCATCCTGGTGTTTGCGGATTACCTGACCAATGACTCCGATGACACGTCCAACCCATTTGGCGACACCAGTCTGCCTGGAAGGTCGGCGGCAAGTACACGCTCAACAACTTCGCTCGTCATGGGCCAGTATGAAAGCCTCACGCAAAATATTGCTACAGGTACGTACACTGGTCCGGCTATTCCAGTGGCTCCTCCTGGTGCTGTTCAAATTTCCACTCCTTCATGTCCGGGAACGGCATCGGCTGCAAACTGTACATTGTCAACCAACAACGACCAGGAAGGTACCTGGTGGCACGTGGCCGGTAGCTACACCATGGGCAACAACATGGTCTACCTGGGTTACGGACAGTCCAGTTTCGATGACCTGTTACCCGCTAACGCAGCGCAGGATGGCCTCGACGCCGATGCCCTTACCGTCGCCGGCACCCACAACCTGAGCAAGCGTACCAAGATCTATGCGGCCTACAGCATGCAGAGCCAGGATGCGGATAATAATGTCAACGACAGTCATTGCATCCAGCTACTGGTACCAGTTCAAGATGTTGACAAGGACGTGTTTGCGATTGGTATGAAGCACAAGTTCTAATCGGTTGGTTTGTCTGGAACGGGAAACGGGGCCTTCGGGCCCCGTTTTTTTTGCGTTAGCCGCCCGTAAAGGGCCGGGCAGCGCGTGAACAGCTGCCCGGGCAAATGCTTGCTTGTTGTATTCCTGATACAGAAGGGATTTGGTTGTTGCATATTCGCATGCAGACAGGTAAATTCCTTCACACATCAATCATTAAAAAACCCATTTCACTTCGCCGGGGGAGCCGCATGAACAAGAAGATATCAGCAGCCACGATCGCTGCCGTACTGGCCGGGGGCCTGTCGGTTGCCGCCGCAGACAATGTTATTTTTGGTCACATCGACACCAGCATCAACGCGACCGATCAGGACGGCGGCACGGATGACATCAACTTCGAATGCACCACCTGCTCCATCGGCTTCAAGGGCAGTGAAGACCTCGGCAATGGCCTGAAGGCCATTTTCTACCTGGACTTCCAGTACGACGCCTTCAACCGTAACTCGGGCGGCAGCATCACGGATCGTGACCAGTGGCTTGGTCTGGCCGACAGCTGGGGCCAGGTACGCCTGCGGCACCATCTCCACACCCTACAAGTCACACGGCGCCATGATCGACCCGCTCTACCGCACTGCGCTGCAGGGCCGTGACCGCGGTGTGCAGTCTGATTTCCATAACGGCGCCGGTGAGAACCTCGAAGGGCGCGCCGAGTACACCATCCGTTACGACACCCCGGACTGGAACGGTCTGAAGATGGCGGCCTTCTACACGCTGGACAGTGATGAAGATACGGGCATAGCAAATCCTGCAACCCCGGGTAAAAATTTCCAGGAAGACAGTGATCCCTACGGTGTCGGCATCCAGTACGCCGGCGACAGTCTCCTGCTATTCGCCGACTGGGAGGACAATGCTGCCGGCAAGAAGGATGTGGGCGGTGAAATCACGGCCTGGAAAGCGGGCGGCAAATACATGGGCAGCGCCTTCGGCATGAAGTTCGGGCTCTACGGACAGTACGAAAATGCCTCGTTCAAGGATGAATCCCTGGTTGTTTACTCGCCCCTCAACATGGTCGATTTTGACTACCAGCTCTGGCATGTCGGCGCCTCGGTTCAGCTGGGCAACACCATGGCGTACTACGCCTTTGGCCAGGGTGAGTATGATGACAATAGTGTCGGTGGCAAGTCCGATGATTACGACACCTGGACGCTGGCCGTGATACACAGCCTGAGCAAGCGCACCAAGCTGTATGCCGGCTTCAGCGAGGTTGATTGTGATGCCAGGATTATGGACAGGGCGGCCGCCGGTCTCCCTGTCGGGTCCCCCGCCACCACGGTGGGTTTTGATAGCAGCGCCTGCGGCAACATTTCGAAGAACCCCGGCAGCATCGGCAAGCGCGGCGAGGACGACAAGGTCTCGTTTGGCATGAAGCACACCTTCTGAGCCGTTTGTATGAACGATACGACAAAACGGGGCCTGCGGGCCCCGTTTTCAATTCCATGAACGACAGGTAACGGCAGATGCATGATTGCTCATCGGCAGGGCCGGGCCGGGCAGTGTTGTGGCTTCCCCTGCTGTTATTGCTTGCGGCCTGTGCAGGCCATGTCTATGAGCGACCCTTCGTCATCCACCAGGATGCGCACAGTGGCGGCAGCAGCGTCGCATTCAACCAGGCGGGTGATGTCCTGGCCTCCGGTGGCTGGGAAGGCACGCTGCGGCTCTGGCAGCTGCCGGGCGGGCAGGCATTACACCACTGGCCGGCGCATACGGACTCTGTCAACGGGATTGTCTTTATCGAGGACGACCGGCAGCTGGTGACGGCCGGCTACGATGGCGTGCTGGCGCTGTGGTCGCTGCAGGGCGCGCCCATCAAGCGCATACAGACAGCGTCACCGGTCATGCACATGGCGGCCGATCGTGCGCGCGGGCGGTTGATCAGCGGTCACGCTGACGGCTCGGTGCGCATCTGGAGCCTGCCGGGCCTGGAGTTGATGAATGTGCGTTCCCTGTACCCGGCGGCCGTGAAGGTGGTGGCGATCGATGCCGGGTCGCCGCGTTATGCCGCGGCGGACACGCGCGGCACGGTGTCTGTCTGGAGCGAGGGCGGCCCCGAACAGCGGCTGGAATCACCGCCCACCGATGCCTGGACACTGGCGTTTTCACCGGACGGGCAATGGTTGCTGGGAGGCAGCTGGTTTCGCCTGTTTCGCTGGAACCTGCGAGACGGCACGCTGCAAACCCTGCCGACGGAACATCACGGCATCATCAAGTCGATTCAGTACACCGGCAACGGTAACGAACTGGCAACGATCAGCCGCCAGACCGACAGTGCCGTGTATTTCCTCGATGCGGTCAGCGGCGACACCCTGCGCCGTTTCGCAGGCGCATGACCTGTGCGGGGCCGATATAGCCGTGTCGCCGGACGGGCATTACCTGGCAACCACCAGCGATGATGCAAGCGTGCGTATCTGGGATTTGACCGGGTCTGGAAAATAGAGGTGATAAGTCGAGACTGCAGGTAACCGTCTGGTCGAATAAATTCGACCCTACAATCCTGACTGAGTAGGGCCGAATTCATTCGGCCAACAACTCTCAATCAGGTGATTTTCTTGATCCCGTCTTCCGTACCGAGTAACAGCACATCGGCCGGTCTCAGGGCGAACAGGCCGACGGTTACCACGCCGGGAAGGTTGTTCAGTTCCTGTTCCAGTTTTACCGGTTCCATGATTTCCATGTTGTGCACGTCGAGGATGACATTGCCGTTATCGGTGGTAAAGCCATCACGGTAGACCGGTTGCCCGCCACGTTTTACCAGCTCGCGGGCAACCATGCTGCGTGCCATGGGAATGACCTCGACGGGCAGCGGGAAGGCCCCGAGCACGTCAACCAGCTTGCTGCCGTCGGCGATGCAGACAAACTTGCGGGCGCAGGCCGCAACAATCTTCTCACGGGTGAGTGCGCCACCGCCGCCCTTGATCAGGTGCAGGTGATGGTTGGACTCGTCCGCACCATCGACATAGACCGACAGCTCATCCACGGAATTGAGATCCAGCACCGGGATGCCGTGGGCGGCAAGCCGTTCGGCGCTGGCGCGGGAGCTGGCGACCGTGCCGTCGATCCTGCCCTTGATGCCGGCGAGGAAGTCGATGAAGTGGTTGGCGGTCGAGCCGGTGCCGATACCGATGACGGTGCCGGCCTCCACGTATTCCAGCGCCGCCTCGGCGACCATTTTTTTCATTTCGTCCTGCGTCATTTTCGTACTCCGTAATCGTCAATGACATTGATAATACCCGCGCCATCCGGGGATGTCATGGTTCATTCCGTGTACTAGCTCCAATCTGATAAAGACAAATATTATTGCCACGGAAGCACACGGAAAAACACGGAAGAATAAATGCCAAAAAAAGACTTTTTCCCGTGTATTTCCGTGTGCTTCCGTGGCTATTAAAAAATCTGTTGCCTGGCTTGATATATTGCAGCAAACGTTATTATCAAATTGGAAGAGTGCTGGTCCGCATCTGGGCAAGCCGGATTTGAACTGTTACTGTACCCGCCATGCTGAAACGTTACCTGAAGATGATCGAGAACTCCCGCGTCTACGAAGTGGCCAGCGAGACCCCGCTGGTCGAGGCGGGGCGCCTGTCGCGGCGGCTTGATAACCGTGTCTGGATGAAGCGCGAGGACCTGCAGCCGGTCTATTCATTCAAGTGTCGCGGTGCCTATAACAAGATCTCCAGCCTGTCGGACGAACAGCGCGAGCGCGGGATAATCGCGGCGTCAGCCGGGAACCATGCACAGGGCGTGGCGTTATCCGCGAACAGGCTGGGAGTAAAGGCGCTGATATTCATGCCGGTCACCACGCCCTCGATCAAGGTCGAGGCCGTCAGGAACTACGGCGCGCGCATCAAGCTGAAGGGCGACACCTATGATGAGGCCTATACCTGGGCGGCCGCCTATGCGAAAGAGCAGGGAATGGTCTTTGTGCACCCCTACGATGACCCCATCGTCATTGCGGGGCAGGGCACGATCGGCCTGGAGATCATGCGGCAACATTCCGCCGAGCTGTATGCCATTTTTGTCCCGGTTGGCGGTGGTGGCCTGATCGCCGGGATTGCAGCGGCGGTCAAGTCGTTACGGCCCGGTATAAAGGTTATCGGTGTCGAGCCCGACGAGGCGCCTTGCATGTACGAGGCATTGAAGCGCGGGCGACGCGTCAAGCTCAAGGAGGTCGGTATTTTTGCGGATGGTGTTGCCGTGCGCCAGGCAGGGAAGGAGCCTTTCCGGATTGCGCGGGAGCATGTCGACGAGGTCATTGTCGTCAGTACCGATGCGCTGTGTGCAGCCATCAAGGATATCTACGATGACTGTCGATCCATTGTCGAACCGGCCGGGGCGCTTGCGATTGCGGGCATCAAGCAGTATGTGGAGCAGCATGGCCTGACCGGGAAAAGCATGGTTGCGATCAACAGCGGTGCAAACATCAATTTTGACCGCCTGCGCCATGTCTCGGAGCGGGCCGAGATCGGCGAACAGCGCGAGGCCTTGCTGGGTGTCACCATCCCGGAGCAACCCGGCAGCTTCAGGAAATTCTGCGAGACGCTCGGCAAACGGGGTATTACCGAGTTCAACTACCGTTATTCCCAGGCAAAGCAGGCGCATGTCTTTGCCGGGATACGATTACAGGACGGGGATAACGAGCGTGAAGCACTGCTGAAGGACTTGCGCAAGCAGGGTTACCCGGTTGAGGACCTGACCGACAGCGAGCTTGCCAAGCTGCATATCCGTTACATGGTCGGCGGGCGGGTGCCGGGGCTGGAGGATGAACTGCTCTACCGGTTTCAGTTCCCCGAACGCCCGGGCGCGCTGCTTGCTTTCCTCGCAGCGATTGGCAAGCGCTGGAACATCAGCCTGTTTCATTACCGCAACCACGGCGCGGATTACGGACGCGTACTGGTGGGCATCCAGGTGCCGCGGGAAAGTCGCAAGGAGTTCCGCAAGTCCCTGGCTGATTTGAGCTACCTGTACTGGGAGGAAACGGACTGCGTGGCATACAGGTTGTTCCTCGGGGATGCCTGAGCAGGCTGGCCGCTTTCGGTGATCCTGGTTTCGCCTGGCGGCGGGGTGCTTTTCTTTCTTTTGTCTACTTAATGAGGCGCCTTGCAGGCGCTGGTTTTATTTGGATGCGGGCTTTCGCGCCCGCCGGCGAGGTACTTTTCTTTGCTCGCCAAAGAAAAGTACCCAAAAGAAAGGCACCCGGAGACTCAGCCCGAATACTCATTTTCAATGCGTATTCGGGTTCCCTGCGTTTCTCGCCAATCCGGGCGCGCACAACTCGCAATCTCGCTGCGCTCGAAAGCTCAAACAGGGTGCGCGGCATTCTCCGGATTGGCTGCGGTACTCGGTGAGTGCTACGGGAGGGGTAGATCAACCCCCCATACTCACCGATTGGGGTTTGATCTACCCTCCCGTAGCACTCACCGAGTACCGCAGCCAATCCGGGGAATAGCCGCGCACCCTGTCTGAGCTTTCGAGCGCAGCGAGATTGCGAGTTGTGCGCGGCCCCGGATTGGCGAAAACCGGATGAAGCATGCGCCCTGTCTGAGCTTTCGAGCGCAGCGAGATTGCGAGTTGCGCATGCGCCGGTTTTCGCGAGAAGCGCAGGGAACCCGAATACTCATTGAAAATCAGTATTCGGGCAAGCCTCCGGGCCGCCTTTCTTTTGGATACGTTTCTTTGGCGGAGCAAAGAAAAGTATCTCGCCGCGCGGGCGCGAAAGCCCGCATCAAATAAAACCAGCGCCTGCAAGGCGCCTCATTAAGTAGATAAAAGAAAGAAAAGCACCTCGCCGCCAGGCAAAACCCGAATAGGGCTAATAAAAAAGCCCGGGCTGAATCAGCCCGGGCTTTCTTGTCGTTGCAGCGGTGTTCAGTGAAGAACGCCGTGTTAGCCGACGACTATCTCCGACGCGTAGTTTTACGCTTCGGCGCAGCCTTTCTCCGTTTAGGAGCAGCCTTCTTCCGCTTCGGTGCAGCCTTTCTCCGTTTAGGAGCAGCCTTCTTCCGCTTCGGTGCAGCCTTTCTCCGTTTAGGAGCAGCCTTCTTCCGCTTCGGTGCAGCCTTTCTCCGTTTAGGAGCAGCCTTCTTCCGCTTCGGTGCAGCCTTTCTCCGTTTAGGAGCAGCCTTCTTCCGCTTCGGTGCAGCCTTTCTCCGTTTAGGAGCAGCCTTCTTCCGCTTCGGTGCAGCCTTCTTCCGCTTCGGTGCAGCCTTCCTACGCTTCGGTGCTGCCTTCTTGCGCTTCGGTGCTGCCTTCTTGCGTTTTACAGTTGTCTTTCTCTTTACGGTTGTCTTTCGTTTTGCAGTCGTCTTTCTCCTCGTTTTCTTTTTTGCAGCCATACCATTACCTCCATTACATTTTAATTGCCCAAGGTGAGTATAAACAAGAATGTACAAATTACCAGTTTTTTTAGTGGTAATACATTCGTGCTTTGTAGCGTTCAAAAAGTAAAAAACTAAAGTTATTTTTGTGCACGCGTTGTCTTTAATTTTTTACGTGTAACCAATAACGGTGTCGGGTTTCAAGATTACGGTTGTCACTGTCGGTTAAAATTTGCGTGGGAATTGTTTTGCTGCAGTGCGAATATTTTTTACTGTTTTCAAAAAAACTGCCGGCTGAATCGGCACTGCACACCAGGTGACGCCGGGCGTCACTTGTTATGAGATTGTTAACAGAAAGTTGTATGAGAGGGGTTGGCAATCAATCTGTACGGTTGCCGGTCAGGTTATAAAAAAATTCATATAAACAGTAGGTTATCGTTGTTGTTCCGGGCGTTTTTGACAAGGAGTGTGAATTAATCCGACAGTATGAATCGGTCGTGAACAAGGGACCATTGTCTGCTTCAAACAGCGTTTGCAAGCAGGATTATTCAAAAGCAGGCATGTGCAATGCATGTTGATCGACGTCCGTCATGAAGGTTGAATCGCCAACTTGCAAGACAGGCTTTCTGCGTGTGCGGACCGGGCGTGCTGGTCGTGCCGGGTTTGTAAACAAGTGTTGCACAGTCGTGTGTAACGCAGGTGTTCAACATCTGTTGCGGGAGAATGTTGCCGGGTAATTTTTGGAAATTATTTTTTTATTTTTTTAAGAAAATGAGTTTCTGGCAACTTTTTTCGTGTGACCTGGTTTTTTTTCGGCAAGCCGACAGACGTGCATGTGCAGTTTTCAGTCGCTGTAAAACACGGGCAGCGGTTACGCATCTCCCTGTGCGACACCGTGCCTTGATGATTCAACATCGCGGTTCTCGCGTGTTCATTCATGTAAAACATGTGATTTATGTTGTTAAAAAGACACAAATACAGTGTGGCGCCCCTGGAAGGCTACGGTTGAGTATTCGCGCGCCTGCGAATTATTTTGATGTGCGATAGGTTGCGCTTTCAGTCACGACTGCATTCAGTGGTATATCCCAGCTGTTTACCTCGAGCGCGGCCTGTTTCTGGAATTCATAGGCAAGCCCGACGAGTTTTGGTTTGTACAGACGGGTGCGCCTGCCGAGAAAGGCAAAGCTGTGGTCATAGTAAGCAGCACCCATGCCGAGGCGATGTCCGCGGCTGTCAAATGCGACCAGCGGTGTGAACACCAGGTCAAGATCGCAGGGCTTGATCAGCCTGCGCCGTGCCGGTTCCGCAATACCGTAGCGGTTGAAAACCATGGGTTCCCCGGGTTCAAAGCGGGCAAACCAGAGTTTATTTTTCGAAAAGGGTGCAAGTACCGGCAGGTACAGTTTTTTGCCGAGTTGCCAAAGCCGTTGTACGAGGGGAGACGGGTCAATTTCACCATCGCTCGCCAGGTAGGCGGCTATATGGTGACTGTTGGCGGCGATGCGGCTGGCAGAGACGCGCTGCGCCAATTGTTCGGCGCAGTGGCCGGCCTCGCGCCGGGTGACGGCGCGGCGTTGTTGGCGAATGGATTGGCGCAACTGCTTGCGACTGGGCATGGGCGGAACAGGCGGAGTGTGTTGTGTAATCGGCCCGACCTGGCGGGTGTGTCTGTGATTAAGGGAGGGCATCCTCCACTTGTGCCGGTGCAGCTATTGCCCTTGAACCAGAGGTACAAGAGGGGGACGGCAGTGATGCGACAGGCTCTCCACACATGGCGGATATGCACAAAGCACCAGGATTAGTCCCCTGGATTGAAAAATAGGCTCAAGGAGTACTAAGCCACTATCAAACACAGCAGGGGATGCCCGTTTCTAACTCGTTTCAGTGTGTCTTTGCCTGCCGGTAACTGGCAAGCACCTCGTCAATTCGATTATTCAGCTTTTTGATTCGTGTGCTGGTGTTGCTTGCATCGCCGCCACCGGTAAGTGCCTCATGCGCGATATTCAGGCCTGCCATCACGGCAATGCGGTCGATACCAATGACTTTCCCGGCGCTGCGGATTTCGGTCATCTTGTCGTTGAGGTGTTTTCCCGATGCCTTGAGGGCATCTACTTCCTCCTCGGGACAGGAAACCAGGTATTCCTTGTCGAGGATGTGTACCTTGAGGGTATGCGGGTCACTGCTCATATACTGGTCTCCAGTGACTTGAGGCGCGTAACGATGGCATCAACCCTGTTACGGACCTCGTCGTGTCTTTCAACCAGTCCGGCGCGCTCCGTTGCCTGTGCGACCTGCTGGGCACGCAGCGACTGGTTTTCCTGCATCAGGCGGGTGATGATGTCCAGCAGGCTGTCCACCTTCTCTTCAAGCTTGCCAAGCTCCTGGTCAATGATTGCGGGTGCGGTTTTTTTTGTCATGGGGTCAATATAGTGCGGTTGCCTGACAGGGTCAACGCCGGCAATCGTGCCGGGTGTCGGCAGAGGGTCGCAGCGTTGATATGTGATAATAGTGCAAGACACTGGTATAAATGAATTTACGCGGTTGCAGAGAGGAGATGTGCCGTGCTGGAAACGTCAACGTGCAGCTATGATGAGCTCGAGGCAAGACTGGAATCCGCCGCTGCCGGGAGTGGCGCGGCCGAGGCGCATGGCCTGTTGAGTGGAATCATTTGCGCGGGTGGCAAGACTACGCCCGATACCTGGTTGGGCCACCTGCTTGGCGAGGGCAATACCGGCAGTGCGGCGGCGTGGGGTGTCATTGAGTTGCTTGAGGGACTGCAGGCTGAAATACTGGCGCAGCTGAATGACGAGTCATTCAGCTTTGCGCTGTTGCTGCCTGATGATGATGCCTCGTTACTGCAGCGGACACAGGCCTTGAGCCACTGGTGTGCAGGTTTTCTTTACGGGCTTGCCCTGGGTGGCATTCGCGACGATGCAAGCTATTCCGGCGATACGCGGGAGGTCATAAAGGATTTTTATGAAATCTCCAATGCCGGGTTTATTGCCGATCCGGGTGATGAAGAAAACGAGGAGGCCTACATGGAGATCGTGGAGTATGTGCGCATGAGTGTGTTGTTGCTGTATGAAGACATGCAATCAGTTCCGGCCCCGGCACGCTTGCAGTAGCCGGAGACGTCGATGATTACTCAAAAGGAGTTCACCCGGCGGCGCAAGCAGTTGATGCGCATGATGGGAAAAGGCGCGATTGCCATCATTCCGACGGCTGCGGAGTCCCTGCGTAACCGCGACGTCGAGTTTCCTTTTCGGGCGGACAGCGATTTTTACTATTTGACCGGTTTCCGCGAGCCGGATGCGGTTGCCGTGCTCGCACCGGGCCGGCAGCACGGTGAGTACCTGCTGTTCTGTCGCGAGCGCGACCCGGCCATGGAAACCTGGACCGGTCGCCGGGCAGGAACACAGGGCGCGGTTGAAACCTTTTCAGCCGATGATGCATTTCCAGTCAGTGATATCGGCGACATTCTTCCCGGTCTGCTGGAAGGCTGTGAGCGGGTCTATTACACCATGGGTGCCCGCCCCGATTTTGACAGGCACGTGCTTGACTGGGTCAGCAAGCTGCGCGAAGGCACGCGCGCCGGCTCGCAGACGCCGGACAGGATCGTTTTCCTCGAGCATCTGTTGCACGACATGCGGCTATACAAGAGCCGCTCGGAAATCAGGGTGATGCGCACGGCAGCCAGAGTCGCCTGTCGCGGCCACCGGCGCGCCATGCAGGTTTGCAGGCCGGAAATGAGCGAGTACGAGATCGAGGCAGAACTGCTGCACGAATTCCGCAGCAATGACATGGTGCCGGCCTACCCGAGTATTGTCGGCAGCGGCGAGAACGGTTGCATTCTGCACTACACACAAAACAGCGGCCGACTGCACGATGGTGACCTGCTGTTGATCGATGCCGGTGCGGAATATGACTGTTACGCCTCCGACGTGACGCGCACCTTCCCGGTGAACGGCCGCTTCAGTTCCGACCAGAAGGCGCTTTACGAAGTGGTGCTGGAGGCGCAAACGGCAGCCATCAACCAGGTCAGGCCGGGGAGCCACTGGAATGAGCCGCATGCCGCGGCCGTAAAAGTGCTGACGCGCGGGCTGATCAGGCTGGGGATACTCAAGGGTAAACCGGCCGAGCTCATCAGGAAGGAGGCCTACCGGCGTTTTTATATGCATCGAACCGGTCACTGGCTGGGCATGGATGTTCACGATGTCGGTGACTACAAGGTCGGCGGTGAATGGCGCGAGCTGGAGCCGGGTATGGTGTTGACCGTCGAGCCGGGTGTTTACATCGCGCCGGGCAGCCATGGTGTGGCGAAAAAGTGGTGGGGCATCGGCATTCGAATCGAGGACGATGTGCTGGTCACCCGGGGTGAACCGGATGTCCTGACAGATGCCGCACCGCGGACGATTGCCGACATCGAGTCTGTCATGGCTGCAGGCAGCGCGGCCGGCTGATGGCCGTCAGCGAACAGGGTGGCGCGTCGGTGGCCCGCTTTGACGTCATTATCATCGGCGGGGGCATGGTCGGTGCCAGCCTTGCCTGTGCACTGAGCGGGTCGGGTCTGCGCATTGCGGTCGTCGAGGCTGTCCCCCCCGGGGTGCGCGATGAACCCGGTTATGATGAGCGCGCCATTGCACTGGCATACGGCACGAAACGTATCTTCAGTGGCTTGCAGCTCTGGAATGAACTGGCCGTTGCGGCGACCCCGATCCACCGCATACACGTGTCTGACCGGGGGCATTTTGGCATGACCCGAATGGACCGTTCCGAAGAAGGGCTGCCGGCCCTGGGGTATGTGGTCCCGGCCCGCGTGATCGGGCAGGTGCTTAACGATGCCGTTTCCCGCCGCGAAGGCATTGAATATTACTGTCCGGCGAAGACCTCGGCGATCAGGCGGACAGCTGACGAGGTGCAGGTGGATATACTCCGCAATGATGTGCCCGAGACACTCGGCGCACGCCTGCTGGTGGCGGCCGACGGGGTGAACTCGGCCATCCGCGAACGGTTTGGCATCGACTGCATGGAAAGTGACTACCGGCAGACGGCGATTGTCACCAATATCACGCCCCAGCTGGCGCACCGTAATATTGCCTATGAGCGTTTTACCGATAGCGGGCCGCTGGCCTTGCTGCCCATGACGGAACAACGTTGTGCCGTCGTCTGGACGGTGGCGAGCGAACAGGCGGATGCAATCATGGCGCTTGACGATGCCGCCTTCCTTGCCCGCTTGCAGGAACGTTTTGGCTACCGGCTCGGTGTTCTGCAGCGGCCCGGCCGGCGCCAGGCCTGGCCATTGAAACTGCTGCAGGCGACGGAATCAGTGGACGAACGACTGGCGCTGGTCGGCAATGCCGCGCATACCCTGCACCCGATTGCGGGGCAGGGCTTTAACCTGGGTGCGCGTGATGTCGCCGCCCTGGCCGAGGTGCTGGTGGACGCGGTGCGTAAGGGCGAGGACCCCGGTGCGCGGCAGGTGCTGGATCGCTACGCGGACTGGCGCCATGCCGACCACCGCAGTGTCAGCGTATTTACCGACGGGCTTGCGCGCCTGTTTACCCTGCCGATGCCGGCACTGGGCATGGCACGCAGCGCCGGCCTGCTTGCGCTTGACCTGCTGCCGCCGGCAAAGCGCCTGTTGACCCGCATGACCATGGGACGTGGCGGCAAGACACCGCGACTGGCGCGTGGCTTGCCCCTGTAGGAACGCTTCTCAAGCGCGATGGGGTTTGCACGCCGTATCATCGCGGATGGATCCGCTCCTACAGGTGTTGATAGAATTGTAGGAGCGCTTCTCAAGCGCGATGGGCTCGCACCGCCATACAGGTGTGATGTGAATTGTAGGAGCGCTTCTCAAGCGCGATGGGGGTTTGCACGCCGTTCATCGCGGATTAGATCCGCTCCTACAGGTGTTGATGTGAATTGTAGGAGCGCTTCTCAAGCGCGATCGGGGCTCGCACGCCGTGTGATCGTGGATGCGATCCGCTTACGGGAGATATTATTATGTGGCAGGGTGTAAACAGTATTCATGAGCCAGTTTGAGATCATCATTATCGGTGGCGGGATTGTCGGTGCAGCGACGGCCTGCGCGCTTGCGCTTGAAGGCGCCAATGTCGCGCTGGTCGAGGCGCAGGCGCCGCCCGCACCGCCCGCACCCGGGCCGCAGGCACGTGACCCGCGGATGTACGCCATTACCCGTGCCTCGGAGCGTATCTTCCGGTCGCTCGGTGTATGGGATGCGATTCTTGCGGACGATGCCTGTGCCTTTACTGACATGGAAGTCTGGGATGCCGGGGGGTCGGCCAGGCTTCACTTTGATTGCGCTGAACTGGGCGAGCCGTGCCTGGGCTACATTATCGAGCCGCGCAGTATTCATGCCGCACTGCTGTCCAGGCTGGATGCACTTCAATCCATCACCCTGTTCTGCCCGAACCGCTTCGAGGCAGTCAGCATCACCGACAGCGCGGCGGAAGTGCAGCTCGATGGTGGCCGGCGGCTGACGGCCGCGCTGGTGATCGCGGCCGACGGGGTGCATTCACCGCTGCGGCAGGCCATGGGGATTGAAACCCGGCGTCATGATTACCGGCAGAGCAGCCTGGTTGCGCTGGTAAAACCCGCCGACCCGCACCTTGCGACGGCCTGGCAGCGCTTTCTGCCGGGCGGGCCGCTGGCCTTTTTGCCGCTCAGCGATGGCTGGTGCTCGATTGTCTGGACCATGCCGTCGGCGGAGATCGACCGCGTACTCGCCCTGGACAAGCCGGCGTTCCATGCAGAACTGACCGCGGCGTTCGCCGCACGACTCGGCGAGGTTGTCGACTCGCAAGCGCGCCAGGCCTACCCGCTGAACCGGGTGCATGCCGATCACTATGTGGATGCGCGGCTCGCCCTCGTCGGCGATGCCGCCCACGCCATCCATCCACTGGCCGGACAGGGCGTCAACCTCGGGCTGCTGGATGCGGCAGCCCTCGCAGAGGTGGTCGGCACGGCCACCAGGGCCGGCAAGGATCCGGGTGGCATGGCGGTGTTGCGCCGCTACGAACGCTGGCGTCGCAGTGATGTTATGTTGATGATGGCGGCGATGGATGGGCTGAACCGCGTGTTCAGCAATGCAGATCCCACGCTCGGCTGGATACGCAATCTCGGCCTGTCGCTGGTCGGCCATATTGCTCCGGGCCGCCACCTGTTGATGCGGCATGCGATGGGCCTCGGTGGTGATTTGCCGGCGCGGGCGCGCCAGGACCCGGCCGGGGATTCTGTCCCCGCCTGATTTGTATGGACATTCTGGCTGTATAACAAGTTGTTATTGCATTCCTGGCCCGTTCTGCCCGGGTCACCGCCTGTCTATATAGGTGACTGTCAGCCGGCCCGCCGGGGACAGGTCTGGCCATCACCGGGTGGGCTGGCCGCCGCATAACCCACCTGAAATATGGAACTCGTCCGCTGGCAGGGGTATATTTGCACCTCAACCTATCCTGCTACGGGAGAGGGTCCGGGCCGGATGGTCAGGACCGCCGAAGGCGCAACACGCTCGGAAACGCTCAGGCAAAAGGACTGTAGCAGTAGTTGACTCTGGAGAGAGGCCGCAACGCGGTCCACCGAAGGGGACAGGCCGCCGCATACGCAGGCTGACTCTCTCAGGTTACAGGACAGAGGGGCGACGGCATGCGCAGGCAACCGTCGCCCTTTTTTATTGCCTGCGGGTACAGTTTGAATACGCGATTGGCGCTGCTGCAGAATGCCTCCGTATTTGCAGGGTGCGTAAAACGCACCCTGCGATAACGTTTGAGAAAAACGACAGAGACGTTGACGATTATGACCAACAGAACACCACTTTTTGATGAGCATGTCGCCGCCGGCGGCAAGATGGTCGATTTTGCCGGCTGGGAAATGCCGATCAACTACGGCTCGCAGATCGAGGAGCATAACCAGGTACGCACCGATGCCGGCATGTTCGATGTGTCGCACATGGTGGTTGTCGACCTGAAAGGCAAGCGCACCCGTGAATTCCTGCGCCACCTGCTGGCCAATAACGTCGATCGCCTGAAAGACAGCGGCAAGGCGCTCTACAGCTGCATGCTGAATGAGGCCGGCGGTGTCATCGATGACCTGATCGTCTACTACATCGAGGATGATTTTTTTCGCATGGTGGTCAATGCGGGGACCCGTGACAAGGACCTTGCCTGGCTGGAAAAACAGGCTGCAGCCTTTTCCGTGAGCGTGCGCGAGCGAGCGGAACTTGCCATGATCGCGGTGCAGGGCCCCAATGCGCGAGACAAGACACTGCCCCTGCTGGCTGATTCCGTGCGCGTGGCCGCGAGTGAACTGAAGCCGTTTTTCGGTGTGTTTGACGGGGAATGGTTTATCGCCCGTACCGGTTACACCGGTGAAGAAGGATTTGAAATCATATTGCCTGCCAGTGAGGCCGTCGGTTTCTGGCAGCGCCTGCGTGAGGCCGGCGTCAAGCCTGTCGGCCTGGGTGCACGGGATACCCTGCGGCTCGAAGCCGGTATGAATCTGTACGGCTCGGACATGGACGAGACAATATCACCGCTGGAAGCGGCGCTTGGCTGGACCGTTGCCTGGGAACCGGCAGAGCGTGATTTCATCGGCCGTGCCGCACTCGAGAAGCAGCGCGAGGAAGGTACAAAATTCAAACTGGTTGGCCTGTTGCTCGAAGGCAAGGGTGTCTTGCGCAACCACCAGAAGGTGATTAGCGGGAAAGGCGCCGAGGGTGAGATCACCAGCGGCAGTTTTTCACCGACCCTGCAGCGTGCGATTGCCTTTGCCCGCGTGCCGAAGGAAACCGGCGAGACTTGCAGTGTGGAAATCCGCGGCAAGCTGATGACGGCGCGGGTCGTCAAGCCGCCGTTCGTGCGCAACGGCAAGGCACAGGTCGAGCTTTGAGATAGCCGGGCACCTTTTAATTCTGTAACAATCGAACAAGTGAGGAAATCATGAGCAATGTTCCTGTTGATCTGAAATATGCAAAAACCCACGAGTGGGCACGAATCAATGACGATGGCTCCGTTACCGTGGGCATATCCGACAGCGCCCAGGACCAGCTGGGAGACATGGTGTTTATCGAGGTGCCGGAGGTCGGCCAGACGCTTGTGGCTGAAGAGGCCTGTGCGGTCGTCGAATCCGTCAAGGCGGCTTCCGATGTCTATGCGCCGGTGGGCGGTAAAGTCGTGGAAGTCAACGAAAGCCTTGCTGACACACCTGAAACGGTCAACCAGGATGCCTACGGGGAAGGCTGGATCTTTCGCCTCGAGGCAGCTGACGAGACCGGGATGGCGGCCCTGATGGATGCCGATCAATACCAGGCGTTTCTTGAATCCGAAGGACATTGATTCCGGAATTACACACACAAACCTGATCAGATAAACCAGAGACCATGCCGTTTATACCCCATACAGAAAGTGATGTTCGTGACATGCTGGACGCGATCGGCGTGCAGGGTGTTGAAGACCTGTTCGATGAAATTCCGGCCAGCCTGCGCATAGGGAAGTTGACCGGCGTGCCGGAGGGCCTGAACGAGCAGGGGATTACACGCCTGATGATGGAGCGTGCCGAGGCCGATGGCCGGCCGTTGTGTTTTATGGGTGCGGGTGCCTATGAGCATCACATACCGGCTGCCGTCTGGGAGTTGACGACGCGTGGCGAATACTACACGGCCTACACGCCTTACCAGGCAGAGGCCAGCCAGGGCACGCTGCAGCTGCTCTATGAATTCCAGACCATGATGGCGGGCCTGACCGGGCTGGATGTCTCCAATGCCTCGCTCTATGACGGGGCCTCCGGCCTGGCCGAGGCCGTGCTGATGGCCGTGCGTGGCAACCGCACGTCAAAGTCACACCGTATCCTGATGCCGACCACGGTGCACCCCGAGTACCGCAAGACCACGCGTACCATCGTCAAGAACCAGGGCATCGAACTGGTCGAGGTGCCGTACAGCCCCGAGGGTGGCCACATCGTTCCGGAATCCCTGTCGCAGTTCGAGGGTGAGGATATTGCCGCGCTGGTCATTCAGCAGCCGAATTTCTTCGGCGTCCTCGAGGAAGTCGACGCCCTGACCGAATGGGCGCACAAACAGGGTGCGCTGGTGATCGCCGTCACCAACCCGATGTCGCTGGCCCTGTTGACGCCGCCGGGCGAGTGGGGCGACAGCGGTGCCGATATTGCGTGCGGGGAAGGCCAGCCGCTGGGCGTGCCGATGATGGCCGGTGGCCCGTATTTCGGTTTCATCTGCTGCAAGCAGGCGCTGGTGCGCCAGTTGCCCGGGCGTATCTGCGGCCGCACCATCGATCGTGACGACCGGGTTGGTTACACGCTCACGCTGCAGGCACGGGAGCAGCATATCCGCCGTTCCAAGGCGACCTCGAATATCTGTACCAACCAGGGCCTGCTGGTGACAGCCGCCACCATATACATGTCGCTGCTGGGTGCAGATGGCCTGAAGCGGGTGGCGCAGGCCTGTCATGCCAATACCCGCAAGCTGGTGGCGGCGCTCACGGCGAATGACTGCGTTGAACCGCTGTTCAACCGGCCGTACTTCCACGAGGCAGCGCTGCGCTTTTCACTGCCGCTGGAAAACATCATGCGGCCGCTGCACGCGCATAACCTGCTGCCGGGATACGTGCTCTCGAACGACTATCCGGAACTGGGTGATGTGCTGCTGGTATGTGCCACCGAAACCCGGGAGGATGCCGATATCGAAACCTATGCGAGTCACCTGAACAGGATCATCGCATCGCAAACCGCGGCGGGTTGCCCGGTAAAACCGAAAATGGCGTAACCGCCATCTCAACAGACCGTTAAAGAACGCAACAGGGGGAAGACAACATGGCAACAGTAACCTTGCACGGAAATGCATGCAGTACCAACGGCGAGTTACCTGCCGTCGGCAGTAAGGCGCCGGATTTTCACCTTGTCGATGGCAAGCTGAATGACGTACATCTTGCCGATTACAGCGGCAAGAAGAAAATACTCAATATCGTACCAAGCCTCGACACGCCGACCTGTGCGACCTCGACGAAGAAGTTCAACGAGCGCGCCGCCGGCCATGATGATGCCGTGGTGCTGGTGGTTTCCGCGGACCTGCCGTTTGCACAGGGCCGCTTTTGCGGCGCCGAAGGCCTGAAGAACGTGATCCCGCTGTCGCTGATGCGTACCCGCGGATTTGCAAAAGACTATGGCGTGCTGATCACCGATGGCCCGCTGGCTGGTATTACCGCCAGGGCCGTTGTCGTCATCGATGAAAACGACAAGGTGGTGTACACGCAGCTGGTGAAAGAAATCGGCGACGAGCCGGACTACGATGCGGCGCTGGCTGCCCTGTAATGCTTGAGAGGAATTGCAGCTCATGCCGTTGCTGATTTTGTCCACGCTCCCCGACCAGGCCCTCCCGGCCCGGGCGTCCTGCGTCGCTCTACCGCCTGCATCCCTGCAGGCGTCCCCGTGGGAGAGGGAGTATATGGCGCAATAATGACTTGAGCGCCTGATTTATTTTTGCAGACTGGATATTTACCAGGATTAACCCGGATAAAAGACATGCTGATATTTGAACAATCCCGCGAGGGACGTACTGCGCCGGCACAGGCGCCGCTGACGTACGAAGATACGCCTGATATCCCGGCAAAGTTATTGCGCAAGCAGCCGCCGCTGCTGCCGGCCGTCTCGGAAATGCAGGCCGTGCGCCATTTCACCCGGCTGTCGCAGAAGAATTTTGCCATCGATACGAATTTTTATCCGCTCGGTTCCTGCACCATGAAATACAACCCGCGCGCCTGCAACAAGCTGGCCATGTTGCCGGGGTTTCTTGCGCGTCATCCGCTGGCGCCGGTATCCATGGGGCAGGGCTTTCTTGCCTGCATGTATGAATTGCAGGAGATGCTCAAGGATGTCACCGGCATGCCGGCCGTGTCACTGACGCCGGCCGCCGGTGCGCAGGGCGAGTTTACCGGGGTCGCGATGATTCGCGCCTACCATGACGCGAGGGGCGACATGGAACGCAATGAAATCCTGGTGCCGGATGCCGCGCATGGCACCAACCCGGCAACCGCGACCATGTGTGGTTACAAGGTGCATGAAATCCCGACGGACAAACAGGGCGATGTTGACCTCGATGAATTGAAAAAGGCGGTCGGTCCGAAGACGGCCGGTATCATGCTGACGAACCCCTCGACGCTGGGCGTGTTTGAGCGGCGTATCGAGGAAATTGCCGCCATCATTCACAAGGCCGGCGGACTGCTCTACTACGATGGCGCCAACCTGAATGCCATTCTTGGCAAGGTGCGGCCCGGTGACATGGGCTTCGATGTCATTCACATGAACCTGCACAAGACCTTCTCGACACCGCACGGCGGTGGCGGACCGGGTGCCGGTCCGGTCGGTGTCAGCAAGCGCCTCGAGCCTTTTCTGCCCCTGCCGATCGTCGGCTTCGACGGCGATGAATATTACTGGATCACCGAAGACGTCCGGCCGCAGAGTATCGGCCGCCTGTCGACCTTCATGGGTAATGCCGGTGTATTGATGCGTGCCTATGTCTATGCGCGCATGCTCGGGCGCGAGGGCATGCACCGGGTCGCGGACTTTGCCACCCTGAATGCCAATTACCTGATGGCACGGCTTGTCGATGCCGGTTTTGATGTCGCCTTTCCCGGGCGTCGTGCGACCCATGAATTTATTGTCACCCTGAAGCGTCAGCAAAAAGAGCTGGGAATAACGGCGATGGACTTTGCCAAGCGGCTGCTGGATTACAATATCCATGCGCCGACGACCTATTTCCCGATGCTGGTGCCTGAATGCCTGCTGATCGAGCCGACCGAGACCGAGACAAAGGAAGAGCTGGATGCCTTTGTGGAGGCCATGATAAAAATCAAGGGTGAAGCGGAAACCACCCCGGAGTTGCTCAAGGAGGCCCCGCATACGCAGCCGGTTCGCCGGCTCGATGAAGTGCGTGCCGCGAAGCAGCTCGACCTGGTCTGGAATCCGTCGGCGGGATGATGTCCCCGCCGACCCCGGGTAAGAATGGCAACTGATCCCGATAACCGGGGTATTCGCCGGCTGATCAGGGCCGGCGGCTTTTCCTGCAAGGGGCTGGCCGCCGCGTTTCGTCATGAAACGGCCTTCAGGCAGGAAGTTGCCCTGACCGTCTTGTTGATCCCGCTGGCCCTGTTGCTGGGTGACGGCGGCGTGGAACGGGCGTTATTGATCATGTCGTGGCTGCTGGTGTTGATGTTCGAGCTGGTGAATTCCGGTGTCGAGGCCGTGGTGGATCGTATCGGCACGGAGCAGCATGAACTCTCGGGGCGGGCCAAGGATGTTGGTTCCGCCGCGGTACTGGTTGCGCTGGTGAATGCGGCCGTGGTCTGGTTGCTGGTACTGACAAATTTCTTCTAAGGAAACCCTAAGGGAAAATCGATTATGTCTGCATTGATCTGCGGTTCGTTTGCCTTTGACACGATCATGGTGTTCAAGGACCGGTTCAAGAATCATATCCTGCCCGACAAGGTGCATATGCTGAATGTCTCCTTCTATGTCCCCGAGATGCGTCGCGAGTTCGGTGGCTGTGCCGGGAATATTGCCTATAACCTCATGCTGCTGGGTGGCACTCCACTACCGATGGGTACGGTCGGCGATGACTTTGCACCCTATGCCTTGTGGATGGATGGCTGTGGCATCGATCGCAGCCACGTAAAAGTTGCAAAGGGGAGCTATACGGCGCAGGCCTTTATCACCACCGACATGGACGACAACCAGATCACGGCCTTTCACCCCGGCGCCATGGATGCGGCACATCTGAACACCATCGATGATGCCGACGGAGTCACCATTGGTATCGTATCTCCGGACGGTCGCCAGGGAATGCTGGACCATGCGACACAGTTCAGTGAGGCCGGTATCCCGTTTATTTTCGACCCGGGGCAGGGCCTGCCGATGTACGACGGCGATGAACTGATTGATTTCATCGACAAGTCGACCTGGGTGTGCGTGAATGATTACGAGTCCCAGCTGCTGCAGGAACGCACCGGCATGTCACCGCATGAAATCGCTGAACGGGTGGAGGCGCTCATCGTCACGCTTGGCGGGGAAGGCGCGCACATCTATACCGATAACAGTCGCATCGACATCCCGGCCGCGCCTGCCACTCATTTGCACGACCCGACCGGCTGCGGCGATGCCTTCCGCGGCGGCCTGTTATACGGCCTGATGAACCGGCTGGACTGGGAAACCACCGGTCGTATCGCAGCGCTCATGGGTGCCATCAAGATCGAGCATCACGGCACCCAGAATCACAGCTTTACCCCGGATGAGTTCGCCGAGCGTTACCGGAAATGCTTCGGTTCGGAGATAGCCTAGGGGGTTTCCGGTTTAATCGGGATGTTGGGGCGCCTTGCAGGCGCGGTTTTTATTTGTATGCGGGCTCTCGCGCCCGCCGGCGAGGTACTTTCTCTTGCTTCGCCACAAGAGAAAGTACCCAAAGAGAAAGGCACCCGGAGCACTCACCGCTCAGGCAATACTCATGCTGTCAATGAGCTAATACGGTCCCCTGCGTTCCTCGCCAATCCGGGGGCCGCGCACAACTCGCAATCTCGCTGCGCTCGAAAGCTCAGACAGGGTGCGCGGCTATTCCCCGGATTGGCTGCGGTACTCGGTGAGTGCTACGGGAGGGGTAGATCAACCCCCCATACTCACCGATTGGGGTTTGATCTACCCCTCCCGTAGGCGCAGCCGAGCATCGCAGTGAAAACCGGATGAAGCATGCGCCCTGTCTGAGCTTTCGAGCGCAGCGAGATTGCGAGTTGCGCATGCGCCGGTTTTCGCGAGAAGCGCAGGGAACCCGCGCAGCGGGCAAGCCTCCGGGCCGCCTTTCTTTTGGATACGTTTCTTTGGCGGAGCAAAGAAAAGTATCTCGCCGCGCGGGCGCGAGAGCCCGCATCCAAATAAAACCGCGCCTGTAAGGCGCTCCAACAAAGAAATCAGCGGAGCGGAGAAAGGTGCCTCGCCGGCGGGCGCGAGAGCCCGCATTCAATAAAACCAGCGCCTGCAAGGCGCTCCTCCAAGTTAGCGAAGCAAAACAAAGAAAAGCACCCCACCCTCAGGCATTCATGCAGCACTTCTTGTATTTTTTACCGCTGCCGCAGGGGCAGGGCTCGTTGCGGCCGATCTTGGGTGCTTCGCGCCTGGCCGGGCCGTCGCTGATCATCTTGCCGTCGAAAAAGTACCAGGTCCCGTCCGCTTTTCTGAATTCGGCCAGTTCATGGTGTGTCAGCGGGCTGCCGTGGCGCTTGTAAGTGACCTTGAATTCAACCAGGCCGCTGCTGTCATCGATGCCGCCCTGTTCGGTCCTGACGATTTCAAGCCCCTGCCAGTCGGCATCCCTGGCCCATTTGGCTGCGCCGGCCTCGTCGAAATCGTCGCGTTCTTTCGAGTGCAGGGTGCGGGAAAGATAGGGAATATCCTCCAGCACATAGGCCGTATAGCGTGAGCGCATCAATGCCTCGGCGGTGGGCGCCGGGGTGGTTCCCTTGATGCAGGGTTCGCAGCACTCGGCAAAGGGTTTGCCGGATTGACAGTAACATTCCCGGGTTTCGCTCATGCTGATCCTGTTTTTGTGTGCTTATGTTCAGAGGCAATTCTTTTAGCGAACTGCATGCGGCTTGTCAAATAACCGTGATCACAGGGCTTGATTATTTCTTGATATGTTTGATATAGCGCGGATGCCCGATTTGTTCCAGTTGCATGCTCTCGCCCTCGATCGAGAAGCCCATGCTTGCACCCGCCGTTTTGAGTGTACATGCCACCCCGCCACGCCAGTTGATGGGCAGCGGCGCGTGATTGCGATAGGTGTAGATGTTGTCGGTCATGTCGCCCCCCGCCACCTCGCAGGGGCATTCAGGCAGTTCGCCCTCAAGCTCGATACCCTTGATGGTCAGGTTCACAGCCTGGGTCCAGAGTGAATCCTCGAACGTCCCTTCCATTTCCTGTACCAGGTTGACCCGGGAGAAGTGCAGGGTGATCTGGTCGTCACCCTGTTCAATCGACTCCAGCTGTGCACCGGGTAATTGCAAAAAATATGTCGTATCGCTCATGGTTATTGCCTTTATAACTCCCTCTCCCTGTTTATATCTACTCGTACCGGCCTTTCCCCGGAGGGGGTTAGTGATCCGTTATCTCCGGTGTTGCGGGTTCTGATTTAGAGAGTTGTGCATCGAAACTCTCCAGCCCGGTAACGGGCTCGCCGCACACCAGGCCGTTACAGATGTAGGCAACCACATCGCTGCCGGGACTGCGTTCTGCAAGCCCGGCAGGCAACCCAACGGCTGTTGCAGGGATGGCCAGGGTGATTCTGGAAGGCGCATAAACCCTTGCAGCACGTGCATGCCAGTCATTCAGCGAACGACCGTCGCCGCGGATGATAACAGTCTGGAATCCCAGCAGGGATTCTTCCAGTGCCAGCAGCAGGCTGGTGTGTGCATGCGGCATGTCCCTGATGCCGGCCCAGATACTTTTCAGCGTGTTCTCGGCCGCTTCCAGGTAGCGGCTTTCGCCGAGGATGTGGCCAAGGCGGCCAAGCACCTTGGCGGCGATGCCGTTGCCCGCGGGTGTGGCATCGTCATGATCCGGCCTGGGACGGTGGATGAGGGCTTCATGGTCATTCGAGGTAAAGAAGAATCCGCCTGCCGGGTCCTGGAAATGCCCGAGTACGACTTCCGCGAGTTCAATGGCAAATTGCAGGTCACCGTCCCGCCAGCGCACCTGCAGCAGTTCGAGGATGCCGTCGATCAGGTAGACATAATCATCGAGGTAGGCATTCAGGTGTGCATGACCGTCCTTGCAAGTCGCCAGCAGGCGGCCGTTTTTCCAGAGGGTGCTGTGGATAAAGTCGAGTGAGCGTTCCGCCGAGTCGACCCAGCCGGTTTCATTCAGGTAGCGGCCCGCCATGGCCATGCCGCGGATCATCAGGCCGTTCCATGATGTCAGTACCTTGTCATCCCGGCCGGGGTGAACCCGTTGCTTGCGCAGCTGGAACAGGGTTTCGCGGGCGCGCATGACGGCTTGTTCGATCACGGACGGGTGCTGTGAAAATTCCTCGCCGAGTTGCGCACAGCTGCGGTAGACGTGCAGGTGCCACTTGCCTTCAAAATTGGCAGGCCGGTCCAGGCCATAGCGGCGGGCAAAAATCGCGTAGTCTTCCTCGCCAATCTGTGTGCGCACCTCCTCCGGCGTCCACGCATAGAACCTGCCTTCCTCGCCCTCGGAATCGGCGTCCAGGCTGGAGTAGTAGCCGCCATCAGGCGCCTGCATTTCCCGCATCACCCAGCCTGCGGTGTGCTGGCAGGTGCGTTTGAACAGCGGATTGGCGGTGGCGGCCCAGGCCTCGGCATACAGGGCGAGCAGGGCGCCGTTGTCATAGAGCATTTTCTCGAAATGCGGAATCATCCAGCGCGCGTCGACCGAGTAGCGGCAGAAGCCGCCCCCGAGCTGATCGAAGATGCCGCCATGTGCCATCTTTTCCAGCGAAAAGACGGCCATGTGTAATGCCCGCCTGTCCGGTTCACCGGAGCTGGAGTTGCCCCTGGCCCAGTGACGTAACAGCCGTTCGATGCTGGTTGGATGGGGGAATTTCGGCGCCTCGCCGAAGCCGCCTTCGCGTTCATCGAAATTCCTTTCCAGTTGCTGTCTTGCCGCATCCAGCGGTGCCGGGTTGAGACTTTCGCTTGCCGGGGAGCGGGCTGACATCGATTGCAGGGCATTGATCAACGAGGTGTTCTGCGTCCTGATTTCGTCGCCGCGCTCGGCCAGGAAGCTGTCGATATGCTGCATCAGTTCGCGAAATGACGGCATGCCGTGGCGCGGCTTGTCCGGGAAATAGGTGCCGGCAAAAAACGGCACATGGTCATCCGGTGTGAGAAACACGGTCAACGGCCAGCCGCCCGGGCGCCGGGTCAGCAGTGAATGGGCCGTCTGGTAGATCTTGTCGATGTCCGGACGTTCTTCCCGGTCAACCTTGATGTTGATGAACAGCCGGTTCATCAGTTCGGCCGTGGCCTCGTCCTCAAAGGACTCGTGGGCCATCACGTGGCACCAGTGGCAGGCCGAGTAGCCGATGGAGAGGAGGATGGGCTTGTTCTCTGTACGCGCCTTTTCCAGCGCCTCCGGCCCCCAGGGATACCAGTCGACCGGGTTGCCGGCATGCTGCAGCAGGTAGGGACTGGTCTCGTGGGCGAGATGATTGCCGGAGTCGTTCTGTTGTTTCATATCAGCTGCGTGTTCCGTCGTCCTGTCCGCGCCCCGGTAAGTGGCGTTGTACTATATCGGAACACCTGTAAGCTGTCTTCGCAAATACGTGTTTACACCCACATGCTGTAAGGTAATGACATGGATCGATTGATTCACACCCCGGTGTGCAACAAGGCGCCAGGACTCCCGGTACGTCGCACGAGCGAATGAGTCTGCGTGCCGCAGCATGGCCGGGTCTGCTGGCTGCGTGGCTGCTCGTCCTGTTGACGGCGCTGCTGACGCGTTCGCTGGTCCCGGTCGATGAAACGCGCTATGCCGGCGTTGCCTGGGAGATGTGGTCCCGCGGTGATTTCCTGGTCCCCCGGCTCAACGGTGAACCCTACAGCCACAAGCCGCCCCTGTTTTTCTGGCTGGTGCATGCCGGCTGGTGGCTGTTCGGAGTAAAGGAGTGGGTGGTGCGCGCGGTTGCCCCGCTCACGGCATTGCTGGTGCTGCTGGCAAGCGGATACCTCGCCCGGCAATTGTGGCCGAAGGCGGACACGGCAGCATGGCTGGTACCCTGGGTCCTGTTCGGCAGCATCTTTTACTGCGCGTTCTACAGCTGGGTGCAGATCGACATGCTGCTGGTGTTGTTCACGGTGCTGGCGATGACCGGCCTGGTCAGGGCAGCGCAGGGCCGTGGCAGCGGCTGGATCGTGACCGGCTGCGCCATCGGCCTGGGTGTGCTGGCAAAGGGGCCGGTAATCCTGCTGCATGTCTTGCCGGTTGCCCTGCTGGCGCCGCTATGGAAACGCGATGCCGCCGCGCGCTTCTGGCCGGCCTGGTACACGGGTGTGCTGGCGAGCGTGGCGCTGGGCGCGGTGATTGCACTGGCCTGGGCCTTGCCGGCCGCACAGGCCGGTGGCGAGGCCTATCGGAACGCCATCCTCTGGGGGCAAACCGCAAACCGGCTGGTGAGTTCGTTTGCCCATAATCACCCGCCGTGGTGGTATCTCCCGTGGCTGGCCGTGCTGCTTGCGCCCTGGTGTTTTCTCCCCTGGCTGTGGTCGGGCCTGCGCCGCGCGAAACCGGCCAGGGATGAAGGCCTGCGCTTTTGCCTGGTCTGGCTGCTATCGGTATTTGCGCTGCTCAGCCTGGTGAGTGGCAAGCAGCTCAAATACCTGTTGCCCCTGCAACCGGCCGTTGCCCTGCTGGTGAGCCGCGTGGCGGGCCTGCAGGATTCTGCGCAGGTCAGGGGGCGTCCCTGGCTGTTGGCCGGTGTGTTGCTGGTCACGGGTGCGGCCGTGATGCTGCTCCCGTTTGTGTTGCACAAGCCGGCATGGATCAACGAGGTCCATCCCGTCTGGGGCGGACTGCTGATGATTGCCGCCATCACGGTTGTTCTGCTGCGCCCGGTTCCTGCCGCGCCCTGCCTGCTGCGGATTTCCCTGTTATCCGTATTTGTCATCGCTGTTGTGCAACTGGGTGTATTCAGGCCGGCGGCACCGGCCTATGACCTGCAGGCGGCCAGCCGGCTGCTTGCAAGGGCGCAGCAGGCGGGGCGCACGGTGGCCGTCACCAGCCGTTACCATGGCCAGTTCGGATTTTATGGCCGCCTGACGCAACCGATCCTGTATATTCCCGATGACAGCGTCGTGGCATGGGCAGCGCAGCACCCGGATGCCTGCCTGGTGCTGGTCTACCGCGATGGCCGGGATGAATATCCACGGGCGCTGTTTTCCCAGCCTTATCGCGGTGGCCGGCTTGTCATCAGCGAAGCCCGGGCGATAACTGCGCCTGCCGATCTGCCACATTAGCCAGGAAACACGATGACAACGACAGACTTGCCGGTACTGATACTGAAAAAGAATGAAGACCGCCGTCTGCGGGCCGGGCATCTCTGGGTCTACAGCAACGAGGTTGATACCGGGAAGACACCGCTCAACGGGTTCGAGCCGGGCAGTCTTGCGGTGGTCCAGTCTGCAAGCGGACAGGCACTGGGTGCGGCCTATGTGAACCCGCACTCCCTGATCTGTGCACGGCTCTACAGCCGGCGTCCGCGCAGCGCGTTTGACGCGGCATTTTTCGAACGGCGTTTCAGGTCGGCCCTGGCGTTGCGTGAATCACTCTTTGAGCGTCCATTTTATCGAATGGTATTTGGCGAGAGCGATGGCCTGCCCGGCCTGGTCGTCGATCGCTATGCCGACGTGCTGGTCGTGCAGATCACCACGGCCGGAATGGAAAGGGTCCGCGCGGTTATCCTCGAGGCCTTGCAGCAGGTCGTGGCACCTGCCGGTATCCTGCTGCTCAATGATAACCCGGTGCGCACCCTGGAAGGCCTTGACCAGGTCACGGAGGTGATCGGCGCGGTACCCGAAAGCGTATTCCTGGAAGAGGGCGGGGCACGTTTCGAAGTGCCGCTGGGTGGCGGGCAGAAGACCGGCTGGTTCTTTGACCAGCGTGATAACCGGCTGGCGATGCACAAGTATGTGAAGGGCAAGCGGGTGCTGGATGCCTTCAGTTATATCGGTGCCTGGGGTGTGCAGGCTGCCGTGGCAGGTGCATCTGAAGTGTGCTGCGTGGATTCTTCCAGCGCTGCGCTGGAGTTCATTCGCAGAAATGCCGTGGCGAATAACGTGGCTGACAGGCTCAGCATTGAAGGTGGTGATGCTTTTGATATCATGGGCGCCATGAAAGAGGCTGGCCGCAAGTTCGATGTTGTGATTGTTGATCCGCCCGCCTTCATAAAACGGCGCAAGAATATTAAAGCGGGCGAACAGGGTTATGCCCGTTTGAACCGTCTGGCAATGCAGTTACTCGGGCCGGACGGGATACTGGTATCCTGCTCCTGTTCCATGCATCTGACCGAGGCGCGCCTGCAGGGTATCCTGCTGCAATCAGCCCGCAAGCTGGCCCGCCATCTGCAGATCATCGAGCGTGGTTTCCAGGCGATTGATCACCCGGTGCATCCGGCCATACCGGAGACCGCCTATCTGAAGGCCCTGTTTTGCCGCATACCGGCAACCTGATACCCGTCCCGGAAATACTTCATGCTGCACTATCCCGAGATTGATCCTGTTGCCGTTTCCTTTGGTGTCTTCGAGGTGCACTGGTACGGTCTCATGTACCTGCTTGCGTTTGTTGCCGGCTGGTGGCTTGGAGTAGTGCGCACGCGACGTGCGGGGACTGAATGGCGTGCGAATGAGATCAGTGACCTGCTGTTTTATGTTGCGCTGGGTGTGATACTCGGCGGGCGTATCGGCTATACCCTGGCCTATAATTTCAGCAGTTTCATGGCCGACCCGCTGCTGATCTTTCGTATCTGGCAGGGTGGAATGTCCTACCACGGCGGCATGGTCGGCGTATTCGTGGCCATGTGGATGTATGCGCGGCATACCGGGCGCACCTTCTTTGTCGTGACCGACTATCTTGCCCCGCTGGTGCCAATCGGGCTGGGTGCCGGTCGCCTGGGTAATTTTATCAACGGTGAATTGTGGGGCCGACCGACTGATCTTCCCTGGGGCATGGTCTTTCCCTATGTGGACTCGCTGCCGCGGCATCCGTCCATGCTCTATGAATTATTGCTCGAGGGGATCGTGTTTTTTGCCATCCTGTGGATTTATTCACGCAAGCCGCGGCCGACCATGGCCGTTTCCGGCCTGTATCTGCTATGTTATGGCGTGTTCAGGTTCGCTGTTGAATTTGTCCGCGTGCCGGATGCGCATATCGGCTTCCTCGCCTTTGACTGGCTGACCATGGGGCACTTGCTGTCTTTTCCCATGATCATTATCGGGCTTGTATTTTTTGTGTATGCCTTGCGACGCACGGATGGCAAGGTGAGCTGGTAAGTGACGTCTGGTATTTACTGTAGGAGCGGATCTCATCCGCGATAATTCTGCATGAATACCTGTCGCGCTTGAGAAGCGCTCCTGCAGGTCACTGCTCTTCCGGAGCGGAGCTGAAACAGGGGAGTGACGGAGTAAAAATGAAGCAGTATCTCGACTTGATGCGGCATGTGCGTGATCACGGTGCCCGCAAGGAAGACCGCACCGGGACCGGGACACTGAGTGTCTTCGGTTACCAGATGCGTTTTGACCTGGCGCAGGGTTTTCCGCTGGTTACCACCAAGAAAATACACCTGCGTTCCATCCTGCATGAATTGCTGTGGTTTTTGAAAGGCGATACCAATATCCGTTACCTGCATCAGAACAAGGTGACGATCTGGGACGAGTGGGCCGATGAGCAGGGTGATCTCGGGCCGGTGTATGGCTACCAGTGGCGCTCCTGGCCGACAGCGGACGGGCGACATATCGACCAGATCAGCCAGGTGATTCACCAGATCAGGAATAACCCGGACTCGCGGCGTATCATCGTCAGCGCCTGGAATGTCGCTGATATCGAAAACATGGCCCTGCCGCCCTGCCATGCCTTTTTCCAGTTCTACGTGACCGACGGGAAACTGTCCTGCCAGTTGTACCAGCGCAGTGCCGATATCTTTCTCGGTGTGCCGTTCAATATTGCATCCTATGCACTGTTGCTGCAGATGATGGCGCAGGTGACCGGGCTGCAGGCGGGCGAATTTGTGCATACCTTCGGCGATGCGCATCTGTATCTGAATCACCTCGAGCAGGTCGAGCTGCAATTGTCACGCTCACCGCATACCCTGCCGGTGATGCAGCTCAATCCCGATATAAAAGACCTGTTCGATTTCAGCTTTGACGATTTCGAGCTGACCAACTATGACCCGCATCCGCATATCAAGGCGCCGGTTGCGGTCTGACTCCAGGCATGAAGATTTCCATTGTCGTGGCGATGGCCGCCAACCGGGTGATCGGCAGGGACAACCAGCTGCCCTGGCACCTGCCCGCGGACCTGAAGCATTTCAGGGAAACCACCATGGGCAAGCCGATCCTCATGGGGCGCAAGACCTGGGAGTCGATTGGCCGGCCATTGCCGGGGCGCACGAGTATCGTCATTACCCGTGATGAAGACTATGAAGCACCCGGCTGCATCGTGGTGCATTCCATCGAGGCCGCCCTGCAGGCCGCGGGAGAACAGGATGAGGTGATGGTGATCGGTGGCGCGGAGTTTTACCGCCAGGTGCTGGCGCATGCCGATACCATTTACCTGACCCTTGTCCACCGGGACTTCGAGGGCGATACCCGCTTCCCGCGGCTGGATGAAGCCGAGTGGGAGGAGACCGGGCGGGTTGATTGTGAGGCCGATGAGAGCAACCCGTATGCCTGGAGTTTTATCAGGCTTGACCGGGTGCGTGCGCAGGACGATTGACTTGAGCAAGACAGTTAACCCGCTGGGTGAACTTGCCGCGGAACGTTTCCTGAAGGACTACTGGCAAAAGCAGCCCCTGGTCATCCGGCAGGCCTTTGCGGGTTTTCAGTCACCGATCAGTGCCGAAGAGCTGGCAGGCCTGGCCTGTGAAGACGGCGTGGATTCCAGGATCGTGATCGAGAAGGGCGGCGAACATCCGTGGCAGACGATTTATGGCCCGATGGATGAAGCGGTTTTCAGCACCTTGCCGGAAACGCACTGGACCCTGCTGGTGAATGATGTAGAAAAACATATCCCGGGCCTCGCCTGGGTTGTCGACAGCTTCAGGTTCATTCCCGAGTGGCGCATCGATGACCTGATGATCAGTTATGCACCCGAGGGCGGGTCTGTCGGTCCGCACCTGGACCAGTACGATGCATTTATCCTGCAGGCGCAGGGCCACCGGCGCTGGCAGATACATAGCCGCGAGGTTGCCGCTGACAACCAGGTCGCGAATACCGATTTGCGCATCCACAGGGATTTTGTTGCCGAGCAGGAATGGTTGCTTGAACCCGGCGACATGATTTACCTGCCGCCCGGCGTGTCCCATTACGGTGTGGCAACCGATGACTGCCTGAGTTTTTCGATCGGCTTTCGTGCAGCCACCCATGCTGAAATGCTGGAAAGCTATGTCGGCCATATCAGCGAGGGCCTGCCCGCCGAGCTGACTTACCGGGATCCTTCCCTGCAGGTGCAGCGCCATCCAAACGAAATTACGGCCGCTACCATGGAAGCGGTAAGGTCCATGCTCGGCGAATACCTGAAACCGGATAACCCGGCATTCCCGGCCTGGTTCGGGCGCTTCGTCAGCGAGACGAAGGCGGACCTGTTGATCGGGAACGATGACCGTTTTGACGATCTTTCAACGTTGGTATCTGTGCACGCGGCACTTGTCCGCAACCCGGCAAGTCGTTTTGCATTCTGGCAGGATAACAACAATGTGCTGTTGTTTGTTGATGGCAGCGAGTTCCGGGTAACTTCTGCCTTTGCAGAATCGTTGTGTGATCAACGCGAGATCGACGCAGCTGCCCTGTCCGAATCCATAACGGCTGACGAGGCCGGGTTGTTGCTGGACTTTTACAACAGCGGCAAGTTGATTCCTGGTTGATGCGAGGTTATCGGAAGGAGGTGAGAAGTGAGAAGTGAGAGAGTGAGAAGTGAGAAGTGAGAAGTGAGAAGTGAGAGAGTGAGAAGTGAGAGAGTGAGAAGTGAGAGGTGAGAAGTGAGAGGTGAGAAGTGAGAGTGCATAACTACTTTGCAGCCTGGGCAGGCAAACAGACCCTCTTTTTTCACTCTTCACTCTCTCACTCTTCACTCTTCACTCTTCACTTCTCACTCTCTCACTTCTCACTTCTGACTTCTTGAGTTAAAAAAATGGATCCAGCATTCAAACTGACACATTGTAGCTGGCAGGATAACAGCGAGGCGCTTACCGCCGTCCGGCGGACCGTCTTCGTAGACGAGCAACATGTCCCGAAAGCACTTGAGCTGGACGGGTCAGACAGGTTCTTTCACCACGTGCTGGTTACCGGTAAAGATAATCTACCCGTTGGTGCCGGCAGGATAGGCACCGATGGGCATATCGGCAGAATGGCCGTGTTGAAGGCATATCGACGCCAGGGGATAGGCTCTGCGTTACTCCTGGCCCTGCTTGATTACGCCCGGCAGAAGGAATACGCCGGTGTTTATTTGCATGCGCAACTCGGCGCCATTCCCTTTTATGAAAAGCATGGCTTCATTGTCCGGGGTGAACAATTCATGGATGCCGGGATTGTGCACAGGAACATGGTTTATAAACCTGCGCAGGGTCAACCCCTCAACTAGCGCGAAACCGGCGAGACAGTAAACCTGTCCCCGCTGAAGGTGGATACACTCGACTGTCGCAGTGGCACTGTCAGCCAGGCGCTTTATGTCGCGTGCAGGGCAGTCTGAAATATTCCGGTTCCGTATCGATGCGCAGCGCGGTTAACTCGCCGCCCCAAAGACAGGCGGTATCCGTCGGATAAATGCCGGGAGCATTGCACGGCCCCAGGGTCGACCAGTGTCCGAAGATGATCTTCATGTCCTTGCTGGCCCGATGCCCGATTTCAAACCATGGCAACAGTCTGGCCGGCTGACTGCCCGGCGGGCCCTTGTGTTTCAGTCCCAGTTTACCGTCAGTGTCGCAGTAACGCAGACGGGTAAAGCAATTGATAATAAAGCGCAGGCGATCATGGCCGGAAAGGTCAGCAGACCATCGATTGGGTTTGTTGCCGTACATGTGCACGATAAAGTCAGCGAGGGCGTCACCGCGCAAGACGTCCTCAACCTCGCGTGCACATTGCCGTGCCAGTTGAAGATCCCACTGTGGCGGCAGGCCCGCGTGGATCATGGTGAATCCCAGTGCCTCGTCATGATGCAGCAGGGGCTGCCGGCAGAGCCAGTCAGTCAGGTCATCGCGATCAGGTGCCTGCAGGATGGCGTCGAGCGTATGGTCATCGTTGTCCAGCGACAGTCCATGGGCGTGGGAGATCAGGTGCAGATCATGATTTCCGAGCACGGTGACAGCGGCATCGCCGAGCCCGCGAACGAAGCGCAGGGTCTCCAGGGATTTGGGGCCGCGGTTAACCAGGTCGCCTGCAAACCAGAGCCGGTCGCCGGCGGGGTCGAAGTCGATGAGTTCAAGCAGGGCCTGGAGTTCATCGAAGCAGCCCTGGATATCACCTATGGCATAAACGGCCACGCAGGACAGAACAGGCTAGTGAAGGGTACGCGGGATCGCCAGTGTAAAGGCGGGTATTTCAGCGTCAAATTCGTCGCCATTGTCGGTCAGCATCTGGTAGCTGCCGCGCATGCTGCCGACCGGGGTCGCGATCATTGCACCGCTGGTGTACTGGAAACCTTCACCCGGCTTGAGGTGCGGTTGCTCACCGACAACACCTTCACCCTTTACTTCCTGGACGTTGCCGTTGGCATCCGTGATGACCCAGTGACGCGACAACAGCTGGGCGGGCACGCCACCCTCGTTGCGGATGGTAATGGTGTAGGAGAATACGTAGCGCTCGTTGTCAGGCTCTGACTGGCCTTCCATGTACTGGGTTTCTACTTCAACGGTGATGTTTTTATCGTTTTCCATGGGTCTTGTTACAAATTCTCCTGGGTCTGACAGTACTCTTTCCGGGCAGGGCGACAAAAGCCTTGCCGCTCCCGGCCGCTGCGTGCAGGTCATCATTATACAGGGTTCCCGGTTTGTATCTGCCGGGAGGGCGGGCAGGTTAATACTCGAAAAATCCATGTTGCCCCGCGACTCACGGGACGCTGCTCTTTTAAAAGGGGCCTCGCTACTGCAGCGGCGTTAATTTTATAACACACTGATTTAGAATATAAAAAATACATGAAGCAGGGACCAGCCCGGGTTTTTTCAGCGCGCAGCAGCGCACAGCGCCTGGCCGAAAATGTGAATCCCGTCACGGAAATGAGTGGCTTTTTATTGCATTACTGGGTGTGGCTCCGTGACAGCAGTGGTTTTGGCAGCTGCTGATTTTATTCTGACATGTTACACAAGAGGTCGGGATGTTCAGGCATAAGCGTTTCAAATACAGGTCAGATCGATTGCTGTTGCTCGTCCTGTTCGCAGGCCTGGCGGTATTTATGACAACCCTTTCGGCAGCGGATGATTCGTTCCTGTTGCATCCGGATATTGATGATCTGAAAGATGGTGATGTAATGCTTGCGCCAATCGGCCATCGGGGTGCCGGCGTGCGCATGTTGTTCAAATCGCCGGCCGGGATTCCGGCGGCGTCTTATTCAGTGAATAATAGTGGTATGTGGCAAGTAGACGCAGATGCAGCGGCAGTGCATCTATCCGTGGTCATCCCCTGGTAGGACTAGCCCGCCTGTTTGGCGCAGGCCAGGTTGGCAAGCGCGGCAAAATCCTTTAACGCCAGCATTTCAGCGCGTAGCGAAGGATCGATTCCCGCCTTCATTATTTCATCGCTATCGAGTATGTCGCGCAGGGCATTGCGCAGGGTTTTCCGGCGTTGCGAGAATGCCTGACGCACCAGTTTGGTGAATACCTTTTCATTGTCTACGTTTACCGGCGGCTGATCAAAGGGCTCCAGCCGGACAAACGCCGACTCAACGCGCGGTGGTGGATTGAATGCGCCAGCACCGATAGCAAACAGTGCTGTAACCCGGCAACGATACTGCAGCATGACTGACAGACGACCATACTGCTTCGACCCCGGGCCTGCAGCCATTCTTGCCACCACTTCTTTCTGCAGCATGAAATGCATGTCCCTGATGCAATCATGCTGTTCCAGCAAATGGAACAGTATCGGCGTCGATATATTGTAGGGCAGGTTGCCGACGATGCGCAGCGGATGTGTGTCAGCCAGCTGGCAAAAGTCAAAACGCAGTGCATCGACATTATGCACGCTCAGCCTGCCGACGTTGCGGCATCGGGCCTTCAGCGGCTCGATCAAATCCCGGTCGATTTCAATAACAGTGAGTGCGCCGGCTGCCTCCAGCAGGGGCAGGGTGATGGCGCCCTGGCCCGGGCCGATTTCAATCAGGTTCTCATTCCCTTGTGGCCGGATAGCCGTGATGATTCTTTCGATAACGCCGGGATCGTGCAGGAAGTTCTGGCCAAACCTTTTCCTTGGACGGTGATTCAAGGGGTTATCCTGGTATTTTTCATTGTTGACAGTCAGTTATAAATCGTCAGAATGGATTTGCTCACGCAAACCACCCGGTTGGAACCAGAGTGGGTGCGCTTCCAACGCGCATCGATTTTTGCAGCGGTAGAAAACTATTCGAGCTCAATGATATCACTACGAATAATGCAGCACTGGTTGGCATCTGATAACCTCGGCTAAACGCCTTATCACAAGGATGCATTATGTTGTAGTTGCCAGCTGAAGGTATGCACGAAACTGCCTATTATGAGACCAGAACAAACTTGTTACTCCGAACGGCGCGTACATGATTAATTTTCTGGCTATTTCAGCATATCTGTCAAACGGTTGCTAGCAAATGCCTGCAGATACCAGCATGCAAAAATGCAAGTTAGCGGATCGTCATGTCGCAGATTCTTCCGCAGTGATGCCTTTGCCTGATGCCGGGCATACCTGGTTTGCCCGACTACGGGAATGGAAGCTTGTCTGGCTGGGTGGATTGATAGGTGTCGGTTTTTATGTGATCGATGCCATCGTTGATGTGTACCTGTTTGACGAAGGTAATCTGGTCGATCAGCTATTCCGTCCCACACCGTTTGAATGGACAATGCGACTGACGGTGCTCACTATTGCCCTGCTGTTCAGTACCTACGCGCAGACCATGCTCCATCGTGCCCAGGCAGCCATGCAAGAGGCCCGGATATCCAGGAAATTTCTCGACTCGATTGTGGAAAATCTCCCCGGCATGATCTTCATTAAAGAAGCCGGGCAGCTGCGTTTTGCAAAGATCAATCGAGCGGCCGAGACAGTCATGGGTTTCAGCCGTAGCGAGATGATTGGAAAAAGTGACGCTGATTTCTTCCCGCCCGAACAGGCTGATTTTTTTAACACCGCGGACCGGAATGTGCTTCAATCCGGTGAAGTACTCGATATCCCTGAAGAGGTGATCGATACAGGGAGCAATGGCCGGCGGATCCTGCACACCAGAAAAGTACCCATGTATGATGAGAATGGCAACCCGGCTTTTCTACTTGGTATTTCTGAAGACATAACCGAGACAATACAGGCGCAGCAGGAACTGGCGGAGGAGAAGCGTCGCGCCGAACGCTACCTGGATATCTCGGAAGCCATCATAGTGGGTCTGGACACTAATGAGCGAATCAGCGTGATCAACCGCCACGGTTGTAAAGCTCTTGGTCTCTCCGAAAAGGAACTGCTTGGCCGCAACTGGTTTGATATCGCGCTTCCGGAGACTGGAAAGCACCACGGGCATACTGTGTACAAGAAAATAATGTCAGGTGAAATCGAGTTGGCGGAATACAATGACAACGACATAATTACAGCGACGGGCGAAGTCCGTCACATCGCCTGGCACAATACCGCGCAGTACGGCCCCGCAGGTGAGATCACCGGCGTTCTGTCATCCGGTCACGACATCACGGATCGCAAACATACCGAGGAGCAACTGCGCCTCGCCGGAACGGTCTTCGAGTCCACCAGTCAGGCCGTGGTGGTTACTGACCACGACAACCATATTATATCCGTCAATCCCGCATTCACCCTGATAACGGAATATACACTGGAGGAAGTCCTCGGAAAGAATCCCTCATTCCTGAGATCCAGCCGCCATGACGAGGCTTTTTACCGTAATTTATGGGTCATAGTCACAACGGACGGGCAATGGAAAGGTGAAATCTGGGACCGCCGCAAAAGCGGGGAGGCATTCCCGTCGTGGCAATCGATCAGCGCGGTTTATGACAACAGTGGCGAGGTGACGAACTTCGTTTCGGTATTCTCTGACATCACACCTATTAAAGAACATCAGAGTAACCTGGACTTTCTGGCTCACCATGACCCTCTGACCGGGTTGCCAAACAGGCTCATGCTCGATGATCGCATCGCTCATGCGATGCAGCGCTGTATCAGGGACCACAGGGAACTTGCCGTTCTGTTTCTTGACCTCGACGATTTCAAAATTGTGAATGACACTTATGGTCATCACATCGGAGATCAACTTCTGCAGACCCTGGCGATGCGGCTGCAGTCATTATTAAGGCAGGAAGACACTATTGCCCGTATGGGCGGCGATGAGTTTCTGGTCCTTATGGAATCATTTGAGACCATAGACGATGTTGAACTGGTCGCAAAAAAGATAATTCACGAGGTTTCGAAGCCAGTTGAGATAAACGGTCATCAAGTGGAGGTCGGTGCCAGTATAGGTATAGCCATTGGTCCAACCGACGGTGCCAACGTTTCATCCCTGATAAAAGCGGCCGACCTGGCCATGTACCGTGCAAAAGACCAGGGGCGAAACCAGTATATCTTCAGGTTGCAGCAGGCATAGAAACACCAGACATCCCCGGTGATCAGGGCTATACCAGGCCCGCCGCTGATGTCATATGCATCCTTCAAGTCACCCCCCGGAGGAGTTAGCGGTACCCGCGCTTGCCGCCATTCTTCCCACGACCTCATTCTGCAGCATGAAATGCATGTCCCCGATGCAATCATGCTGTCCCTTGTGGCCGGATAGCCGTGATGATTCTTTCGATAACACCGGGATCGTGCAGGAAGTTCTGACCGAACCTTTTCCTGGGACGGTGATTCAATGGGTTGCCTATTTTTCTTATTAGGAATTTCAGTTAGTTATAAAATGTCGAAGTGGATATATTCATTAAAATCGTACAGTTAGAACCATAGCGGGTGCGATTACAAGTCGCATCGATATTCGCATCGGCAGAAAATGATGTGAATCGACTGCCTGATAAATGATATCACTTGTGCGTACTGGCTTGACCTGAAAACCTGCGTCAGGAAATTAGCGTGAGCCTGATAAAAGGTATTTAACAGAAAGGATTGTTGAAATAACCTGATCAATTATGTCAGCGAACATCAAGCGCGGAAACTTCAAACGAGACCGACAGAATTCAGCAGGTTTTTTACATCAATCACGGCGAAAAAACGGGGCGAAAGGCTGTTCATTAACCGTGGACTTGAGGGGAAAGGGCTCTTATTATTCTACGGTGATTTTTAATGATTACCGCCCCCTGACATCCCTGGCTCGTAGCGAGCTCCGCAGGATATTGACCTTCTGTTTAGAGAGCACGTTAATGGTTGCATCAGTCAAAGCAGGAACAATCCCGCGAACATTATTCGTAGCCCGGGAGAGAGCAGATGTCGAATCCAGGTAAAAAGCATATTCTGAGTAATTTAATGCGCATATCTGAAAACACGGCGCCAGGTTTTTTCCCCAGGCTTATGGGGGTACTCAAGGGCATCGCCAGAACCTTCGGTTTATCTGAAAGAAGCAGAGTAATTGACCCACCGATGGAACCTGACACCCGCGCAGAGCGACCAGCTTTTTCCGGGCGTTGTATTGTGTTCTCCGATACCGATAACTGCATGAACTCGCTCAAGAGTACGTTGCGTTTCGCCGGAATCCTCAACGAGAAAGACGAGCTCACAGACAATCTGGAAGGGATCAATATCTTTCATACCGGCGACATGATTGACAAGAAAAATCCTGACCCTTCTGTTGTGGAATATTGGCAACTTCTTCAGCAAGACGCCCTCGCAAAGGGATGTCATGTCAAGCTCATAGTGGGCAATCATGAGCAGGAAGTCTGGCAAAAGATCATGACAGGTGAAAAATACGGAATGCGAGCAGAACAGGTCCATTGGCTCAACGAGTTCATTGAGAGTCTGGATTTATTCTACGTCGCCGGTACTATCCTTTTTATACATGGTTATCCGACAGTCGAATTCTTGCAGACATTGCTGCACTTTAAGCAGGTAACGGGAAAAGACCTGAATTGTTTTAATACTGATCATTATAAAAAAGCATTCATATCTGTTAGCGCCATGAGGCAATATGCCTATGTTAGAGAAAATCGGCGAATAAACTATTTGCTCTATGATGTGGCGGATGCGAGCCATTACTACAAGAAACAGGGACGAGTGGTTGGTGCTGTTCTTGCGCAGTTGAAGATCGATATTGTTGTACACGGACACAGGCCACAGCGTTCCGGCGTACAGGTAGACTACGAGTTTGGCAAGTGGATCTCAAAGGTCAGAATGATAGGAAACGATACCATGGTGAGAAGTAGAGGAATCGGCGCGACCGTCATCAGGGTGGCACCAGGTGGGGCTGTAGATATAGATTTCATTAATACGAAAACAGCATCTGAAAAACTGCGCAGAAAGGTACAGAAAGACCTCAGGGAGCCACTTGTTTCTTCCTGCGCGACCCGCTTTACCAGCCCCGAAGACGCAGATATCAAATCCGCTGCGCAAGGGTAGCGGGGACTGCAGAAGGTGGCATCTCTGGATTTATATATGCATATAACTTATTGAGTAACATGGTGAATCAGAACCGGGGAGCGGTCCTGGCCAAAGCGCTTGCGGGGGATATGTGCCATGAAGGTATTCCGGTTTATCCATCAAACCGGTGCAAGGCAGGCTGGGCGGGTATACGGAATGGTGCGCGTTATTGCCGCTGCACCATCTCCACTGCATAGCGGATCGCCATCAGCAGGCTGCCGCTGTCGCCCCGGCCGCTGCCGGCGAGTTCCAGTGCCGTGCCGTGGTCGACGGAAGTGCGGATGACGGGCAAGCCGAGCGTGATGTTGACGGCGCGGCCAAAGCCGCTGTACTTCAGCACCGGTAATCCCTGGTCATGGTACATGGCCAGTATGGCATCGCTGTTGGCGATATTGGCGGCACTGAAAAGCGTATCTGCCGGTAGCGGGCCTTCAAGGGCCATGCCCTCAAGGCGCAGTGATTCGAGTACGGGGATGAGGGTGTCGATTTCCTCATGGCCGAGGTGGCCGCCTTCGCCGGCGTGCGGGTTCAGTCCGCACACCAGAATGCGCGGCTCGCCGATACCGAAGCGGGTCTGCAGCCCCTTGTGCAATACCCGGATCACGCGCGTCAGGCTGTCCTTTGTTATGCAGGCGCTGACCTGCGACAGCGGTACATGGGTCGTGGCAAGGGCGACACGCAGCTCATCGGTTGCCAGCAGCATGACTACATCGCGTGTCCGGGTCGCCGCTGCCAGGTACTCGGTATGACCGCTAAAGGGGATTCCGGCATCGTTGATGACGCCCTTGTGTACCGGGCCTGTCACCAGCGCATCGAAGTTGCCGCACAGGCAGCCGCGAATGGCCTGGTCGAGAGTGTCAAGGACATAGCGGGCGTTGCCGGGATTTAGTCGACCGACCTGAACGGCTGTTTGCAGCGCAACCGGCAGTATGCAGGTCTCACCCGGGGTGGATCGTGCGGGTTTGGCCGGGTCAAACAGACGATACTGAAAGGGGATTTCAAGCTGCGCGGCCCGTTCTTCGAGTAGCGCCGGGTCACAGATTGCCACCAGCTCGGTGTTCAGTGCCTGCTGTGCAAGCGCCAGGCACAGGTCCGGCCCGATACCGGCCGGTTCACCGGGGGTCAGTGCAATACGTGCAATCGAGTCAGACAATATAATCGGGCGCGGCAAGCTGCCGCAGACAGGGGAGACAAATGTCAGGACTCGTCGAGCCGGTACTCGACGTATGATTCATCGCGCAGGCGGCGCAGCCAGAGGGTCAGTTCTTCATCATATTTGCGCGTCTGTATCAGCAGTTTTGCCTTGGCGCGCTGGTATTCATCGGTGCTGTCATACTCACGACGCCCCTCCACCTGGATAAGGTGCCAGCCGAAACGTGTCTGCACCGGATTGCTGATTTCACCAATGGCAAGCTTGTTCATGGCGGCCTCGAAGCGGGGTACGGTCTCTCCCTGGCCTACCCAGCCAAGTTCCCCGCCCTTGGCGGCTGACAGGGTGTCCTGTGAATTCGACCGTGCCAGGGCGGTGAAATCCTCACCACCGCGCAGGCGTATTTGCAGCTGTTCCAGGCGCATTCTCACATCGTCATCCGTGTTTACCGCATCGGTTTTTACCAGGATATGACGCACCCTGGTCTGGTTGACGAGGTGACGTTCCCCCCCGGATTTTTCCACCAGCTTGATGATATGAAAGCCGCCGGAGCTCTGTATCAGGTCGGATACCTCGCCAACCTGGATATCCTCGACCGTCTCGGTGAACAGTGACGGTATCTGTCCAGTACTGCGCCAGCCAAGATCACCGCCTTCCAGTGCATTTTGCGCGTCGGATTCCGCGATGGCGATTTGTGTAAAGTCGCTGCCTGCGCGCAATTTCACCAGGATAGTGCTGGCGCGCAGCCGGGCCGCTGCAATCTGTTCCGGGCCGGGGGCCTCTGGTATTGCGACCATGATGTGTGCAAGGTGATATTTAACATCGCCCAGTCCGCTGGCCTCGAGGCTTGCCAGCAGGTTATCAACTTCCTGGTCGTTGACCTTGATTGTATTGGCCACCATCTGGCGGCGTACTTCCTGGAGGACAAGTTTCTTGCGAATGTTTTCCCTGAACGCGGCGTAGCTGTAGCCTTCTTTTTCCAGGATGTTGCGAAAATCCGTGAGGTTGACGCCACTTTCCTTTGCCAGCGTCTGCAGTTCATCATTGAGTGTCTTGTCATCGACGGTCAGGCCGTTGCGCTCGGCGATTTGCATTTGCAGGACATCGATGATCAGGCGTTCCAGTACCTGTTTGACCAGAGCGCTGCGCTCGGGCAGCGCGGTGCCGTCTTTTTCGAGCTGGGCAACCACCTGGTCCAGGGCTGCACGCAACTCGCTGTTAAGGATGACGTCACCGTTGACGACTGCGACGATGCGATTCAGGGTATAACGCTGCAGGCTGCTATCCTGCCCGGCGGAGGCTGCCGTGTCCTGTGTTTGTGCGGCATGGGCCTGTGTAAAAACGGCCTGGGCAGTCACCAGCGCGACGGTGCAAAACAGAGTGGCAAATAATTTCATCATAAAAAACCTGTAAAAAAATCAGCTCCGGGCCCGGTAGCCAAGAATACCACGTTCAAGCACGTCATCGACGCTGCCGCCGAGTGTCCCGAGGCCTTTCAGTTCCAGCTGGAGAAAGACCGCGGTATTACGGCCCTCGTCATTGTTGTTGATGTAGTTGCGGCCTACCAGCCGGGCGCCCCAGCAGCAGCTCTCATAGCCGAGACCGGCAATCGCCTCGATAGTTTCATTCTGGTCGAGTGAATAATACCAGCGCCCGACCATGTGCCAGGACTGGTTCACCGGCCACAGAAAAGACAGGTCCGCCTGCTCCTGGCTGCCGCGCCGGCGGCGATAGGAGGCGTTGATGAGCTGGCGTTGGCCGGCCTTGTATTGCAGGCGGTAATCGTTTCGGTCTGTTTGCGAGTCATGCGGGTTCCATTGCAGCTCGGCATTGGCATTCCAGTACTTGCCGAGGTTCATGGTTATTTCGCCGATCAGGTCGGAGCTGTCATCGGATTCAACCGTTTCGCCCGGCAGCGTGACTTTTCTGTCGCGGAAGTAAATGAGTGAACCCAGGCTGGCGCTGAGCAGTTGTTTGCCGTTGCCGGGATCAAGTATCCGGGTTGTCAGTGCAAGTGCTGCCTGGTTGGCGTCACCCATGCGGTCCGGACCGGTGAAACGGTTTTCCTGGAACAGCGTCCAGTAGTTGAAATCATAGTTGCCGGTATCGAACACCGGCAGGTCATCCTGGTTTTTCTCGGGGACGTACAGATAAAACAGGCGCGGTTCAAGTGTCTGTATGAGTTCAGCCTCTCCCCAGTCCATATTCCGCTCAAAGAAACTGCCGGCATCAACGCTGACAATGGGTGTCGTGCGCGAAGGGCTGTCGTCGCCGCCTGTGGCATCCCTGTCGAGGTCGTACAGGGTATGGCGTATGCCGATGGCAGGTTCTACATACCAGGCGGCCCTGCGTACAGGCAGGCTGACGCGCGGCTGGATATCGAGGCGCTTTCCGGTGACCTTGTCGCCGTCACTGTGGTCGAAGCTGTTGAGCTCGGCATGGCCGCTGAATTTAAGACCCAGCAGGCGCTTCGAAGGAGCTGCGGCGAGAATGATCTGGGGTAATTGCTTGTAGGGACGGTCGATGGAAGCCACGGCAGGATCAATGGTCTGGAAGTCCTGCACCTTGACACCCAGGTCCCACCAGTCACCATGCCAGGCCGCCGCCGCGGTACGCTCCAGGCTGGTCTGGCTGGTCTGCACGATGGTCGTCGACAGGTCCTCAAAGTATTCTTCATCCGAGACATTGCTTGCGGTGATGGATGTTTCCAGTCGCGGCAAGGGTTGACCCCTGTGGTTAACAGAGACCAGGCTGCGTTCCCTGTCATTGAATCGCTTGTCGGAACCAAGGTACTCGGCCCTGATTTCGCCGCTGTTGTTTGCGTGCAGGTAACGGAACTCGCCGCCCAGCATTGTGCCGCGGTCACTCATGTAGCGCGGCACGATAGTGGCATCGTAATTCGGCGCGATGTTCCAGTAATAGGGCAGGCTGATATCGGTACCGGTTTCGTCCGTCTGGCCGATTGCCGGTGCCAGCACACCGGACTTGCGCCGGTCATCCAGCGGGAAGCTCATGTAAGGCGCATAGGCGATGGGCACACCCTTGAATTCCAGCCTGGCACCGCGTGCTGTGCCATGGCCGCCGGTCTGATCCAGGTCGACCTGTCTTGCCATTAACAACCAGTCCAGGTTGCCGCCCGGGCAGGTCGTATAGCTGGCGTTTTCAAGATGCTGTTGTTCGCCTTCGACGCTTAAAAGGCCGGCGTAACCGCGCGCATGCTGGTCCGGCAGCGAGTAGCTGAGCTGCTGCAGGCTGGCGCTGTTGCGCCCGGGATGTATGCGGGCAGCTGCCGCATTGACTTCCAGGCCGGGGGCGCTGAATTCAACGCCGCCGGTCGCCATGATTTCATCGTTATTCTTCCGGTAGACGATCCGGTCGGCAGTTACGCGCTGCGCCCCGTGCTGGACGATGGCGTCGCCTTCCAGGGTGTAGACATTGTCCGCGCTTGATTTGGCAGACGCTGCGTGCAGGTCTGTTTTCCCAGGCTCCGCGGTTGCCTGGTAGCTGTGTGTTCGAGTCGTTACGGGTGGACACTGTGCCCAGCGATCGGGTTGCGCCGGCGGAACCGATGCCGCTTGCTGCGTCGAATAACCACCCGGTGTACTTGCCATCGGCCCGGCTGCCGGCGCTGGCAGGTCATCGGGTGAAACCGGCATCGTGCGCGCTGCCGTGGTCGTTGCCGGTGTCCTGTCGTGGCACGCGGTGTGCGGCCGGAATGAGCACGTGGCCCGGTGCCTGCAACTTTTCCCTGGCGACACATCTCCACAGGCTGTCGGACAAGGCGCTGCACAGCCAGGGGCCGTCGGCCCGGGCGGTGCCTTGCAGCGGGAGCAGAAGAACGAGCAGCGCCAGCACCGGGAGCAGCCGGGCTGTTGAGCATCTGTTCTTCATTGATTGCATGGAATACCTGCAGAATCTATTCGGCTGAAACGTTCGTGTCCGCGTACCCGGCGGCGGGGCGCGCGAGCTAAAATCGCACAGAATGGCCTGAACTTCAAATATTTTTGTAATCAGTGTGTTATCGGTTTAACAGGGTGCATCGGCGGGGCCTCTGTCAATCCCTGCAAGGCCCGGTTTTCATGCCTGTTTTTCACCCGCACAGGCGACTCTCGGCAGGCCCTGTTCCGGGCTATACTGCGGCTCCGGTTATTGACCTGCAAAACACGGAGAGCACCCTTGCCTGAAAGACTGGACGCCCTGAAGTACTGGCTGGAAGAAGAACTGTCATTCAGCGAATACACCCTCAACCCGGCTTCGGCCGATGCCAGTTTTCGGCGTTATTTCCGGATAATCCATAATGGTGCCAGTTTCATAGTCATGGATGCGCCGCCCGGGCAGGAAGATTCCCGCCCGTTCGTGAATGTCTCAAAACTGTTTTTTGATATCGGCCTGAATGTCCCCGAGGTGATTGATGCAGATCCCGGCAAGGGTTTCCTGCTGCTCTCCGACCTCGGCAGCCGCTCCTATCTCGACGCGCTGAACGATGAAACAGTGGAGCGGCTCTATGGCGATGCGCTGGGTGCGCTGGCCACCCTGCAGACCCGCATACCGCTGGATGCCGATCTGCCGGCCTACGATGAAGCGCTGTTGATGCGGGAAATGGCACTGTTTCGCGACTGGTTGCTGGGCAAACACCTGGGGATCGCGCTGTCCCGTCAGCAGCAGGCCATGCTGGAGGATGTGTTCGGCCGGCTGGCCGATAATGCACTGGCACAACCGCAGGTATGCGTACACCGTGATTATCATTCACGCAATCTCATGGTCACTGCTGCAAACAATCCCGGTATCCTCGATTTTCAGGATGCCGTGATCGGGCCAGTCACCTACGACCTTGTTTCGCTGCTGCGTGATTGCTATGTCAAGTGGCCGCCCGGGCGGGTGGAAGACTGGGCGCTGGGCTACCACGATCTCGCCCTGCAAACCGGTATCCTGCATGAGCGGCATGATGATCCGCAGGCGTTCCTGCACTGGTTTGATTTGATGGGCATGCAGCGCCATCTGAAGGCAGCCGGTATCTTTGCGCGGCTGAATCACCGTGACGGCAAACCGGGTTACCTGGATGACATTCCGCGCACGCTCTCGTACGTGGCAGAGGTGGCCGGGCGCCATGATGGTTTGCAGCCGTTCGGGGAGTTTGTCGCGCGACACGTCATGCCCCGCCTGGGTGGCGATGCCTAGTATGGGTGTTGCTCCGGGCCGGTCTTTCAGGCCGAACAGCGGCCTGGTCGTCCCCGGCAAGAGCAGCGCACATTCACGTATACTGGCAACCCGGCAGCCCGGAATTATATTGCAGGAGCGCTTCTCAAGCGTATGAGGGGTTAACGGGGTAGCAATGACATCAGAGGCACGCCATGAATAATCTTCCTTTCCCCTGGCTGGCGCTGGGCCTCGGACTGCTGGTGGCTGCCGGGCTGGCGATGTCGGGGGCGTTCTCGCCGGAGGGCAGCTACAAGCTACCCTTGCTGACGATGTTGATCGTCAGCGAATTCGGTTTTTTCGTCACCGCGATCGGTGCCGGTGTCGGCATCAATAGCCTGCTTCAAAAGGGTATGAACCCCGTCATGACGGGGGTCATTGCCGCTGATGGCCTGATGGCGGCGATGTTCCTCTACCTGGGTATTCAATTGTGGCCGGGTGGCTTCTCTTTCTAGCCGGCCCGATACCCGGGCCGTGAACAGGCAGGCCGATGCCGGGCTCCCGGTGCTGTATTCGTTCCGGCGCTGCCCCTACGCAATGCGTGCACGCATGGCCCTTGTATACAGCCGGGTCAGGGTGGAACTGCGCGAAGTCATATTGCGTGACATGCCGGCTGCCCTGCTGGCCTGTTCACCGAAGGCGACGGTGCCGGTTCTGTTGTTGCCCGATGGCTGCGTGCTGGAAGAGAGTCGTGACATCATGGACTGGGCCCTCTCGGTACATGATCCGGATGGCTGGATGCCCGCAGCGGGAAGCGAGGCGTATGCCACGGCAATTCAGCTGATGGATGAAAATGACGGCTCCTTCAAGGCGCAGCTGGACCGTTACAAGTATGCCGAACGTTATCCGCAACACCCGGCCGGCTGGTATCGGGCGCAGGGAGCGGGCTTCCTGGAACGTCTGGATGACAGGCTCGACCGGGGCAGGTGGTTGCTGGGCGGGCACATCAGCGTGGCGGACGTGGCTATCTTCCCGTTCGTTCGCCAGTTTGCGCATGTCGACAGGCCGTGGTTCGAGCAGGCCTCATGGCCACGCCTGCAGCAATGGCTGGAGACGCTGATCGAATCGCGCTTGTTCAACAGCGTGATGAAAAAGTACCCGCAGTGGCACGAAGGCGACGCGCCGCTGCACTTTCCCTGATGACAAAAGAGGTGATTGGCGCGGGGCATACATGACCGGCCCGGTTATTTATTCACGGGGCCGGATTTCGGGAAAATTATTGGACCAACTTTGTGACATTTCGCTACACTGGCGGTTTACCCTGCCAGGAGAACACGATACGCATGTTGTGGAGAAAAACCTGTAACTCGATACTGCTGTCCGGCGCGCTCACCTTGTCCGGACCGATGCTGGCCGACGAGGGCATTTTGAATTTTTCCGATGGCGGGAAAGCATCGCCCGCCGCACAGGACCGTGCTTTTGAAGCCAGGGCTCATCGCCTCCTCGACCAGCTGGCCGATTCTGCCGCGAGGTACGTCACGGTGACCCGATTCGAAAATACCATCATCATTACCGGCGAGGTGAAGAGTTCGTCAGATGCCAGTGTAGTCGATGCGCTGGTGCTGGATGCGGCGGGGATAAAACGCGAGACGCCTGCCGGGAGCATGGTCATGCCGGCAAGGGACAGGGAGTGTGGCGGCAAACCGGCCATGGGTAATGTCAAGCGCCGGCAAACCGTGAAGGGAGACAGGGACTGCAGTTCCCTGCGTGGCGGTGAGCCCGGCAAGGCAAGGGGCAGGGTATACAACCACCTGGCGGTGGGCGCATCAGATCCACCCATGAAGGTCGCAAGGACAAACCTGCTGCTTGCCGAAACCATGCTGGAGCTGGTGGATGCCGGCCACCCGGAGGTCCTGGACCGGGCCGCCATGCGCATGGTGGCGCAGGATGGTGTGCTCTATATTCTCGGCAAACCCGGGGATACGGAGCGCACCCGAATCAAGGCGATGTTGATGGCATTGCCCGGGGTGACTGGCGTCAGCTTCTACCCTGAATAATTACGGCGCACATGTCTGCGAGAACGCTGTTTTCAATCGTGGAGTCTCCCGCACACCCGGATTTCTCCGGCTTGTACAGGCGCCTGGAAATCAGGGAAGTACGGCTGGCTTCGATGAGAAAGGCCATCAGTGCATTAAAAACGATAACACCTGATTATGTGGTCGCAGAGTTCTTCTACGGCTATGGCAATAATTATGCAGGCGTCAATGTCAGCAACCTCGATGTATTTCTCTACAGTTTGCAAAAATACGCGCCGAATGCGCGCGTTATCGTGCTGGTGGACAGGAATGAACGGCAATATGTCGAGAAGTTGAGTGCGTTGTTTGTCCTCCACGGTGTTTTGCAGCATCCGTTGCGGGAGCTGGATATTGAACCACTGCTCCGGGAGTAGCCGCGACGCAGGCGAGCGAGCCTGCCGGGTAAGCAGGCTGCGGGCAGGCAGGGCGTGTTGCCGGGCATGATGCAGCAATAGTCACGCCAGCGGTGTTATTCTATAGCCTATGAAAGCGATGATTCTTGCCGCCGGTCGGGGTGAACGCATGCGTCCCCTGACGGATGACATGCCGAAAGCCCTGCTGCGTATCGGTGGCCAGACGCTGATCGAGCACCAGGTGCATGCCCTGGCGCAGGCCGGTTTTTGCGAGATCGTAATCAACCATGCACACCTGGGTGAACAGATTGTCGCGGCACTCGGTGACGGCAATGCCTATGGTGTCGAGATCCAGTATTCACTCGAGACCCCGCATGCGCTGGAAACCGGCGGCGGAATATTCAATGCCTTGCCGCTACTCGGTGATGAACCCTTCCTTGTCCTGAACGCCGACATCTGGACAGACTTCCCCCTCGGCGAATTGCCTGCCCGGATCGAAGGCCTGGCGCACCTGGTACTGGTCGATAATCCGGAGCATCACCCGCAGGGTGATTTTTCACTGTCGGTGGGGCAAGTGTCGCAGACCGGCCCGAAGATGCTGACCTTCAGTGGTATCGGTGTGTACAGCCCCGGACTATTCAAGAGCTGTACACCCGGGGCCTTCCCGCTGGCACCCGTACTGAGGCAGGCGATGAATGCCGGCCATGTCAGCGGCGAATATTATACGGGCAGCTGGTTCGATATCGGGACGCCGGAACGGCTGGAAGCCGTTAACCGGGTTGTGATCAACATGCAGTGATGCCGAGCCTGTTTACACGCACAGAAATACGGAAACGCTGACCGGATATGGGCCAGGAAATCGAGGCAACGAATTTTACCGCGCAGGACTTTGAAGAGTTTGCAGAAAGTCTGCGTAATGAAACAAAGCTGCTTGGCGAGTGGTTTCGTTCCGGTGTCTTTTCGCCGCGCGCCCGAATGGGCGGTTTCGAACTGGAGGCCTGGCTGGTTGACAGCGAGGCGCAGCCGGCACCGGTCAACGAGGTTTTTCTTGAACACCTGAACAATCCGATGGTGGTGCCGGAGCTGGCACGTTTCAACGTCGAGTTGAACGACCATCCGCAGCACTTGTGGGGTTCGGCGCTCGGCCGGCTGGAGGCCAGTCTTGGCGAGACATGGCGGCAGTGCATGCAGGTCGCGGAAGCAATGCAAACGCACCTGTTGATGATCGGTATCCTGCCAACGGTGAAGGAAGCGGAGCTGTCTCCGGCCAACATGTCGGACCTGAAACGCTACCGGGCATTGAATGAACAGGTGCTGCGTTTGCGCGGCGGTCAGCCCCTGGAACTGGATATTAACGGCAGGGAGCATCTCAGGATGACGCACCAGAGTGTCATGCTGGAGGCTGCCACGACATCTTTCCAGTTGCATCTGAAGGTCCATCCCGGGCTCGCAAAACGCGCCTATAACGCCTCGATTGTTGCATCGGCGCCCTTGCTCGCAGCATCTGCCAACTCTCCCTACCTGTTCAATCACGATCTCTGGGATGAAACACGCATTCCTTTATTTGAGCAGTCGGTGTCTGTCGGCGGCTTTGCCGGTGCAAGCCATGGTCCACTGCGGCGGGTAACCTTTGGCTCCGGTTATGCGCGCGAGTCGCTGTTTGAATGTTTTGTCGAGAACCAGCAGCACTATCCCGTGCTGTTGCCGACGACCTACCATGAAGGGCTCGAGCAGATGGCGCATCTGCGCCTGCACAACGGCACCATCTGGCGCTGGACCCGGCCGTTGATCGGTTTTGATTATGACGGCATGCCGCATTTGCGTATCGAGAACCGGGTTGTGCCGGGCGGGCCGACAGTGGTGGATGTGATCGCCAATGCGGCCTTCTTTTTCGGAATCATGCAGGCCTTGATGACGGCAGAGATCCCGCCTGAAAACCAGCTCTCCTTTGCCGCGGCGCGCGACAATTTCTATGCGGCAGCGCATCACGGACTGGATGCACATGTTGAGTGGTTCAATGAAAAGCGCTCCGGTGTGCGTGAACTGATCCTGGCTGAACTGTTGCCGATGGCACAACACGGGCTCGAGCTGCTTGAAATCGACAGCAGTGATATCGAGCGCTATCTCGATATTATCCGCCTGCGTGTTGACAGTGCGCAGAACGGCGCAGCCTGGCAGCGTGCCTATGTCGCCAGGCACGGCAGGGATTTCGCGGCCATGACGAATGCCTATCGCCAGCGGCAGGAGTCCGGCATCCCGGTCCATGAATGGGACCTTGACTAGGGGAGCCGTGATTCATGCCACCTTGAGTTTGACAGGGTGACGAAGCTGTCCTTGAATGTAATCTGCTTGCCCTGAAAATACCTGATACGAAAACGCCATAGCGGACATGAACACGATGCTAACCGAGACTGACACGCTGCCGGATGGTCTGCTCGAGGCCCCGGTTGAAGGGCTTGAGGCACTGCTTGGCGGTCCCACCCTGATTCATTTGCCGGGGCGACGCCCGGAGCCCCTGTTTGTCACGGTGCTTGCGCATGGTAACGAGAGCACCGGGTTTTATGCGGTGCAATCCCTGCTCCAGGCCTGGCGCGACAGGGAGTTGCCGCGTGCACTGTCTGTCTTTATCGGCAATGTCGCGGCCGCGAGCAAGTCACAACGATTTCTCGATGGCCAGGCGGACTATAACCGCGTCTGGCCGGGCACCGAGCACACCGATGCCCCTGAAGCGCAGATGATGCAGCAGGTGGTGGACAGGATGCGCGAGCGCGGGGCATTTGCGAGCATCGATTTGCACAATAATACCGGCATCAATCCGCACTACGCCTGTATCAACCGGGTGGATAACCAGTTCCTGCACCTGGCGTCGATGTTCAGCCGTACCGTGGTGTATTTCATTCGCCCGCTGGGGGTGCAATCCATGGCCATGTCTTACGTCTGCCCGGCGGTGACAATCGAGTGCGGCAAGCCCGGTCATGAATACGGTGTGGAGCACGCGCGTGATTTCCTCGATGCCTGCCTGCGCCTGAACGAGCTGCCGGCACACCCGGTTGCCTCGCACGATGTTGACCTGTTTCATACCGTGGCGAGCGTGAAGGTCCGCGAGGATATCAGTTTCAGCTTTCGGGACGAGTCGGCGGACCTGCAGCTTGTCGGCAATATCGATCACCTGAATTTCAGGGAGCTGCCGGCCGGCACGCAGATCGGCTGGCTGCACGGCCCCGGCCTGGACGTGCTCGATGTGCGCGATGATAACGGGCAGGAAGTATCAGGGCATTATTTCACGGTTGAAGGGCGCGCGCTGACCACCACGCGGGTATTCATGCCCTCGATGTTTACGCTGGATGAAAAGATTATTCGCCAGGACTGCCTCGGGTACCTGATGGAGCGCTTGCTGCCCGAGTAGCCGGCCGCTACACACCCTTCCCTGGATGAAACCCTCACCGCATGTATTGCTGGCCCTTTCCGGCCACGGTTATGGACACCTCGCGCAAACTGCCCCGGTGATCAATGCCCTGTGGCAGCAGTTGCCATCGCTGCAATTAACCGTCTGCAGTACCTTGCCCCACTCCGTTATCGCCGGGCGTCTCGATCATCCTTTTACCAGCCATACCGTCGAGCTTGACGTGGTGTTGCCGATGGTGAGTGCCTGGGAGGTCGATGTGGCGGGCGCACGGCAGGCCTGGAAGGAATTTCACTCTGATCAGGGTGCAGGCCTGCAGCGTGATCTTGACCTGCTCGGTGAAGTCAAACCGGACCTGATAGTTGCGGACATACCCTATCGTATTCTGTCGGCCGCGGGGCTTTCCGGAATACCGGCGGTTGCGCTCTGTTCCCTGAACTGGGCATCGATATTCGAGGTTTATTGCAGCGCGGGTGGCGAGAGCGAGGCCATTCTTGAGCAGATGTGGGCCGGTTACCGTGCGGCGGATGTCTTTCTTGCGCCCCGGCCTTCCATGGACATGCCGGCGCTGGAAAATTACCGCGCCATCGGGCCGATTGCACGGTGCGGTGTGCGCCAACAACCGGCGTTGCAGGAACAGCTGGGCGTGTCGCCGGGTACGCGCCTGGTCATGGTTGCGCTGGGGGGTATCGCAACCACCCTGCCGCTGGCCAGCTGGCCGCGCATGGACAATGTCGCCTGGGTGTTCCCGGAAGCCGTGGATATGCCGCGCAATGACCTGTTCGACTTCAGCGCCTTGCCCCTGTCGTATATCGATGTACTCGCATCGGTGGATGCCGTGCTCACCAAGCCGGGTTATGGCACCTACGCCGAGGCGGTATGCAACGGCATCCCGCTGCTGACCCTGTCGCGGCCGGACTGGCCTGAGTCGCCGTATCTGAACGCCTGGGCGCGCCGTTATGGCCGTTTGCAGGAAATCAGCAAGCAGCAATTCGAGAGTGGAGAATTTGTCGAGGCGCTGCAGCATTTATGGCAACAGCCGGTTCCGGACGGGTATCCTGAAGCGGAGGGGATACAGCAGGCTGCAGGATTATTGCTGGAGAGGCTGTGTCCGGGCAGGGAGTGACGCCGGACCCGCTACGCTTGATCCGGTATTGCGCTACGCGGGCTTATAAAGGGCGCCATGCGCCTGCTGATCGGCATGGTAGGAAGAGCGTACCATCGGGCCGCTGGCAACATGACTGAATCCCAGTTGATAACCCAGCTCGCCCAGGCGGTCGAACTCGTCCGGGTGCACGTAGCGATCAAGTGGCAGGTGGTGAACACTGGGTTGCAGGTATTGACCCAGGGTCAGCATGTCGCAGTCGTGTTCGCGCAGGTCGCGCATGACCTGCTCGACCTCGGCAATGGTTTCTCCCACACCCAGCATGAGGCCGGATTTTGTCGTCACCTCCGGGTGCAGCGCCTTGAAACGTTTCAGCAGGTTCAGTGACCAGGCGTAGTCGGAGCCGGGGCGGACTTTTTTATACAGGCCGGGGACGGTCTCCAGGTTGTGGTTGAAGACATCCGGCGGGGATGTGGTGAGAATCTCAAGTGCGCGGTCCATGCGCCCGCGAAAGTCCGGCACCAGTACCTCGACCTTGATGTCGGGGTTATTGGCACGAATCGCATCGATGCAGGCAACAAAGTGTGCGGCGCCCCCATCACGTAAATCGTCACGGTCTACAGATGTCACCACCACGTAACGCAGTCCCATGGCCCTGATTGTTTGCCCGAGGCTTTCGGGCTCATTCGCATCCAGCGGGTCAGGGCGGCCATGCGCAACATCGCAAAACGGGCAGCGGCGGGTGCAGACATCACCCATGATCATGAAGGTCGCGGTGCCGCCGGCGAAGCATTCACCAAGATTCGGGCACGAGGCCTCCTCGCAGACGGTGTGCAGGTGATTCTCGCGCAACACTTCCTTGAGACGCGATACCGCAGGATGGGACGGGGATTTTGCACGTATCCAGGGTGGTTTGCGCAGTGGCCGGGTTGTCGGCTCGATCTTTATCGGGATGCGTGCGGTCTTTGCGGCACCGCGCTGTTTCCTTTCTGTTGTGCTCATGGGGAGAGGTTCATTAACAGTTGCTCGAAATGGTTGCCAAACTGCGCTGCACATTCTTCGACAGAAATGCCGATACCCAGGTCGCTCATCCGGGTTACCTCGAGACCCCGGATTCCGCAGGGGTTGATCATCGAGAACGGCGCCAGGTCCATATCGACATTGAGACTCAGGCCATGGAAGGAGCAGCCTTTTCTGACGCGCAGACCGAGTGCGGCTATCTTGCGGTCATCGACATACACCCCGGGTGCCTTGCTGCGGCGCTGTGCATGAATGCTGTAATCCGACAGCAGGTTGATAACGGCCTGCTCCAGCGTGCTGACCAGTGATTGTACACCCAGTTGACGCCGATGAATGTCCAGCAGCGTGTAGGCAATCAGTTGCCCGGGGCCGTGGTAGGTGACCTGGCCGCCCCGGTCGGCATGAATAACCGGGATGTCCCCGGTGTCACGCAGGTGTTCCGGTTTGGCGTTGCGGCCCAGGGTAAAAACCGGGAAATGCTCAAGAAACCACAGTTCATCAGGGGTATTTGCCGTGCGCGTCTCGGTAAATGACTGCATCTCGCGCCAGACGGGAGCGTACTCAACCCGGCCCAGTTGGCGAATTTTCAGTCTATGGCCGTGCCCCGGGCGAGGGCCCGGCGGGGCTGGCATGGCATCGACGCTCACAGGGCCATGATCACGGCTTCGCAATCCACCAGGTCCTGGTAAATCGCATCCAGTTGTTTGCGACTGGTCGCGGTCACGGTCACGGTAACCGAGAGGTAGTTGCCCCTGGTGCTGGCGCGTGTCTTGATGGCCCCTTCACTCAAGTCGGGGGCATGCTTGCGCACAATACCGACGACGATAATGTCGAGGTTGCAGTCTGATTTTCCCATCGCCTTGATCGGAAATTCACAGGGAAACCTGAGTGGACTTTCTTCTTCGTGACTCATTCCGGATCTGATGTGATTGTAATAATAAACGAGGACTGGTTCACCGCAGTAATGAATGGGGCGCTGCAGTCATTGTGTTGATCGCGACTTGAAATATATCGCGCGAAATATCCGGAATAAGAAGACCGGAATTTCAAGAAAGGTTTGAATCGCGTCTTTCATCACACGTTTCCGGGACACTGGATGAATACTGTTTAGATTTCATCCCTGTCAGAACCGGTTTAAAAATTTCCCTGGCGTGGTTAATCACCGAGTGAGCTTTTTGATTTGTATGTTGGCAGCTGTTTCGGAGCGGCCCGCTTGTCGGTGTAGGGTTTTTTGTCATACGCGGACCGGGGAAAGCTGTTTACCTGCTGCGGGTAACCCGGGTAGGACATTGTGTTTTCCTGTGAATTATTCCGCTCGGGTAATGACGGTGTCTGTGTTTCTCTATCGGCTTTTCTTGCCTCAACTTCCGCCTGGAGTCGCTCTGCAATCAGTTTTTCGTTTGCAAGTCGCTTTTTCTCCATCCGGTCAGCCTGGTTGATGACAGAGTAGAAATCATTATCACCGCCTATGTTGCCGGCAGACGGGGCGGGCAACAGGTCGATCTGTTCTGCGGTTATGCTCTCGTCGAATGGCGGGTCCTCACTGAAGTGCCTGGTACCATTCTCATCGGTCCATGTATAGGCCTGCTCGGCACCGGCTTGTGCAAACGGAAGCACTAAAAGTATGACTACTAAATTTACAGCGCGCATGTTCATTATCGTCTCCTCATGATGTTCCGACTGCCCGCAGGTTTTCGAGTTCCTGCATGCACCAATTCTATCCTACCCGGCTGCCAATGTTGATCCTGTCCCTGCCGGGCCTGACATCACTGCAGGCCGGCTGTCCCGGTCCGGCGCGGCCGGGCAGCTAATGCGGCACTGAGAAGCCTTTCGATAAATCTTAATTATTATTAACTTACGTCAATAATCAAGATTTCAAGCCATGATGTGATCGGCTCTCCTGCGGGCGCGAAAATGGGCTCTAAAGCCCCCGTGCAAGCCTGCCGATACGCGTAACTAGAGGACGGTTAGGCGTTTCAAGTTCAGGTAACCGGCAAGGGGGCAAGCGATGAGTGCTGTTGTACATGATGTCATACTGAAACCGAAAACAGGAAAGAAGCGCAGCAAGGCCAACAAGGCGCTGCGTGCCGTGCGCAGGGCGCTTGCGCGTCGCAAGCTTGAACAGATGCGCGATGATCAATTGCTGCAGGAACAGATCTACGATGTGTTCGAGGACGGTGGCGAAGCCGACTAGCGTTGTAGCAACACTTCCTTTTTTCGTTGATCAATAAATCACTGTTGCCTGGTTATTCTCAACCAGGGGCAAGTGTTTGTACTATACCAACCGGCATGATGATGACTGCGGTACGACATCCAGGCATCAGCGCAGGTTGTTCTATACCCTGCTGAATGGCGAACCGGTCAGCCTTGTTTGAAATTGAAGCCGCTGTTGCGGATGACGGGGCGGAATGAAGCAGGCGCCTATTTGGTCCATTCCTGCAATGCTTCAATAACCTTCTCGGCCTGGTCCTTGCTGGAGATATTGAACTTCGATTTCTGCTGGTATTCACCATTGCGTTTTTGATAACGGCGAATGGTGTACTTGTCCGGTCCGTATTCCTCTTTCGAACGGTTCCAGTCCTGGTAACGGTAGATGACGGTTGACCATGCGCCCTTGGTCAGGACCTTCTTGTCGAGCTCCTTGACGGTCTCGATTCCGTCCTCTGTATAACTAACGGTAAGCTCGTCGACGGTTGTGGCCATGTTTTTCTCCAGCTCGGTAGGATGAAAGATGAGGTGTTGGGCCGGCCATCATACGGATTTATCCGGGTAGCGGAAGGGCCGGCCACAAACAGCAGGGTTTTCGGCGTATCATTGCCCGTTTCAGGTGTTCGAGAGCTGATCGGTGCCAAAATACAGAGAAGCCCCCGAGGCGCGGGCCGGTATGCCCGGTGGCATCCCCTATATAATCGGCAACGAGGCGGCCGAGCGCTTCAGTTTTTACGGCATGCGCGCCATCCTGGTCGTTTTCATGACCCAGCACCTGGTCAATGACAGCGGCGTCCTGGATGTCATGGGCGAGGACGAGGCCAAGGGCTGGTTTCACCTGTTCGTGGCGGCCGTCTATCTCACCCCCTTGCTCGGCGCCCTGGTAGCCGATGGCCTGCTGGGGAAATACCGCACCATCATCTTGCTGTCACTGGTGTATTGCGCCGGGCACTTTGCACTCGCCATCGACGACACACGCCAGGGACTTGCCCTCGGGCTCGGCCTGATCGCCATCGGGGCGGGGGGCATCAAGCCCTGTGTCTCCGCGCACCTCGGGGACCAGTTCGGGCGCACCAACCAGGGCTTGCTGGCACGCGCCTTTTCCTGGTTCTATTTTTCCATCAACCTGGGAGCATTTGTTTCCACCCTGGCCACGCCCTGGTTGTTGCAGCACTACGGATCTTCCGTGGCCTTTGGCGTGCCCGGTGTGTTGATGCTGACCGCGACCCTGGTTTTCCGGGCAGGGCGTCACCGCTTCGTGCATATCCCGGCGGGCGGGCGGCACTTTATAAAAGAGGTGTTCAGCAAGACCGGCCTGGGCGTGCTTGCACGCCTGAGCCTGGTGTACGTGTTCGTTGCCGTGTTCTGGGCCCTGTTCGACCAGACGGGTTCATCCTGGGTGTTGCAGGCACAGCAGATGGACCGCTATCTCTTCGGGATTGAACTGCTGCCCGCGCAGATACAGGCCGCGAACCCGTTGCTGGTGATGCTGCTGATCCCGCTGTTTTCCTACCGGCTCTACCCGGCCATCGACCGCTACTTTCCGCTGACGCCGCTGCGCAAGATGTCGATCGGGCTGTTTCTGACCGTGCTGGCCTTTGCAATTCCGACCGCTATCCAGCTGTCGATCGATGCGGGCGGTGCGCCCTCGATCGGCTGGCAACTGTTCGCCTACGTGATGCTGACCTCTGCCGAGGTGATGGTGTCGATCACCTGCCTGGAGTTTTCCTATATGCAGGCACCGAAAACCATGAAGTCCTTCGTAATGGCTTTTTTCATGCTGTCGATTTCACTGGGCAACCTGTTCACCAGTGCGGTGAATTTCTTTATCCGGAATGATGACGGCAGCAGCAAGCTGGCCGGGGCGGATTATTTCATTTTTTTCACCCTGCTGATGCTGGGTACGGCCATGCTGTTTGTGCTGGTCGCGCGTTACTACCGGGGTGAGACCTATATTCACGAGGAACTCGAGGCACACCGGGAACAGGCGGCTTTTCCCGGCTGATGCGTATTTTGTTGCTGTCGGCTTATGACGCGCACAGCCACCGGCGCTGGCGAGAGGGCCTGGTGGATGCCTTTTCCGGGCGGGAATGGACGGTGCTGACACTGCCGCCGCGAAACTTTCTCTGGCGCGTGCGCGGCAACAGCCTGAGCTGGGCGTTCTCGCAACGGGAAACACTGCAGCAGCCATACGACCTGCTGCTGGCCACGTCGATGACGGACCTGTCCGCCTTGAAGGGCATGGTGCCGTCACTGTCGCGGGTGCCGGGGATTGTCTATTGCCACGAGAACCAGTTTGCCTACCCCGAGCGGCGTGAGCAGCAAGGCCTGGAGCCCGTGTTTGTCAGTCTCTATGCTGTGCTGGCGGCCGACCGCGTGCTGTTCAATTCCGGTTATAACCGCCAGACCTTCCTCGATGGTGTGCAGGCCCTGTTGAAAAAAATGCCGGATGCCGTGCCGTCCGGTGTCACTGAACACATTGCGGGCAAGAGTCGTGTCATACCGGTGCCGCTGGAACATCACTGGTTTGCGGGCAGCGCCCGCCCGCGTGCCGGGGACGCGCCCTTTACCATTGTCTGGAACCACCGCTGGGAATATGACAAGGCACCGGAGCGCATGTTTGCCGCCCTGCTGAAGCTGCACGAGGACGGTGTGGATTTCAGGGTGCATGTCATCGGCCAGCAGTTCCGTGAACAGCCGCCGGTGTTTGCAAAAATGCGCGCCCGGCTCGGGGCGCATATCGGCGAGTGGGGGATGGTTGAATCCGCCATGGCTTACCGGCAAGTGCTGCAGCAGGCGCATGTCGTACTGAGCACCGCCCTGCACGAGTTCCAGGGCCTGGCGGTGCTGGAGGCGGTTGCCTCCGGTTGCATCCCGCTGGTGCCTGACCGGCTGGCCTACCCGGAATTTATTCCCGCTGATTGCCGTTACCCGTCGTACCCGGATGATGCTGTGCGCGAGAGCGAGGCGATTGCCGCACATCTCAAGGCGCGCGCGCAAGCCTGGCAGACAGGCGGGCTTCCGCCGCCGCCGGACATAGCGCGGCTGTCGTGGTCCAGGCTCGGGCCTGTCTACGAACAGGAATTCAGTGCTCTGCTATAGTAGGGCGGACCCTGCCTGCCGGACCCGCACCCATCAATGACACTGCCGCTTCAAAAGAGGGAACAGCTGCACGGCGGGCGCCGCGAGGGCAAGCCCCTGCCGCTGTCACTGCGCGTGATGCGCTTTATGTTTTCAACAGTGGGCGGGGTGTTTCCGGGCATGATGGGGCGCTGGGCCTGCCGCCTGTGGTTTCGTACCCGGCGTTTTCCCGAGTCGGCGGCAGGCAAGCGTGCGGCCGGGCGGTCGCAGCGGCTAACCTTGCAGGTCGGCGGCGTGCCGGTCGCGGTCTACAAGTGGGGCGAAGGGCCGGTTGTCCTGTTCGTGCATGGCTGGTCCGGACGGGGCAGCCAGGTGGCGGCCTTCATCGAACCGCTGAACCGGGCGGGCTACCAGGTCCTTTCCCTGGATGCGCCCGGCCATGGCGATTCGCCCGGCAACAGCACCAGTATCCTCGAGTGTGCGGCTGTCCTGCAGGCCATCGGGAAAGACCACGGTCCCGTGTATGCGGCCATCACCCATTCCTTCGGCGGCATGGTGCTGGCCTATGCCATGAAGCAGGGTATGCCGGTGGGGCGGGTGGTAAGCATCGCTGCACCGGCCAATGCCGGGTTCCTGCTCGATACCTTTGCACAGACGCTCGACATGCACCCCGGCGTTGCTGATGTCATGTTGCAGCAGCTGGCGCAGCAATTCGGCAGCGACTATGGCGAGCGTGTTTCAATGACAAATAATGTGCAGGGACTCGGCGTGCCGGCCCTGGTTATCCATGATGAAGACGATGCGGGTGTGCCGTGGCAACATGGCAGGATGATTGCCGATGCCTGGCCGGGCGCTGAATTTCTCAAGACCAGGGGGCTCGGTCACGGGCGTATCCTGCGTGATGCAGGGACGATACGGGCTGCGGTTGAGTTTATATCGCGCTAGTATGCATTGAATGCGGCACACGTTTAACTTTGAAAAGCATGAAACTGTATCTCGCACAACACGGTGAAGCACTCAGCAAGGCTGAAGACCCTGAACGCCCGTTGAGTGTGCAGGGCCGGCATGAGGTCGAGGCGATTGCGGCATTGGCAAACGAGGCGGGCATGCGGGTTGCACGGGCCTGGCACAGTGGCAAGCGTCGCGCAGAACAAACGGCGCAAATCCTTGCAAGGACCATGCTGCCGCGCGGCAAGGTCTCGTCCATTGGCGGTATCAATCCGAACGATCCGGTAGAGGACTTCATAGCGGATGCTGACGTCTGGCAGGACGATACCCTGGTCGTCGGCCACCTGCCGTTTATGTCACGGCTTGTGTCGTTGCTGCTGGTCGGTGATCCGGAACGCGCCCTGGTGAGTTATTCCCCGGGCAGCGTGGTCTGCCTGGAACGTTCCGGTGAGCATGGCTGGGTATTGCTGTGGATGCTGCGCCCGGATGCCGTGACAGCGCCGTATGACGGGGAGGAATCGTCATGAGCCTGCGCGGTATTGTTCCGCCTGACCCGCAGACCAGCGTCTCGAAGGAATGCTTTGCTGTCATCTTCACCCCCCGGCAGGACCGCAAGCGCTACCCGGCCGGGTGTGTCGAGGTGTTTGCAACCCGGCAGGCCGCCCTTGCCGCGGCTGACCCCGAAAACAAAAAACATGCCGCCGCGGTTGTCGGGCCGTCGAAGTCATCCGAAGGCCAGTTTATCTATTACCTGCTTGGCTGGTTATAGGGCAGGGTCGGCGGCGACTATGCGGGCCGGTTCCTGTCTGGCGGTTCATGCCAGGCTGAATCGGGTGTAGAGTTGGCGCATGTGTACCCGGCTGGCAGCCGCTGCCGTGTGCCGGGCGACTGACAACGGGGAGGAAAAAAATGCAAATAGGCATGGTTGGATTGGGTCGTATGGGGGCCAACATGGTCCGCCGCCTGCTGCAGGCGGGACACGAATGCGTGGTTTATAACCGCAGTCCGGGGCCGGTCGCCGAGATGCAGGCGGAGGGCGCCATCGGTGCCGGCGATCTCGCTGACCTGGTCGGCAAGCTGCAGCCGCCACGTGCGGTCTGGCTGATGATCCCGGCCGCCGTCGTTGACCAGCAGGTCGAGGCGTTGAGCCAGTTGCTGCAGCCCGGTGATGTCATCATCGACGGCGGCAATTCCTGGTACAAGGACGACATTGCCCGCAGTGACCGTCTTGCAGCCAGCGACCTGCATTACGTGGATGTGGGTACCAGCGGCGGTGTCTGGGGGCTGGAGCGCGGCTATTGCCTGATGATCGGCGGGGAGCGGGAGGTGGTCGAACACCTCGATCCGGTGTTTGCGGCACTGGCGCCGGGTGTCGGCACGATTTCGCGTACCGCGGGACGCGACGGTGATCCCGTCACGGCGGAGAAAGGCTACCTGCATTGCGGCCCACCCGGTGCGGGGCATTTCGTCAAGATGGTCCACAACGGCATCGAGTACGGCATCATGGCGGCCTATGCGGAAGGGTTCAACCTGCTGCGCCATGCCAATATCGGCAACCGGGACCGGACGCATGATGCCGAGACGGCCCCGCTGCGCGATGCCCGCGATTTTCAGTACGATATCGATGTCGGTGCGGTTGCCGAACTCTGGCGGCGCGGCAGCGTGGTGTCGTCCTGGCTGCTGGACCTGACGGCCGATGCATTCAGCAAGAGCCCGGACCTGGAAGAGTTTTCCGGCCAGGTGTCGGATTCCGGTGAAGGGCGCTGGACCAATATCGCGGCCATCGAGGCGGGTGTCCCGGTGCATGTTTTGAGTGCCGCCCTCTATGATCGCTTCAACTCGCGCGACCGCGCCGGTTTCGCAAACCAGGTCCTGTCCGCCATGCGTTTTGAATTCGGCGGTCACCATGAGAAGAAAGGCACCGCAAAATGACGCAACAGGCTATCAAGACGCGAGCCTCGTTGCAGGCCTCGCCGGGTATCATGGTGATCTTCGGCTCTGCGGGGGATCTCACCAAGCGCAAGCTTGTTCCGGCACTTTATTACCTGTTGAAAGCCGGTTTACTCTCAGAGCGGTTCGCCATCATCGCCGTCGATCACCGCGAGCGCGATGACGCGGCCTACCGTGAATTCATCGCCGAAGCGGCGCGCCCGTATATCGGTGCCGACCTGTCGGAGGAACACTGGCAGGACCTGCTGCAACGCATCTATTACCAGCAGGGGGATTTCCTCGAAAGTTCGACCTACGAGGGCATGTCCGGGCTGTTGCAGCAACTGAATGATAAATACCAGGCTGGCGATAACTACCTTTTTTACCTCGCCACGGCACCGCGTTTTTTCGGCCCGATAGCGGGCCAGCTGCATGCCGCGGGACTGGCGCAGGAAAGCGGGAACCAGTCGCGGCATATCGTGGTGGAAAAACCGTTCGGCACCGATCTCGAGTCGGCGCGTGCCCTGAACGTGACCCTGCACGAGGCCTTCAAGGAAGACCAGATCTACCGGATCGACCACTACCTGGGCAAGGAAACGGTGCAAAACATCCTCATGTACCGCTTTGCCAACAGCACGGTCGAGCCGATCTGGAACCGCCGTTACATCGACCATGTGCAAATTACCGTGGCCGAGTCCATCGGCGTTGAAAAACGCGGCGCCTACTATGACCAGACGGGTGCGCTGCGTGACATGTTGCCGAGCCACATGCTGGCATTGCTGTCGATTGTCGCCATGGAGCCGGCCAATTCGCTCGATGGCAACGCGGTGCGCGATGAGCAGGCAAAGATCATCCGCGCCATCCAGCCGATTCTGCCGGAGCAGGTGCTGACCCAGGCGGTGCGCGGGCAGTATGCCGGGGGGGTTCTTGCGGGCGGCGAGCGTGCGCCTGCCTATCGTGACGAGGAGCGTGTCGACAGAAATTCGAACACGGAGACCTTCGTGGCCATGAAGTTGATGATCGACAGCTGGCGCTGGGCCGGGGTGCCGTTCTACCTGCGCACCGGCAAGCGCCTGCCGGGGCGCTATACCGAGATCGCCATCCAGTTCAAGCTTGCCCCGAACATGATGTTTCGCGACTCGCTGGAGAAACGCCAGAATGTGCCGCCGAATACCCTGATACTGCGCATCCAGCCGGACGAGGGCATCGGCATGTCATTCAATGCCAAGGTACCGAGCCCGGTCGCGCAATTGAGCCCGGTGGAAATGAATTTCAGTTACAGCGATTATTTCGGCAGTTCACCCGCGACCGGTTATGAAACCCTGATCTACGATTGCCTGAACGGTGATGCGACCCTGTTCAAGCGTGCCGACATAATCGAGGCCAGCTGGGAACTGGTTGCGCCGGTGCTCGATGTCTGGGGCGCCCTGCCGCCGCGCGACTTCCCGGATTATGCCGCGGGCACCTGGGGCCCGGACGAGGCCGAGGAACTGCTTGCCAGGGACGGGCGCAAGTGGCGGCCCTGCAAAAGCTGCATCCTTCCCCATGATCCCTGACGCGGCGGCCGGGCCGCACTGGCATTGCCTGTCCGATGCGGACACGGTTTGCGCGCAGGCCGCGGCGAGGATCCTGGATGCAGCGGCGTGTGCCATCGACGAGCGCGGCTGTTTCCGAATGGTGCTGGCCGGCGGGCGTACCCCTGAAAAGGTATACCGGCAACTGGCCGGCAGCGATGCCGACTGGACGGCCTGGCAGCTCTACTTCGGTGACGAGCGCTGCCTGCCTGCCGACGACGCTGAACGTAACAGTGTCATGGCGGCCACTGCCTGGCTGGACCGGGTCGCCATCCCGGCGGACAACATACATCCCATCCCGGCTGAACTGGGCGCCGGGGCTGCCGCGCAGATCTATGCAGCAGTGGTGAAGGCCGCGCGCCCCTTTGACCTGGTGCTGCTGGGTATGGGCGAAGACGGGCACACCGCCAGCCTGTTTCCAGGCCAGCATCACCCCCCGCACGAAGTGGTGCATGCGGTACACGATGCCCCCAAGCCACCCGACGATCGCGTCAGTCTCAGCCGTGAGTCATTGAGTGATGCGCATGACGTAATGGTGCTGGTAACCGGAGCTGGAAAGCGGGACGCACTGCAGCAATGGCAGGCCGGGGATGATCTTCCGGTTGCGCAGATCACGGCCCGCAACGGTGTGACCGTGCTCATGGATGCCGAGGCATGTGGTTGATGGAGAAGGAGAGAGCTGGTCTGTGCCGGATGGTGCTTACCTGCAATGTATCGACCTTGTAAAGATTATTGGCCACGGAAGCACACGGAAACACACCGAAAAAAATCAATTTTCCGTGATTTTCCGTGTGCTTCCGTGGCTATTCTGCAGGATCGATACTTGACCCGGTGACATTCAACACCGCCTCCCTTTCTGCGGATTACAAGCCCAGGGCCAGCCGCTGGATTCTGACCAGGTCACCGGCATTGACCTGGTTGTCCGGGACTACATCGGCACGTACCTGTTGCTCGCTGGTCGGTACAAGCTGGCCCAGTACTATGCGGGTAGCAAGCAGTACATCCGCCGCATCCACCTTGCCGTCGTTGTTGATATCACCGTTATTGACGTAATTGCCGGCCGGCGTATCGCTGGCCAGCAACGGATCACTGCCATAGGTCACTTCCATCCCGTCGTCGAAACCATCGCTATCGGTGTCGGCAAGCAATGGATTGGTCCCGTAGGTGGTCTCATCCGTATCCGGAAGGTCGTCGTTATCGTCATCCGTGTCGAAGATATTCGGGATACCGTCACTGTCGGTGTCAACCAGGACGGTTATTTGCCAGGCAAGTGCATAATCCCATTCAAATGAAGCCTGCCCGGCCTTCGGTTTCACCTCGAGGAGATAGTCTCTGCCGGCGTCCAGCGGCACCCGGAGATTCTCGGTATTATCAACTGTACCGGCGGACTCCACCACCAGCACATGGCCGCCGCCGGTTTCATCATATAAACGAAGATCCAGGTCATGCAGCGTGGCATTGCCCGGAAAAGAAAAGCGGCCGCCATTCGCAATGTCGATATTCCACACAAGTGCGGCCGTCAGCATGACCGGGCTCACACCGGTTGAAAAAGTGTATGACCCTGTCACATTGCTGCCACTGCCATTGCCGGCACCGCCGAAGGAGGGGTCGTAGTCAAAACCATATGCGCCAATAGCGCCACCACCGCTGTTATCGTCTTCAGCACTGTTCTGCTCGCCTGCGCTCAGGATGTGAAAGCTGTTGTAGATATTCAGCTGGCCGGCACCGAAACGGACATCGAGACCGTTGGCTGACCGGTTTGCCGGATCGACACGATAGTCAGTAATGTCTTTGGGTGTCGCGGGATCGGGATTGGTGCTGTTGTCGGTCACCCGGTCTGCTCCCGCCATCAATACGGCCTTCACCACCTCGGCGCGTTCTGCATTGTAGATGACGCTCCCTGCCCGGTTTGATGTTGAAGTTTCAGCCGGATCTGTTGACAGTGATGGCGTGGCATGGCCAACGTCCACCAGCAGGGCGGCAGCCGCGGCAATGACAGGGGTCGAGCTGCTCGTGTTCACAAAGGGTGCAAGCAGATCCGGCCGGGTGCGCCCGGAAACATACGGGGCACCCAGTGAAACGGTGCCTCTGCCATGCACGCCGTCGGTTACGCCCACGGCAATGGCGTTGAAGGCGGTACTCAGCAAGGGTAAATTTGTGGACGTATTGTTCTTCAGACCAACGACCTGGATGAACTCGTCATTTTCGATAACCCAGTCCAGCCGTTTAACAATATCCAGATCGATCGCGTCATCAGGATCACTTCCGATCCAGCTGTGATTGGCGATACGGTCATGCACCACACTTCGGTTTATGAAATACTGTTGGTAGCACGCAGGTAATCGCTGCCCAGCCAGGTATTGGCGTCGTAGGCATTGACCGTGTCAATTGCCGGTGCGATGGATGAACTGTTGCCGTAGAACAACCTGCCGACCGCTGTTGCGTGACCGGAGGATGAGCCAGGAGGGTTGGTGCCGGACTGGTCAGTGATTGTCTTGCCAGTGAATTGCGCATCAGCGACATTTGGCATGTAGGCGTCTCCACTCAGGGCCTCGGCCTGTGTAACGAGTACACCACTGCCGTCCGGTACATTCGCACCCAGCTCCAGGAGCAGCCGGGTGTAGCCAATATCATCCTTGAAATCAGCAAGCGCTATCCCGTAGAAGGAGAACAAACACAATACCAGGGGGTAAGGAATTTTTGTATGCATAAGCGGACGTGTTCAGCCGAGCCACGGGACCGGCAACCTCACACTCGCTGGCGGCATGTATTCGTATAAATCCTGACTCTTGCAAGCCTCATTATAGTTCTGAAATTCAGGTTACATGACAATTTTCCTGTCAGTCAGTTCTATCATATCCGGTGTTACATGGCACGCCGCCCTCATGTCTGCACTGACCATGAGCGTGCAAAAGCGTCGCATTCTACTGCTGCTTCCGGTATAGTCTCGCCATTCCGGTGCACTTCGGTCTGCACTCGAGCCCTCGCGGTAACCACTTTCGGCAAACCTCGAACACCTTCAATCGTTTCGCCTAGACCGTCCCGGGACAGATGTCGCCGGTAGGCCGATCCAGGAGCAATTCATCCATGTCATTTGATACTCTCGGCCTGTCGGCCGAACTACTTCGTGCTGTCGCCGATCAGGGCTACAGCGAGCCCACGCCGGTGCAGACTCAGGCGATACCGCTTATTCTGGAAGGACGGGACCTGCTCGCCGGTGCACAAACCGGTACCGGCAAGACCGCGGGCTTTACCTTGCCGCTGTTGCAGCGTCTCGTTGCACGGCCCTGGCAGGGCCAGGGGCAGCGCCCGGTGCGCGCCCTTATTCTGACGCCGACCCGCGAGCTGGCGGCGCAGGTAGAGAAGAGTGTCGAGACCTATGGCAGACATCTGCCGCTGACCTCGGTGGTGATCTTCGGCGGGGTCAAGATCAATCCGCAGATCCAGAAGTTGCGTCGTGGTGTGGATATCCTGGTGGCGACACCGGGACGGCTGCTGGACCATGTCTCGCAGAAAACGGTGGACCTTTCCAGCGTCGAGATCCTGGTACTGGACGAAGCCGACCGCATGCTGGACATGGGATTCATACGCGATATTCGCCGGATTCTCGCGCTGTTGCCAAACGCCCGTCAGAACCTGTTGTTCTCCGCCACCTATACAAGTGAGATCAGGCAGCTTGCGGACAAGTTGCTGGATAATCCGGCACAGGTCGAAGTGGCGCGCCGCAACACCCCTGCCGAGGGTGTCTCGCAGATGGTTCACCCGGTGGACCGCGAACGCAAGCGCGAGTTGCTGTCGTTCATGGTCGGCTCGCAGGACTGGCGCCAGGTGCTGGTGTTTACCCGCACCAAGCACGGCGCCAATCGTCTTGCGCAACAGCTGGAAAAGGATGGCATCAGCAGTGCGGCGATTCACGGCAACAAGAGCCAGGGTGCGCGTACCCGTGCATTGGCCGACTTCAAGGCGTGGTGAAGTGCGGGTACTGGTCGCCACCGACATTGCGGCGCGTGGTCTGGACATCAACCAGTTGCCGCATGTGGTGAACTATGAACTGCCCAACGTAGCGGAAGATTACGTGCATCGCATCGGCCGCACCGGCCGTGCCGGTAACGAGGGGCAGGCGACTTCACTGGTATGCGTGGACGAAAACAAACTGCTTGGCGATATCGAGCGCTTGCTGAAACGTGACCTTCCGAAGCTTGTTATCGAGGGTTATGAGCCTGATCCCTCCATCCGTGCCGTGCCGATTCAGAACGGACGTGGCGCTGGCGCAAGACCCGGAGGCCGTAACGGCTCCGGACAACAGCGTGGTAAAAAACCAGGTGCCGGTAAGGCCGCATCAAGCAAGCCGCGTTCGGGCGGGGTTGCAGGTCGCGGGAAGCCAAAGCGTGCTGCCGGGGGAAACCGCAGTCGTACATCTTCCGGGAATACGCGCCGGGGTCCGGCGCCGTCACGCCCGGCGTAACGACTACTGTCGCCGGGACGAGATAATGAAAATGTTTCGATCAGGCGCGCGCAGGTAATACGCGAGGAAGCAGGGCAGGGTTTGGCGATCCCGGGATCGCTAACGACGTTTGCGGCCTCGTGCGGCCTTCGGGTCGTCGAAACGTACGCGCAGGGACTTGTCGCCTTCGACCATGTTGCCGTCCAGCGCCGCTTGCGCGGCGCGGGCCTCGTGGCCTTCCATTTCAATGAAACCGAAACCCTTGCATCGGCCGGTAAAGATATCCGAGGCTACATTGATTGAGCGTACGGTGCCGAAGGCGGAAAACATGTCGCGCACTGAATCTTCAGTAGCGTCCTGCGGGAGGTTGCCGATAAACAGCTTTTTCATTATGCGTATCCTCGTTATGGCCGGGGACATTTCACCGGTTGCGGAGAAGAAGAACCCGCATGCGGGGTCGCTTGTTCTGATACTGGAGTGAAACTTCCGGGTAGACCTGCAGGATTTGCAGCTAATCCCGATTACGGACGGCCCGGGGGGCTGGCGTCTCGTCTGATGCCGGCAAGAATATCTACCGGGGCCGGGAATAACAAGCAATATCTCGTCGACCCTGCCGGAAATCGCAGTACTTGATCCGGCCTGCGCGCCAAACCCCGCAGCGTTACGTCCGGGGTTTTTTGGCGACGGCTTGCGGGGCCAGCTTGCGGCGCATTTCCTTGAGGCCGGCCTGGTAGGCCTGTGCATCACCATAATCGAAAAAGTGCGGATAGCGCGCATGCGTGCCATGCAGCCTGTGCGCATGGCGGATCGGGCACCAGTATTGCTCGGTACGGGAAAATATTTCACGTACACAGGCAATCACGCCGTTGGCATAGTCATCGTCGCAAACATGATCCTGGTCAAACAGATGATTGTTGACTATGTTTACAATTATTCGGGAAAGCGGTTTTTATAATTTATTGCGTCATCAGGAGGCCTCATGTCCACGCACTGGGTAGTCGTTGCAGATCAAAGCAGGGCACGTATTTTTACCGTCGCCGATCCTCACGGCGCATTGCTGCATGTGGGTGAGCTGGAGCACCCGGAGGCACGAGATCGCGAACAGGCACTGAAGTCTGACCGGCCGGGGCGCAGTTTTGACAGTAGTGGCCAGGGGCGCCATGCCATGGGTACAAAAGTCGAACCCGGCAAGCAGGAGACCATCCGGTTCGCGAGACAGGTTGCCGACTATGTGCAGGCCGCACATAACGAGGGGCGCTGTGAGCGCTTGCTGCTGGTGGCCGGTCCGCCTCTTTTGGGGCTGCTGAGGGAGAACCTGAAGACAGTACCCGGTATGAAAATTACCGGGATCGAAAAAAACCTCGGTCAATATGACGCGCTGGAGATACGCAAGCATCTGCCGAAACGTATCTAGCAAGCGTGCAGGCCGGGTGTTTCAGCCCGGAGAGACGGTTACTTCTCCATGGCGGGCGTGTAACTGCCGGTACGGGCAGCACCGTTGAGCCGGGCGCGCTGCAACAGGGCCTGTTGGGTTGCAGCTGCATTCTCGGCGCGTCCCAGCCAGGCCTTCAGTGCAGGTTCCTGCAACGCGCGGCCATAGGAGAATGACAGTTCCCAGGGAGCGCCTGGAAACAGTGCATTCATGGCATTGAGATTGGCGGTTGCCTGCTCCGGGGTCTGGCCGCCGGAGAGGAAGTTGATGCTCGGAACGGCCGCCGGAACCGTGCGCCTGAACACCTTTATCGTCGCCTCGGCTACCTGTTCAGGGCCGGAAGTGGACGGATGGTCCTTGCCTGGTGTCACCATGCTGGGCTTGAGCACAATGCATTCGAGCATCACCTTGTGGCGGTGCAGGGCATGGAACACGGCGTGGTGTACTGCCTCGATGACTTCTGCGCTGCGCTTGATAGAGTGGCTGCCGTCGATCAGCACCTCGGGCTCCACGATGGGTACAATACCTTCCGCCTGGCAGATGGCGGCATAGCGCGCCAGCATCTCCGCATTGGCCTCGAGACCAGGTGCGGTCGGGTTGGCCTTGCTGACCGGGTATACCTCGCGCCACTTGGCAAAGCGCGCTCCCTGTGTCTTGTAGGTCTGCAGGCGCTCGCCAAGACCATCCAGACCCTGCGTGATATTGTCACCCGCAGCATTGACGAGTGGTTTGAAACCCTTGTCCACCTTGATGCCGGGAACGATCCCCAGCTCTGCGAGTACTTGCGGCAATGCGGTGCCGTCATCAGACTTTTGCGTCAGCGTCTCCTCGAACAGGATAACAGCGCTGATGAATTCATTGAGCCCCGGTGTCGTAAACAGCAGGCTGCGGTAGCTGCGCCGCAGCTCTTCAGTTGATTCGACTTCAATGGCAGCGAATCGTTTGGCAATCGTCGGCGCACTTTCATCGGCTGCCAGAATGCCCTTGCCGGCCTGTACCATGTCGTGAATGGTTGCCTCGAGTTCGGTTGTTGTATCCATGGCCCTGTCACCCTTTCGTTGATTGAAAACATTGCTTCCTGACTCACTTTAGCAGATTACTGAAGCAGGTCTGCACCTGTTGGTGCATGTCAATCAGGGCGGCTGTGTGGTTAATCGATCTGCCGGGTGCCCGCTTTAGACGCTATTGGGGTATTCGGGTTATCATGTCCGGGACTTTGAACAGAGGAGGCAATGTCATGTCTGTAGAACGAACGCTGTTTGCATTTGGGGGGACCATGGTCATGCTCACCTGCTTGCTGGCTCTTTTTCATCACCCGAACTGGACATGGGTTACCCTTTTTATAGGTTTCAACTGTTTTCAGAGTTCATTTACCGGGTTCTGCCCGCCAAGTTGGCTGATGAAGAAGTTTGGTATAAAGACCGAGGCGGAACTGGCCCTGGGGAAATAGAGCATGGCCGGCCTTGCGCCTGGCGACTTGCCGGATTGGCAACAGCCGGGCCCTGCGGGGGGATGGCATGCTTACATATCGTTGACACGGGACGGCCGGCATTCTAGCCTCGGGATGGCTGATGGATTTATTGTTTGCCGGTTATTGCCGGTGAAAAAGTGGAGTGACAAATGATTACCTATAATGATCTGCATACCCAGAACCACAATATTACCGAACTCTCCAATGTGTTGTTGCACCTGTTCAATGACCGCTCCATGTGCGACACCGGGACCTGCTGTGAACTCTTCCACCGTTACACGGAAAAGGTCAAGGAGCATCTTGATCTCGTGGACAAGAACCTTTACAGCAAACTCCTGACACATGATGACCACGAGAAACAAAAAATGGCCAAGAATTTTATGTCCGGTTCGCTGGAAATCAGGAAAATCATGGCGGACTACACGAAGACATGGTGCCCGAGGAAACAGGCCGGTTCACTGGCCATTGCGGACCATGAACTCTTTATCAAAGACTCGGTGAAAATGTTTGAACTGATCCTGGAAAGAATCCAGAACGAGACGGAAAAGCTTTATCCCCTGGTCCGGGAATTGAATGATAATAAAGAGCATGCGAGTTGAGCCTTTGCCAGGGCCGTTCATAACCCGGCTGGATTAGCAGGCGTAAAGCTGCGCTCAAAGCTCTGCATCTGACTTGGGATACTTGTTCTTGATTTCCTCGATCCGTGTGTCGAGTTGCTGTTGTTCCATCTCATTGCCATGACGTGCCTTCCAGGCTGCATCAAGCTGGTCCTCCACGCTCGGGTATTCGGCCCGGCGCATCGCGGCATAGCCCCGTGTATCAACCTCCGGCACCCGGGCCAGGGCGCGATCAAGCTCGGCCTGTTCCGGCTGCGTACTGCCTGCTTCCCAGCTGGCTATAAAGGGCTTTCCCCCGGACCCGTCGAGTCCAATCGTATAGTCAGTGCCGATGCGCGCGGTTGGGCAAAGCAGGTGTATTGCCTGGGATAAACGATGGGCGTCCCGGGAGGTTTTCAGCAGTTTCTGTTGCTGAAAAATCGTCCGTGTATGTTTGCGCGCTTCCCGCGTGTTTGACGAGGAAATAAATATCGCTGCAAACAGGCCTGCAAGAATCAGAAAAAGTACGCCAATTGTAGTATTGTCTATGGCCATGGTTTCATCCCCCTGTTGACTTGACAGACACCTGAAGCGTGGGCAAAAAACAGTTGGCAGTCATTGATATAGGTCAAGCGCGCGCCGGGTGCGGGTCAATATTATGAGTCGGCGAGGCAGATCTGATCAGTCTGTATCCCTGCAGCACGCACCGCACCGAAGCGGTCCACCCCGGGCATTGTTGGATATCCATTTGATACAGATCAACAATTGATGTATTGCAATCAGGTACATTTAAAGGTCATTATGTGCAGATAATAATAACGGAGTATCGTCATCTGACCCCGCCATTCCGGTCAAGCGTTCCCGTCATGTACCGCTGCAGGGCGATGCGCCGGTTGTCCGGGAACTTCTATTGCAGATGCCAGTAAATCCAGAAACATCCAGGAGGATGCTCATTGTTAAAGTCCGATAGCACGAACAACTACCGACGTCTCGACCCTTCATCAATGGAAAGTGTCCGCACCCACCTTGCTTCCCGGGTTGTCGGGCAACGCGACCTTGTCGACAGCATGCTCATCTGCCTGGTGAGTGAAGGTCATGTCCTGGTGGAAGGTATGCCGGGACTTGCAAAGACAACCGCGGTCAAGGCCCTGGCAGAGGCGATCGAGGGCGATTATCATCGCGTGCAGTTCACCCCGGACCTGCTGCCGTCCGATCTCATCGGAACGGATATCTACCGCCACGAAAAGGGCGAATTCGAATTCCGCCCGGGACCCCTGTTTCACAACATCCTGCTGGCGGACGAGGTCAACCGGGCGCCGGCGAAGGTACAATCGGCCCTGCTCGAGGCCATGGGTGAACAGCAGGTCACGGTGGGCCTGAAGACCTATACCATGCCGAAACTGTTCATGGTGCTCGCCACCCAGAACCCGATCGAGCAGGAAGGCACCTATAACCTGCCGGAGGCACAGCTGGACCGGTTCCTGATGCATGTCCGCGTTGATTACCCCAGTCGCGATGAGGAGCTGGCAATTCTGGAACTCGATAGCCGGCAGCAACTGGCTGCACCCGCGAAACCTGCCGAGCTGCTTTCCCAGGAACAACTCTTCAAGATTCGCGAAGATGCTGCAAAACTCTACCTGGATCCGAAGCTGAACAATTATATTGTTGACCTCGTGCAGGCCAGCCGCAAACCCGAAGCCTATGACGCAGGCCTCAAGCGCTGGTGCCGCCTCGGCGCGTCGCCACGCGCGACCATTGCGCTGGCACGTTGCGCCCGCGCCCGCGCCTGGCTGGACGGTGAGGAATTCGTCGCCCCCGAGCATATCCAGGCGGTGGCACCGGACATACTCCGGCATCGCGTTCTGCTGACCTTTGAGGGCGAGGCGGAAGGCGTGACCAGTGATGAATATATCAGGCGCCTGCTGGAGGTCGTGGCAATTCCGTGATCCTGGGTATTCATTCCAGGCCGGAATACAGCCTGCGGTTAAAGTGGTAGCCCGATGAGTCTTCACCCGCAACTTGATGATCTGCTGGAACTGCGCCACCAGGCCCGCACCCTGGGTGTGGCGGCGCACCATCTCGTCAACTCCACCTTCACCGGTTTGTATTCCTCGGTATTCCGCGGAACCGGGCTCGACTTCGATGAAGTACGCGAATACCGGGAAGGCGACGACATCCGTAACATGGACTGGCTGGTCACCGCCCGGACCGATGTTCCGCACCTCAAGGTGTTTCGCGAAGAACGCCAGCGCAGCGTCATCCTCTGTATCGACACCGGCCCGCACATGAGCTTTGGCACGCGCGGCACCTTCAAGTCGATCCAGGCGGCTCGCGCCGCGGCGCTGATCGGCTGGGCAGCCAGCAAGCAGGATGACCGGGTTGGTGGCGTGCTGTTCGGCAACCCGGCAACCGGCATTCGCTATTACCGGGCCACGCCGGGCCGCCGTGGCCTGTGGCGGCTGCTGCGCGGGTTGACGGAACCGATTGAGCAGGGCGATACCGACGAATCCCAGTTGATGGCGGCACTGCAACACCTGGACAGTGGCAGTGGCACCGGTTCCCTTATTTTTGTTATCGCCCCCATCAACCAGGTGACCGCCGGTTTCGAGCGTATCCTGGGCAGCCTCAAGCAACGCCATGATGTCGTCCTGTTGCCGGTCGATGACCCGGCTGACCGGGACCTGCCTTCGATGGGGCCGGTGATCTTTTCCAATGCCGCCGGTGAACTTCTGGAAGTCGACACTGACAACGAGGCAGGCCGCCGGGCCTTTCGCGAGGACTGGGAGCAACGCCGCGAGGAACTGCGGCAGATGTCCTACCGGCTGGGAATCGGCCTGATCCCGGTCAGCACCAACGAGGACGTGCACAAGACCCTCATCACCGGGCTGCGCCACTACGCGGGCAGGCGATAACAGAGACCATGGAAACCGGGACGACAGTTTTTCGCGATATCCACGGTCTTGACGCGATCCCCTTGTGGCCGCTGGCGCCGGGCTGGTGGTATCTGCTCGCCCTGGTTTGTCTGGTGGTGCTGCTCATCGGAATCAGGTACTGGTTGTTTTATAACGCCGGCTGGCTTGGCTGGCGTGGCGATGCACGCCGTCAATTGCGCGATCTGAAAAAGGCCCTGCCCGATGAAGACCCTCACGTGGTTGCCGGCAGATTATCTGAACTGCTGCGCCGGATCGCCCTGGTGCGCGGCGGGCACCGGGAGGCAGCCGGTCTGACGGGCGACAGCTGGCTGCACTGGCTGGTGGAGCATGACAACTCGGGGTTTGACTGGGAGCGGCATGGACAGGTACTGCTGACGGCACCCTACATGCCGCCGGCGATGTCTGTCGAGCGCGATGAACTGGCCAGCCTGATTCGTGCGGCCACCCGCTGGATCGACGCATCCCGGCCCGCAGCGCGGAAAACGGCCTGGGCGCAGCGGCTCAAGGGTCTGCTCTCGGGCGCTCTCGCTAAAGCAGGGGTAAGCCGTGTTTAGTTTCCACGCCCCCTGGTTTGCGCTGTTGTTGCCGTTGCCGTTGCTTATCTGGAAGTTCTGGCGCAAGCCGCACGGGGCGACGGATGCCTATACCCATGCGGACCGCTCGACCCTGTTGCATCCGGCACTGGGAAGGCTTGCGTCAACCTTTGTCGCCTCGCGCTCGCTCACGCATGCCGGCAGCCGCCTGCAGATAATCATGCTGGCACTCTTGTGGACCGCACTGGTGGTGACGCTGATGCAGCCGCAATGGCTTGAGCCCTATACGGAAATCCGCACCGAAGGTTATGACCTGATGCTAGCCGTCGATACCTCGCGTTCCATGGAGGCGCTGGACTTCAGCGTCGAGGGCCGCCAGGTCACGCGCATGGCGGTGGTCAAGGGTGTTCTGGGCCGCTTCATCAAGGCGCGTGACGGCGACCGGGTCGGTATCGTCGTCTTTGGCAGCCAGGCCTTTGTACTGTCGCCAATGACGCTGGACCTGCAGGCCGTGCACAGTTTGCTGGACGGCATCGTCACGCGCATGGCAGGTAACGGTACGGCCATTGGTGATGCCATCGGTATCAGCGTGAAAAAATTGCGCGAACGTCCGGAAGGCTCGCGCGTGCTGATACTGGTCACCGATGGCGAGAATACAGAGGGCAGCATGCCACCCGTCCTGGCCGCCCAGCTTGCCGCCCATGAGGGTATCCGCATCTACACCATTGGCGTAGGCAGCAAGGGGCTGGTGCCGTTTGTCGAGGATGGCCAGATGACCCGGGTGAAGATGGAGATCGACGAAGACTTGCTCACCGAGGTGGCGGCCATTACCGGCGGTGCCTACTTTCGCGCCACCGACACCGGTGCTCTGGAGAAGATCTACGAGCAGATCGATGCCCTGGAAAAAACGCAGGCCGAATCACGCAGCGTGATGATTCCGCGGCCATTGTACCGCTGGCCGCTGGGGCTGGCCTTGCTGCTGCTGTTCCTGCTGGGCCTGTTCCCGAACGGTATTCCGCGCGCCTGGTTTACGAGGCATGCCGATGGATGAGCTGCTGAGCGCCTTTCATTTCAGCGAGCCGGCCTGGTTGTGGGCATTGCTGCTATGTGTCCCGGTGGCCCTGTGGCTGCTGCTGACTGCACGCGTGGGCAAGCACAATGAGCGCCTGCGGCTGTATGCGGACAGCAAGCTGTTGCCGCACCTGTTGGGCCGATCCGAAACTTCTGCGACGACACAGTGGCGGAGGTATGCGCGCTGGGCGCTCGTATGGATACTGCTGGTGCTTGCCATGGCAGGACCGCGCTGGGACTTTACCGATGTGCAACTGTTCCGTCCGGGCACAAACCTGGTGGTATTGTTTGATATCTCGCGCTCCATGAACGTGGCCGACGTACAGCCCACTCGCGTGGCGCGTGCCCAGCAGGAACTGGCAGACCTGCTGGATCGCAATCGCGGCATTCGCATCGGCGTCATCGGCTTTGCCTCGATTGCCCATGTGGTTGCCCCGGTGACCGAGGACATGAACAGCATCCGCCGGGTATTGCCCGCACTCAATAGCGAGCTGGTGCAATTGCAGGGCAGCCGACTGCTGAATGCACTTGATCGGGCCGCCGGGTTACTCGCGGGCCAGCCGGCGGGCAGTGTCAATTCAGTGCTGATCATCACGGACGGTGACTTCGATGAGCCCGATCTGGTGCCACGCCTGCAGGCATTTGCTGCGGAGAATGTACGTGTTCATGTACTCGGTATCGGTACACCCGAAGGCGATGCCGTCCCCGACAGGAATGAAGTCTGGATTCGTGACAGAGACGGGCAGGTCGTCATATCGGCGCTGAATGAGCCGTTGCTGAAAATGATGGCAGAGGCCGGCGGCGGCATCTACCAGAGGGCCGATTACCGGCAGCGGGATACCGACCGGATCCTTGATGAAGTGAAGGCGCAGGCGCTTCCCGGGGGGGATGCCGAGGAGCGTACCCGGGTCTGGAATGAGCGTTTCTACTGGCTTGCGGGTGTCGCACTGTTGCTGTTGCTGCCGTTGTTTCGCCGCACGATGCCCGGCTCCCAGGTACGCAGGGCATGAGGCGCTGCCTGGCATTACAGGCCGGGATGGTGATAGTCCTGTCAATGTGCATGACGGTTGCCGATGCATCCTTGTTCAGGAATGCGGAGCAGGATGCAGCACAGAAATACCATGAGGGTGAATACGACAATGCCGCGAAAGGTTTCAAGGATACCTACCGGCGCGGTGTTGCACTCTACCGTGCCGGACGTTACACCGATGCCGGCGAGGCCTTTGAACAGGTCGAACGCAAGGAAGTCAAACCGGATGCGCTGTATAACCTGGGCAACAGCCGCTACAAGCGCAGCGATTATGCGGGTGCCGTTGACGCCTACAAGGCCGCCCTGGCACTGCGACCGAAAGACGAGGACACCCTGCACAATATGGCGCTGGCAAAGAAGATGCTGGAGCAGACCATAATCGAAGAGTTGCAGGAAGAGGAGCAGCAGGAAGAGGAGCAGCAGGAAGAGGAGCAGCAGGAAGAGGAGCAGCAGGAAGAGGAGCAGCAGGAAGAGGAGCAGCAGGAAGAGGAGCAGCAGGAGTCCGAAGAGTCCTCGGGTGAAGAGGAGCAGGAGTCCGAAGAGTCCTCGGGCGAAGAGGAGCAGGAGTCCGAAGAGTCCTCGGGCGAGGAGGAGCAGGAGTCCGAAGAGTCCTCGGGCGAGGAGGAGCAGGAGTCCGAAGAATCCTCGGGCGAAGAGCAGCAGGAGTCCGAAGAATCCTCGGGCGAGGAGCAGCAGGAGTCCGAAGAATCCTCGGGCGAGGAGCAGCAGGAGTCCGAAGAATCCTCGGGCGAGGAGCAGCAGGAGTCCGAAGAATCCTCGGGCGAGGAGCAGCAGGAGTCCGAAGAATCCTCGGGCGAAGAGCAGCAGGAGTCCGAAGAATCCTCGGGCGAAGAGCAGCAGGAGTCCGAAGAATCCTCGGGCGAAGAGCAGCAGGAATCCGAAGAGTCCTCCGGTGACCAGCAGCAGGAGTCGGAGGAATCCTCGGGCGATCAGCAGCAGGAGTCCGAAGAGTCCTCGGGCGATCAGCAGCAGGAGTCGGAGGAATCCTCGGGCGAAGAGCAGCAGGAATCCGAACAGTCCTCCGGTGACCAGCAGGAGGAGTCGGAAGGCTCCTCGGGCGAGGAGCAGCAGGAGTCCGAAGAATCCTCCGGCGAAGAGCTGCAGGAATCGGAGGAGTCCTCCGGCGACCGGCAGGAGGAGTCGCAAGCGTCCGCAGGTGACCAACAGCAGGACGCCGAAGAGACCGCCGGTGATGAGCCGTTGGATAGCGAGAAATCATCAGGTAATCAACAGGATGACACGGAAGAGTCCGGCGGTGACCAGGGGCAGGACAGCACGACCGCGGAAGCGGCTGAAGACGCGCCTGAATCCCCGGAAGATCAGCAAAAAGAAGGTGATCTGGACGAGCAAAAGGAGAAAAATGGTGCTAATCTAGACATAGATAATACTGATCAGGGCGCCGAGGCAGACGACACCGGCGATACCGGGGGAGGCGCGCAGGAAGAGGAACAGCAGGAAACGGGCGCTATCGCTGATCAGACAGACGGTCAGGGCGGACTGCCCGACGAGATATCAGAGGAACAGGCAGCAGCCAGCCAGGCGGTGGACCGATTCGACCAGATGAAATCCGCCGAGGGAGAACTGGACCAGGAGGCGTCGCAACCCGGCATGCCGGACGAGGACGCCATTCCCGGAAGCGGAGTCTCCATGAGCGTGATGGAGCAATGGCTGGAACAGATCGAGGGTGACCCGGCCTACCTGTTGCTCAACCAGTTCAGGATAGAAGAACAACAGGAGTACCGGCGCAACGGCCGCCAACTGATGGAAACACGCCCCTGGTAAAGCCGGGCATCACTCCCCGGGTTCTATCAACAGGCTGCAGGCATTACCGAAAAAAATGATGAGGAGAATCTCTTGAGTCGAGTCAATACTTACTACCTGTGCATTATCTGCATGCTGACAAGTTTCATGTCCACATCCATCCATGCCGGCGGCATGTCCTTCGGTAACAGCAAATCATCAACAACAACCTCACCCTCTACCAACAATCGCCCCTGGGGTAATATCGGGACCCCCAAGACTGCAACCATGTACCAGGCTCCTCCGCCACCGGCCGGTTACTATCCGGGCGCCGCACCCAACACCGGCTGGTATTCAGCCATGGTACCTCCGGGTGTCGCACCCGGTAACGGCTGGTATGCAGCAGCGTTGCCCGATAACGGCACGGCAACAGCTGCTCTGCCAGTGGTCGAGGTTGATATACAAGGATCGGTATTTTACGAGCAGCAGAATATAATCTATACGGTCAGCGTCGTCAGCGACGGCAACCTCAAGTCACTGAACCCCGAGTTGCCACGCATCGAGGGTGCCGCCCTGGAACAGCTGGACGGCCCGGTTGCCAGTACACGCACCGTTGCGCACAACAACAAACGGCAAATTGTCAATACCTATCGCTACAAGGTGATGCCGTTGCGATCCGGCGAACTCGTCATCCCTGCGATCCGCTTTACCGGGACGCACGCACCAGGCAGACAAATGCAAAGGGGGCCTGGCACCCCGGCATCGACACCCGCCGGCAGTTTCAGTATCGCCGCTGATGAAGCCCTGACTTTTCAGGTGCAGCCGGCCGATCCCGCTGTTAATCCCTGGCTGCCGCTGCATGAGCTGACGCTGCAGTCCAATATTTTGCAGGAAGGACCGGCCAAGGCCGGTGAGCCCGTTACCCTGACGCTGGAGCTGAAGGCAAAAGGTGCGCTGGGCAATCAACTCCCGTCGCTGGCGCGGCAGCTCGAGAGTACGAACTACAGGATTTACCGGGATGCAACCGAAATAAAGAACGGTATTTCCGCCGATGGCGCCTACCTGACCGGCAGCCGCACGGAAACCTACACCGTCATCCCGCTTGAGGATGGCTGGATACGCCTTCCCGAGGTGAACCTTGCGTGGTGGGATGTCGACACACATAGAGCCATGCTTGCCGGGCTGCCCCTGAGCGAGGCCGACAAATTGGCTGCCGCAAACCGGGACTCGGCGCTATCCGCCGCCGGGCAACCCCTGTTTCCGTTTTATTTCTGGCTGCCGATGATTATCACCCTGTGCCTGCTGGCCGGCTTCTGGCTGGGTGCCTGGCACCGTACCCGTCCATTGCTCAAGTCAACCGCTGCCTGGTTGTCCGCACGGCGACATGGCGCCGTGAAGTATGCCAATCGCGTTGGTATCAGATTGTCGCCACCGGGTCTTGTGAGACGCATGCGCGTGGGTCTTGCCCTGTTGATGCCACGCTCAGTCAAGCTGTGGATGTGTACACGTTGCCTGCACGACGAAGACGATCCGAATACCTGGTGCACAGAATTCAAGAGTCGTATTTGTGATCACCTCGGCATCCCCGCGCATACACCGCTTAGCCATATTGCCGAGAAAGTCATTGCAGTCAGTCCGCAGGCGGAACCCGCCAGGCTGCGCGCCCTGGTGCACTCACTGGACGGTGCCATTTATGGCGGTAGCTCGCTTGATTTCCCGGTCTGGAAGCAGGAGCTTGCACAGCAGCTGCGTCCTCAGCTGTTACGACGTCGCCCTTCGAGAAGACGGCGCAGGAAAGCCATGCTCCCCGAGCTGAATCCGCATTCAGCCTGACAAGGTTCCAAATCCCGAAATCCGTTACAACGACCAGGTTCGATGGTTGTTCACTTCAATAAGTTGCGTGGCCACTAACCGGGCGAATCCTGCCAGCGTTGTACGCAGTCTTGACAGCATCGGTGTGCCGCTGCGGCGTATCGACAGCACAAGCAGCGCGTTGATACTGGTGTAACATGACGGAAGCCCATTACCTTGCAGACGTACTGGTCCTGCTGGCGGCGGCGGTTATTGCCGTCCCGGTATTCCAGCGGCTGGGTTTTGGCCCGGTGCTGGGGTACCTCGCGGCCGGCACCATTGTCGGCCCCTGGGGGCTTGGTCTCATCGATCAGGTCGAGGAAATCCGCCATCTCGCCGAGTTTGGCGTGATCTTCCTGCTGTTCATTATCGGCATAGAATTGAAGCCGGCACGCCTGTGGGCCATGCGGCGTACGGTCTTCGGGCTGGGCAGCGCACAAGTCATGCTGACCGGACTGGTCATCGCCGGTCTTGCCCTGTTGCTTGACCAGCCGCCGGGAACGGCCGTGATCATCGGCTTCGGGCTGGCGCTTTCATCAACGGCGTTTGGCCTGCAGATCCTGACCGAGCGCGTTGAAATGGGGACGGTTTACGGTCGGACGGCATTTTCCGTGTTATTGCTGCAGGACCTGGCCGTGGTGCCGCTGTTGACGCTGGTGTCGCTGCTGGCGGCCGATACCTCGCTGCTGGAAGGCGTCGAATTCGCGATACTGGACGCCGTGCTCGTCATCGCCTTCGTCATCCTCGTTGGCCGGTTTTTCCTGTCACCGTTCCTGCGGCTGGTGGCAACCAGCCGGGCGGCCGAGGTGTTCACCGCCGCGGCCGTGTTCGCGGTGCTTGGCACGGCGTGGCTGATGGAGGCGGTGGGCCTGTCGCTGGCGGTGGGCGCATTCCTTGCCGGTTTGATGATGGCGGACTCCAGCTACCGGCACCAGGTAATCGCCGATGTCCAGCCGTTTCGCGGCATCCTGCTGGGCCTGTTTTTCATGGGCGTGGGCATGTCCATTGATTTTGGCCTGCTGGGCAGGCATGGCGTGTTGATCGCCGGGCTGGTGCTGGGCCTGCTGCTGATCAAGGCCGTCATTCTCTGGGTCCTCTGCCGGCTCACGGGTGTCGGTATAGCGGATGCGGCACGGGTATCGCTGCTGCTGTCCCAGAGCGGGGAATTCGGCTTCGTGCTCTTCGGACTGGCTGCCATCAGCGGTGTTATGCCGGCGGATCTTTTCCACCTGCTGACGCTGCTGGTGGCGCTCACCATGGTCACTACGCCGCTGATGGCGAATCTCGGTGAATATATCGACAGGAAGCTGACCAGGGCAGCAGACCGGCACGATGTCAGTACCGAGCATATTGATGCCGGGCAGCCGCATGTCATCATCGCCGGCTTCGGCCGCGTGGGACAGCGGGTTGCAAATATCCTGCAGGCCGGGAATGTGCCCTATCTCGCCATCGACAGGAATGCTGACCGCGTGCTGGAAGGCAGGCGGGACGGATTCCAGGTCTTCTATGGCGATGCCAGTCATGTCGATGTGCTGAAGGCGGCAGGTGCAGGGGATGCCAGCGTGCTGGTATGTACGCTGGACCAGGCCGTTTCTGCCAAGCGGCTGGTCAATATCCTGCGACAGCATTACCCGGACATCGCTATCCATGCACGCGGGCGTGACCGGCGAAACTGTGATGAATTGTTGAAGGCCGGGGCGACCATCGTCATCTCGGAAACACTGGAATCAAGCCTGCAGATCGGCGCGGCGGTACTCAATACCATGGGTGTCTTTGAAGATGATGCCGCAATGCTGATCGAGTCTTCACGCCAGGAGTATTATGGATAGCCCGGTGGCGGTTACCTTGAGCCGCAGTCCGCGCAGAAAATCGAGGTAGACCGGCTTCTCCCATTCGCGGCCGCCGAGTGCCTGGTAGCGGATGTGCCCATTCGGGTCGACGAGGTAGCTTGCCGGCAGGCCGCGGGGTTGCCATGCCTCGGTGACCTGGCCGTCGAGGTCCATGAGCGGCATCAGCTCCGGTGCGACGATGCCGAGGAAGGTGAACACCTCGTCTTCGGTTTCCGCGGTGTTGACGAGGATAAATTCGATGCCGCTGTCTGCGAGGATGTCCGTCATCTTCTGGATACTCGGGCATCTCCCGGCGGCAGGGGCCGCACCAGCTGGCCCAGAAATGCACGAACACCCAGTGGCCACGGCTGTCGGCAAGGTTGTAGGCCTCGCCATCGAGATCATCCAGTTTCAACGCCGGCGCCGGTACGCCATCGATATGCATCACGCCGGGCGGCAGTTCAGAGGCAAGGCTGTTGAGCGTGAGACAGGCCAGCAACAGCAACAGGCAAATGTTGATGGTTCCCGCCTTCATGGGCCTGCTCCGTTCTTCGGGCATTGAATGTTTTCAAAGCGGGTGACCTGCATGCCGCTACGCTTGTTTTGACCGATGTAAAAGTGTGCTTCAAGGTCAAATGATTCGGTCGTGCCGGGGAACACGATGTTGCCGCCCACCGGTTCGCCGGGTTGCAGGTCGCGCACCAGCGGCAACTGGGTCCAGCCAAAGGTGGAACGCTTCGCCAGGGGCAGGTCAATCTCGTCCCATTGTGCTTTCCAGTAATCACGGTCAAGGCGGGGCAGCGGCTTGTTATCGCTGGTGATTTGCCAGTTTTCCTGTTCCAGCCAGATGGTCGACTGACTCTTGTTCTCAATGTGCACGGTAACAAAGCAGGTGTTGGCGATGCGTTCAATGGCAGCGCGCGGAAACCCGCGGGCCTCGTAGAAGGCCGCCATCTGTTCGGGTGTGCGCGGAATCAGGATAACCAGCAACTGGTCATTTTCGACAAACGGACCCGGGTAGGGCTTGTCTCTTGCAAAGGTGCTGCTGCAAACCAGTACACTGAAAACAACAGCGGCCAGGGAGTGGATTCTCAGCAGATATTGTATTATGGGTCGCATACCGTCACCTTTGACAGCTACACATGACTATTGTTTCGAGTGTGCACAGATTGAAACAGGAGAACAAGTTATGCCAGGAGTAATTGCGCTGTTCCTTGCGTGCCTGTTGTGTATGCCCCTGGCGCTGGCTGACGCAGCGACCGCGGTCGGTACCCAGCGCCCGGTCAACACCTATTCCATCGTGGCACGTGACCCGGAAACCGGGCAACTGGGCGTGGCGGTGCAGTCGCACTGGTTCTCGGTGGGTGCGCTGGTCCCCTGGGCCAGGGCCGGCGTGGGCGCGGTGGCGACGCAGTCATTTGTCGATGTGCGTTACGGGGTCGAGGGGCTGGAGTTGATGCAGGCCGGCAAGCGTGCGCCGGATGCCCTCAAACAGCTGCTCAGGCAAGATCCGACGCCCGGGGTGCGCCAGGTCGGCATGATCGACGCCCGGGGCAACATTGCCCAGCACACCGGGGCACAGTGTATTCGGCATGCCGGGCACATGAGCGGCGAAAATTTTGCCGTGCAGGCCAACCTGATGATAAACGAGGGGGTGCCGGAGGCCATGGCCAGGGCCTTCAGCCGCGCAAAGGGGCCGCTTGCCGGGCGCATGCTGGTGGCGCTGGAGGCGGCCCAGCAAGCGGGCGGTGACCTGCGCGGCAAGCAATCGGCGGCTATCCTGGTGGTCAAGGGTGCCTCGTCAGGCCAACCCCGGGCAGACCGGCTGGTTGACTTGCATATCGAGGACAGTCCGCAGCCGCTGGTCGAGTTGCGCCGCCTGCTGAAACTGAATAACGCCTACGCGCACATGAACAACGGTGACCATGCGCTGGAAAGCGGCGACGTGGACAGGGCGCTTGCAGAATACGGGCGTGCGCAGGCCCTCTACCCGGACAATCTCGAGATGAAGTTCTGGCATGCCGTGTCACTGGTCAATGCCGGACGGGTCGATGCGTCACTGCCGATTTTCGAGGCAATCTTTTCCCGGGATGCACACTGGCGTGAGCTGCTGTTACGCCTGGCCGATGCCGGTCTGCTGGACGCGGACCAGGCGGTGCTCGACCGTGTTGCCGGTCCCGTATCACAACAGGAGGTAGTGGGTTATGAATAGCTTGTTGAAAAAGTACGGCAGCCTGTTTGCTTTGCTGCAATGCGTGGCAGCCGTTGCCACAGTGCAGGCGGCGGATGTTGTGCCTTCCCGCCTGATGGGCCTGGACCTGGCCCGTGACATCGCCCAGGGCGCCATCGATCACTGTCGCAAGGACGGTTACCAGGTCTCTGTCGTGGTGACGGATCGCAGCGGCGACGCGCTGGTCGTCATGCGTGACGTGTTCGTCAGCAAGTACATGACACAGCTGGCGCACGGCAAGGCGAATGCCGTGGTGCTGTCCAACCTGAGTTCTGCCGAGGTGCGGGTCAACATGGCGCGTATCAGGGACGAGTTGAACCTGCTGGAGGGCGTGTTGCTGATGGAGGGTGGTTTGCCGATTCGTGTAGAGGGTTCCATGATCGGGGCCGTGGGTGTCAGTGGTGCGCCGGGCGGCGACAAGGACGAGGCCTGTGCGCAGAAGGGGATCGACGCGGTACAGGAGCGGCTGGATTTCGCGGACTAGCCCCGGCCGGAAGTGTGCGCTCGTGTCCGGTTGCCATGCCGGCCTGCCGCAACGGTCCGGACGATGCGGGGCGGGTCACGATCCTCTCAGGCCTGCGCAATGCCCGGGCATACGCGGGTACCGGCATCGAGGGTGGCCGCGATAAGGGCCGCCGGGCAGCCTCAGAGGACATGTATTCAGCCGTTCCAGGCCTTATAATAAGCGCTGTTCGCCTGCACCGGGTGCATGTCCCGGATTTTCACACGGTTATTTTCCATGTCCCGAACAGTTGTTTGTGCCCTCTACAAGTTCACCGCCCTGGATGATTACCGGGATTTACGCGAGCCCCTGCTTCAGGTAATGCAGGTGAATCAGGTGCGCGGCACCCTGTTGCTCGCCAGTGAAGGCATCAATGGTACGGTCGCCGCTTCCCGCGCGGGTATCGATGTCTTGCTGGCCTGGCTGCGCAGCGATCCGCGCCTGGCGGATATCGATTGCAAGGAGTCCTTTACCGACGGCTTGCCATTCAAGCGTGCCAAGGTAAAGCTCAAGAAGGAAATCGTCACCATGGGTGTGCCCGGACTCGACCCGCGGCGCGTGGTGGGTACCTACGTCAGTCCGCGCGAGTGGAACCGGCTCATCAGCGACCCGAATGTGTTGCTGGTGGACACCCGAAATGATTACGAGGTGGGAGTGGGTACGTTTAAAGATGCGATCAATCCTGCTACCGAATCATTCCGTGAATTCCCCCGGTTTGTGAGTGAGAATCTTGATTCGAAAAAACATAAAAAAGTTGCCATGTTCTGTACCGGCGGCATTCGCTGCGAGAAATCGACGGCCTACCTGAAAGAGCAGGGTTTCGAAGAGGTATACCACCTCAAGGGCGGCATCCTGAAGTACCTCGAGGAAGTCCCGCAGGACGAGACGCTGTGGGAAGGCGAGTGTTTTGTATTTGATGATCGTGTCACGGTCAATCAGAAGCTGGAGAAGGGCAGTTACGATCAGTGCAATGCCTGCCGCCTGCCGATTACCGAGGCCGATAAGGCCAGTGAGCTGTACCAGCCGGGGGTGAGCTGTCCCCGCTGCCATGACAAATCATCGAGTGAGCAGAAGGCGCGCTACCGGGAACGGCAGCGACAAATGGATCTTGCGCAGGCAGCGCGGCAACGCCCACGTCGGCGACGATGCGGTGAGCAGTGCCGCGATCAACCGTAAAGCCAAGTTGCTCAGAAAGAAAACACAAAAGCCAGCTGTGCCGGGCTAGTGCACTAACCAGTTACCACTCATAAACGCTGTACATATTCTGGATCTTCCCCTGATCCAGTGGGCAACACATCAATTTAGACGAGACGTATTCTTTCTGATGGCAAGGTACTTGGCCGAATGAATTCGGCCCTACAACGGTAATCTACCCACTCGATTTGGGGAAGAGCCAATATTCTCGCCAGGCCGCAAACATCGCAAGGTTATTTCCTGCAGGTCAGTACCAGTTTGCCGATGGTCTGGCCGGACTCAAGGTCGCGGTGTGCCTCAGCCGCGGATTCGAATGGATAGGTCGTCACGGCTGGTA